>DASRVY010000037.1:0-6553 GCA_035654855.1 Bacillota bacterium | reverse complement strand
AGGTCCATATTTACCGCTGATATTGCCCTTTGTATCTGCTGTTGGCGCTGCGATGAAGGCGATATCTATGTGCGCGCTGCCCCGTTCCAAATCAGCCGGCCGTCCGCCGTGGGTGCGAAAGAGTACAGGCTTCTCCAAGATACCCGCAGATATTGACCTGCCAACCAGAGCACCCAAATAATTGCACTCCAGCCCGGTGACCGTGCCGTCCTTAATTAAGTCTACGAGAGGGAGATGGCAATCAAAAATTGAGCTGGCATTTATTGTCATCTCTTTTAGACCCAGTTTTTTGACGGCTGCCATAACCAGATTCAGTACATAATCGCCATTGCGAAGATGGTGATGAAAAGACAAGGTCATTCCATCCCGAGCCTCAGTGCGGCGCAAAGCGTCAGTGATTGAACTTAGTACTTTTTGCTGCATGCGCTCAATCCTCCAAATCTAGACCCAGCTGTCTGGCTTGCTCCAGCACCCGTTCGGCCCGGGCGGCAATAGGCGCGTCTATCATTTTGCCATGCAGAGAAACTACACCTTTTCCTGCCTTTTTCGCTTCTTCTGTCGCCACAGCTACTTCTTGGGCATATCTGACAGCCTCCGGGCGGGGGCTGAAAACCTCATTAATAGCAGTCAGATGCCGAGGTGAGATGGCTGCTTTGCCGGAAAAGCCCAGACTGAGCGCCAGCCGGGCATCACGGATTAGACCTTCACCATCATCGATATCTGTAAAGGGGGTATCTATGGGTTCAACGTCTGCGGCTCTGGCTGCCATAACAATACGTGATCTGCTGTAGTTGATCTCCGCGCTGTCTCTAGTGCGTTCACACTGCAGATCTGCAGCCAAATCTTCGCCCCCCAGTAATATTGCGGCTACCCTGGGTGATGAGCTCGCTATGTCATAGGCATTCTCAATGCCGAGGGCAGTCTCTATCAAAGGAATTAGTTTAACTGCCCCCTGCTCGATGCCGCTCTGTCTCTCCAGCTCAGAGATTTTCTCTGCTATGCTTTTGATTACCGAGCTGTCACTGCATTTGGTTGGCATGATAGCGTCAGGACGGCAAGGAATAATCTTCTCCAGATCCTGCTGCCAATAATTACTGTCCAAAGAATTGATGCGTACAATTATTTCCTTCTGATAGTTAACAGAAACTAATGCAGAGGCCACAAGGATCCTGGCTGCATCTTTTTGATCCGCTGCGACAGCATCCTCCAGATCCAAAATCACCGAATCAGCAGGCAGCACGGCACCGTTCTGAACCATAACCGGACTATTGCCGGGTATAAAGAGTAAAGATCTTCTCATATCAATCTCCCTGGCCGGTAGAGCGTCTAATCGCAGTTTCCAGGCGGGCTCTGATCGTGCAGTCCAGTGCTCCGTGATCCTGCAAATGAATTTCACCTCCGGTAACATCCAAAGCTGCCAGAACTTCCCGGCACACCTTTTCAATTTGTTCACCATACTGTGCCAATATCGGGGATTCAATCTTAAGAACAAGTTTATCGGCCGGACACACGGTAATCAGCACATCACTTGACTCCAATGTGCCGGCTGCGGCTTGCTGTTTAATCTCCATATTCCACCTCTGCGAAAATTGTCCCTATCAGCAATAAGCTTAGTCGGGCAAAGTAAGCTGATTTAGCTCACTGAGTTTGAACTCGTGTTCCACAGCCACCAGTCCCACCATCAAATAACGGCCGGTAATTTGTTCGCGAATAAATTCGTGATAAAGCTGAAAGTTCTCAATTTCTCCGGTTCGCTCCACATGCATTCTGGGGCCGGTGCAAAAATGTATCTGATCACCAATCATGATATGGGAGTCATCGAAATAAGAGACAGGCAGATCTTTAGCGATCATGATTTTTACTTTTTCTTCCATTTCGCGCAGGTCAATCTCCGGCTTCTCTTCAAAAGCGAGAATAAAGCCATGGCGCACTTCCGCATGCTCATAGCGGTAGACCTGATAATCCCTGAGTGAATATGCTACAAGATCTTCTGCCGTATGTGTCATCCTGCGATAGGGGATTGATTTATAGACAATTTTCTTAATATGGTCCGGCTCGGGGCCAAAAATATTAGGCCTGGTGACGATGATCTCCTCGCCCAGTCCCAGCAGAAGATGTGCATTCCTGCCCAGATAAGGATAAACGAGGTCAAAGTGCTCTACAATGACTCTTTTCTTGCGGTCCAAGGCCTCATTGATTGCTGCCGCTAATTCGTGCATCTGATGGAAAGCTGCTTCGAAACGGACATCGACATGATAAGTATGCGGGCTGAAGAAACCGGTGTCATCGAGATCCAGCAACGGCAGCGGCCTAACATTGACGCCTTCATCATCATTAGTCAGCTCCAAGCCGGGGAACATACCTTTGATCAGTATGCTCTTGCCCGACCCACTGTCTCCAATCAGTCCGATAAGCAGATCAAACGGGCTCAGATACTGTTGTGCGATCTGAACACCCTGGTCAGCCAGGCGCGGCATTCCCCGCGGAGATAAAAGCACAGTGTAAAGATGATTTTTCTGCATACGCGCAGAATATGACATAATTTTTTACCTGCTTCCCAATAAAATTATTTTAGCACAGTGTCTGTGAAGAGCCTTCACATACCTTACACAATATCTTGAGCCGCACTGGAGTCTGATTCACAATAATCGTTGTGATTTTACAGCTGCTTTGCGAATATCTTGACCGCAGCGGCGTCCGTCTTACGCTGTACCCTGAGCAAAATCGGCACCTGCCTTACGCAGTACCAGGATCCTTTGCATCTCATTGTAGGCAATCATAATGCCTTCATCGACACCCATGCCCGGTTTGGCTAAAAGCTGATCTGCAGCCACGGCCATCGCGACATGGACGCAAATCTGAGCAGAACGATCTGTTTCATTGCATGTGCCGCCTTGGTAGGCTCCAATGCCATTGTCTTTACAATAGCGCATCGCTGCGATGGTCTCATCAAGTCCGCCCAGATCAGGTGTTTTGACTTGCACTATATGACCGGCTCTGGCATCAACAAAAGCGCACACATCATCAAAATTATTGCACCACTCATCTGCAACCAGTTCAACTGCTATTTCACGACGATCCAGTTCAGCTGTCAGCTCTGACATATATTTTATCTGGGCGGCACGGCTGCCGGCATCAAGAGGTCCTTCAACCTTTAGACTGAACGGTCTGGCTGCTTTCTCCAGCTCTGCCAGATAATCAGCCATGGCGTCAATATTATCGTGACCAAAGGCAATACCTATAGTGCCGTAGACATCAATTTGGATTGTAGGCTGATAGGATTCCTCCGGTCTGATTTGGCGAATGCGCTTGACCAGCCATTTGACATAATCCAGTAATTTTTCGCCCTTTTGCCCCAATTTATCAATATTATTGATCAAAGCGTGCGGCAGAACAGGCACTCCCTTGATGATCATCTTATCCGCATTGTCATAGCGAGAATCTCCTGACTGACTGAAAATCGGGATCATTTCCTCAGATATCGTCAGATCGTACTCCTCGGCAATAACCTCGCACATCATTTGATGATTTGAACGGGCCACAGCATCTAGGAGAGCCTGGCTGACTCCATAGCGGATAGCTGTATGAAGTTTCTTCCCCTCAACACGAATATCGGCCAATTCTGCAGCCAGCTCCCGGAAGGTAGAAATTTCGCGGCCTTCAAAATGGGGCGCAACATATTCCTCAATCACAGGAATAAAATCAGCAGCCAGGAAAAGCTGGTCTCTCCCGCCCGCTCCGGAATACTGTACGGCGGCGCAGTCTCCCCAGGCAATTTGATTGTCATCGAGTACAATCATCACAGAGATTGACTCGCCCGGCTGCCGCACTGAGCTAAACCCGGGCGTGGCAGGTTCACCTATATAGCGGGAACCGTCAGCCACCGCGCCTTGTCTGATCGCTAACTGATCGTCAAAATAGAAACCGGTAATACCTGTGGAACAGATCATTTTCTTAATACGCATAAATTATTTCTCCTTATATTGTTGGCGTTCAACCAAGCCATCTTACCGTGACGGCCAATTAAATTCCCTTACGAGGGCGCCCAACCAGGCGGCCCTTGCTGATAGCATATACATCGTCAATAACCATCTGAAATGACGCAGTCCTATTCTCGAAATGAGCTCTTTCCTCAATTTTCTGTCGGTGGAAATCAAGCAGCTCCGGGGGCAAAGGCACATTGCCGGGATCGAACAGACGGATGCAGCCTTCATTATCACGCGCCGGCAGCATTTTACCGGCATTGAAGCGGCTGGGAGCAAAGGGAATATCCAGAATTCCGGCTTCAAAAGACCTGATTGTGCCTTGCGCAATATCACCATCGCCAAGCTCCAGAACTTTCTCCAGAACTGCTCTGGTCTCAGCCGCAATAATTACCTTCTCGTCCTTGAGACTATAGGTATTGAGGCTTTGGTCGTCCAGCATTGAGATAGTTTGCCTGGTTGCGCGCAATCCCGCAGCGTTTGCTTCTTTAGTAGGAACGCCCATGGCTTCATGAGGCGTCTTAACAATAACTTTTGTCGCGTGAGACAAGGCTGCTGCCGAGCTGCCCCAGGCGATTACCGCATACGCTTTCGCTTCATCCTGCGGAAATCCGCCCATCCATTGATGAAGGACTGTTGTCACTTGCACATCGCCGTAGCCGAATCTGTGCAGATATTCATCTGTCAGAGATTGCAGCGTCTGGATAGCTGCGACATCCTGAACCAGATTCCCGCATTGTCCATATCCAACCGTAATGTTACGCACGCCTTGTTCCGCGGCCAAAATGCTCTCAATGATGGCTACAGCGTGAGATATGAAGGGAGGAACCAGTGTGCCTGTCAGAGGTCCGTACGGCTCACGATTAATAGGACAGCCGGCCTCTTCATACAGCCCCGTCAGTCTGTCCACATATTGCCAGTCACGGATCGTAGTCTCCAGAGGGACTGATTTAGCGTAGGGTATGTTATAAGAGATACCCCCTCCTTCGTAACTGGTAAAACCTCCGGCATAGCAAATTTCCGTCAGCAGCCGGGCGTCAGGAGTCCCGTGACGGATCTGCACCGGTATGTCCAGATTGTCAATAATTTGTCTGCAGCCGAAGACGCCATGATTTACAGCCGGAAAACCGTTCAGCATTGACTTGTTCTCCCGGACTGATTCCTCGATTCCAATTTCAGCTTCTTTGTAGCGATTTTGACGCGTATAGCTGTCAATAGTGGTAGGCAGCAAATCAGCCTCGCCCTCTTCTTGTAAATAAGTCAACAGTTTGAGGTGCTGAGGGATCAGCGCTACTCCGGCGCGCGGCTGAATCAGAGTGGTGCCGTCTGCTTTGGCCTGGGCCAGCTTATGGCTGAAAACTTTGTTATCGGGCAAAGATTTTTGATAGGCTACTGCTTCTTCAAAATCAACATCACGCCCCGTAGGCCACTGGGTGAGTATTTCCTTTTGGATGGCAGTAAAATCATCCATACTTAGCTTTGTCGCTCTGAGCTCACTCATGCAATAGCTCCTTTCTCATTATCCTTAAGGCGACGTCCGGGTACCTTTCCGACAGTACTCCCATCGCGGAAATAATATAATTTTTATCAATTAGATAACTCGCACTCTCAGGTTTAAGCGAAGCTTTATCTTGAGGATTATAGAGAGCGTAAGCTAAAATACTGTGAAGTTTTGGCGAATAGACCAGAGATCCCCCTGTGGCAATGATTTTTCTGACATCCCTAAGATCCTTGCCGCTTTGAGCGAATACCTGTCCCATCGGCGTATAGAATTCTTCCAGATGGCCGGCGTGTCTAGTCACAGCTGTTTCCACTGCCAAACAGGAAAGAGCAAAATCTAAGGCCTCAATATCCTCCCTATCAGGCAATTGGGCCGGATCTGCCTGCAATAGTTCGCACAAATGGTCAATACTGCCGCAGTCAAGGCCGGATATCTCCTCTACTCTTTCAATTCCGGCGGCTGCTATAATGCCGTCAATGCCATAGCGCATGCCAATATCTCCTTCGACCGTGCGCTTTGCATAGGGCTCAGGCAAACCCTTAATAAGGGTTGACGCAGATCGGGGTGAGCCACTGGCCAGCGAGTATACATCGGTTGTCGCACCGCCAAGGTCTATAGCCATAAGATCGCCAATACCTTCTGCCGCTTCGCAGCCTCGAGCCAGAAGCTCCATAGCTTTAAGCATAGCCTGAGGTGTGGGCATCGTGATTCCGGATATTATTTCTTCTGCCTGCGACAATCCCTTAGCATGGATAATATTCTCCAGGAAAAGCTCTCGTATTCTTTCCTGCACGGGCGCAATATTCAGCTCTCCCAATCTTGGCATTACATTAGGACAGACTGTGAGATCAAATTTCTGCAAGATCTCACTGACTTCATCCGCGATAACGCGATTGCCGGCATAGATAAGAGGACACTGCAGATTTGTTGTCGAAAAACTGCGGGCGTTATTCAGTATAACCTCCTTATTGCCTCCATCGGTTCCGCCGGTGATCAAAATAATATCCGGCTTAATCGCAATGATCTCAGCGAGATCAGATCGAGTAAGATCATGCGAGTAAGTTTGTAC
>DASRVY010000036.1:0-4241 GCA_035654855.1 Bacillota bacterium | reverse complement strand
AAGACATTTTTATCTTTTATATTCAATGGCTTATTTTCCTGCTAATTGGTAATACCATGAAAAATACCATGCTCAGAAAAGGCTTAACAATATTTTGAAAAATTGCCTACTGAGCGCTGCCGCACAGCTCCATAGGCCGCTTTCCTGGCTTTGCTTCCAGATGTATACTCTTCTGCTCCTGCAGCTAATGGATCACCGCAAACAGGTTACTCGCCTGGGGATTCCCTTTCGACCCGAGCATCCGTATGAGACTCATGCTCGATTATTATTATTATAGAAGCCCCCATGAATAAATCGCTCATCATTTTCGGCATCGTCAACATAACCTCGGACAGTTTCTCCGATGGAGGCCGGTATCTGGCGCCAGACGCAGCCATTGCGCAGGCGCGTAAGCTGATGGCCGAGGGGGCAGATGTGATCGACCTCGGTCCGGCATCCAGCAATCCCGACGCCGCGCCTGTTTCGTCCGACACAGAAATCGCGCGTATCGCGCCGGTGCTGGACGCGCTCAAGGCAGATGGCATTCCCGTCTCGCTCGACAGTTATCAACCCGCGACGCAAGCCTATGCCTTGTCGCGTGGTGTGGCCTATCTCAATGATATTCGCGGTTTTCCAGACGCTGCGTTCTATCCGCAATTGGCGAAATCATCTGCCAAACTCGTCGTTATGCATTCGGTGCAAGACGGGCAGGCAGATCGGCGCGAGGCACCCGCTGGCGACATCATGGATCACATTGCGGCGTTCTTTGACGCGCGCATCGCGGCGCTGACGGGTGCCGGTATCAAACGCAACCGCCTTGTCCTTGATCCCGGCATGGGGTTTTTTCTGGGGGCTGCTCCCGAAACCTCGCTCTCGGTGCTGGCGCGGTTCGATGAATTGCGGCTGCGCTTCGATTTGCCGGTGCTTCTGTCTGTTTCGCGCAAATCCTTTCTGCGCGCGCTCACAGGCCGTGGTCCGGGGGATGTCGGGGCCGCGACACTCGCTGCAGAGCTTGCCGCCGCCGCAGGTGGAGCTGACTTCATCCGCACACACGAGCCGCGCCCCTTGCGCGACGGGCTGGCGGTATTGGCGGCGCTGAAAGAAACCGCAAGAATTCGTTAACTGCACATTCGGGATATTTCTCTATATTCGCGGTTCAGCAGGCATGTCCCCTTTGAGGGCGACCCGACGACAGGATAATCGACCTTATGGTGCGCAAATATTTCGGCACAGACGGTATTCGTGGCAAAGCCAACGAAGGCGCGATGACGGCGGAAACCGCCTTGCGCGTCGGCATGGCGGCTGGCCGTGTCTTTCGTCGCGGTGACCACCGCCATCGTGTCGTGATCGGCAAGGATACGCGCCTGTCGGGCTATATGCTTGAACCCGCGCTCACAGCCGGTTTCACCTCGATGGGCATGGACGTATTCCTTTTTGGCCCGCTGCCGACAACGTATAACTTATCAATTGGTTTTTTTTATGTCTATTGATATATTTTTATTGAAGGTTTATAGGTTTATAGGTTTATAGGTTTATAGGTTTATCTTAGATATTATTTCATTCTAGTGTTTGAGCTCTTAAGCAGTTTGAGACTTAAGTTGTTTATAGGCGCGTATCTTTTGATAGAGAAAATAGAGACCTAATAAAATGCTATAGAGTACAGCACCGATTAGCCAAAGTGTGCCATCCCAGTTTGTAACCGTTTTTGCAAAGGAAAATGCAAAAATGGGCGGTCCAATTATTCCGGTAATATTAGTGAGGCTAACCATGATACCTTGTATCTTTCCTTGATGTTCATCTGCTGTCTTTATAGAGATTAATCCTTGTAATGCCGGTAAGGCGATGCCTCCTCCTGCTAATAAGATCAATGTAGGAATTACGAGCCAAACTTGAGAGATAAAGGCCAGTAATAAGAATGCGCTCGCATCTAGTATAAATCCGAGAATAAATACGGTTTCATTTTTCCAGCGAGATGCGATATATCCTGCGACAAAAGCCTGAAAGATAATATGCATTAACCCTAGCCCTGCAAGGGATAAACCAATGTTAAAGGTATTCCACTCAAAACGGTACTCAGTAAATAGAACCCAAGTTGATGCAGGGATTTGTCCGATGAGTTGTACTGTAAAAAACAGCATGAGAAGTAGCAAAACGGGTTTGAGAATATGAATTAGCGGGGCATTGATGGTGGTTTTTTCATGAATTTTAGATTGATCTTGCTCGATTTCTTTTGGGCGTGATTGCTCTTTAGGGAAGAGGATAATGACCATGATAAGAGCAATGGCATTTAAAATTGCGGCAATGATAAAGGGGAAATGTGCAGAATATTGTCCGATAAATCCACCAATAGCGGGTCCGGCAATGAGTCCCGCCCCAAAAGCTGCGCCTAACTTTCCAAACCATTTAGTTCTCTCTGCTTTTTTTGTGTGATCTGCGACCATTGATGCTGCTACGGCTCCTGTTGCAGCAGAAATGCCGGCAATCATTCTCCCTAGATAGAGCATCCATAAGGCGCTAGAAAATGAGAGTAGGGTGTAATCACAAACAGCGCCTATTAATGAGAGAATCAAGACCGGTTTTCTGCCAAATTTATCCGAGAGTTGTCCTAATATTGGTGCAAAAATAACTTGCATCAGCGCATAGATTGCGAGGATAAAACCATAATGAGTGGCGATAGACTCTTTGACAGAGAACTCTTCTAAAAGTGTTGGTAATACAGGCATGATTAAGCCCATTCCTGTTGCATCTAGGAAGGTAATTAAGAGGGCGATTGTGATATAGCGATTCATCATTATAAGTTTCCCTATCATTGATAGATTTGAAGGTGTGGAAATATAACCCTATCAGTGATAGAGTGTCAAGAAAATAATAAGGAATAATGATGGCAAGATTAGATAAAAAAAGAGTAATTGAAAGCGCTTTAGCGCTTTTAGATGAAGTAGGGATGGAAGGGTTAACGACTCGAAAATTGGCGCAAAAGCTGAATATTGAACAGCCGTCCCTCTATTGGCATGTCAAAAATAAGCGGGCGTTGTTAGATGCTTTATCGGTAGAAATTTTGTTACGGCATCATGATCACTTTCAACCTCAAAAGGGCGAGTACTGGGCGGATTTTCTGCGAGAAAATGCGAAAAGCTTTCGTAGGGCGTTATTAAGTCACCGAGATGCGGCAAAAATCCATTTAGGAACAAGACCCTCGCCGGAGCAGTTTGAGACCGTTGAAGCTCAACTTGCATTTCTCTGTGAGCAAGGTTTTAGCTTGGAAGAAGCTCTTTATACATTAGGTGTTGTGAGTCATTTTACGCTTGGCTCTGTTTTAGAAGAGCGTGAGTACTTAGAAGCGATGCGTGATGATGATCCTGCAATTCATGCGGCAATGCCGCCACTTTTAACAAAAGCTTTAGAGATTATGGAGCAAGATACGGGGGAGAAACCTTTTCTGTTTGGTTTAGAAGTGATTATTTTAGGCTTAGAAGCGAAGCAAAAACAGAAGAAGGGGAATCAGGAGTAAAATTGCTAGAAAATAACAGAGAACCTGCTTTGGGATAAAAGGAGGTTCTCAATTTATCATCTACTAGAGATGTTTTGGTTAGATGCGAAAATGGAAAAGGTTCTAAATACGCGCTCTTAGAGTTCTTTAGTCTTTGAGAAGATTAAGTTCTTTCGTTTCAGTGTAATAGCCATTTCCGCCTACAAAGACTTGTTCAATATCATTTTGGGCGGTGGTGACTAATTTAACACTGATCTCAGAGGGAGAGTTGAGCGAATAGCCTTGTTCAAATTGATAGAGAGGTTTTTGAATATTGTGTTTCGCATGTAGATAGCAAGCTAGGGCGCAGTTAGATGTGCCGGTAGCAGCTTCTTCATTAATATCGTATCTCGGTGCGAAGTTTCTACAGATGATACGATCATTGTTAAAAGTATAGAGATGAAAGCCGATAGTGTTATATCGCTCGCTAACAGCTTTAATCTCTTCAAAGTGAGGTTGCAATTGGTGGAGCATTGTTTCACTTTGAATCGGAATCAAAATATCTCTTAATCCTGTGGAAACAATTACGTATAGGAAGAATAAACGCCCTTTTCACCCAAGTCCAACAGCTTTGGACCGCAGTTGACTCTTTCGACACCCCTGCGATGCAACCCAATCCGGCTGACGGGGAGCCAGCAACGCTGAAAATTTACCCTCCTCTTTCCCACTAGCGGCTCCTTTTCCGACAACCAGCACGGCGGATCCCTGCCGCGGCGCTGTGAACGCAGCATTT
>DASRVY010000035.1:0-11793 GCA_035654855.1 Bacillota bacterium | reverse complement strand
CCGAAGACCTTGAAATTATTCTTGCGGATATAATTCATCAAAAATTCGATGATCTTGAGTGATACCAGGAAAGCAACAGCCATGCCCGTCAAAAGGACCAAAAAATTTAAAAGATTCCAGCCCCCTTCATAAGTCACCAGCTTGAGGAAACTGGCTCCAAGCATAACCGGCACTGCCATATAAAAGGTAAATTCAGCCGACAGTGTTCTGCTTAGACCCAGAATCAGACCGCCGATTATGGTCGCTCCGGAACGGGAAACACCGGGGAAGACAGCAGCAGCCACTTGAAACAAGCCGATAAAAAATGCGACCTTCCAGCTAATGCCTTCCATCTTAATAACCGCGGGACGTTTTCCCTTAATCCAGTTTTCAACCAGAATAAAAATTACGCCAACAATAATCAAAGCCGCAGCGACCACCCAGGGATTGTAAAATAAGCGGTCTATATCATCATCAAAGAGCACGCCGATGATGGCTGCAGGCACACAGGCAACCAGCGCCTTAAGCCACATAGTGATAATCTCAGGCTTCACAGCTACTCTCTTTTTGGAACTGTTGGAGCCTGCCGCTGAAATATGGCCGGTCTGCAGGGCAAAGGGCCAAATTCTGTGCCAGTACGTAACTACCACAGCCATAATGGCTCCGAGCTGGATTACTACCAGATACATACTGAAGTATTCGGGACTTTGCCCGAGCGGCATCCACTCTTTAAGTAAGATCAAATGCCCCGTTGAACTTACAGGAAGCCACTCGGTAATGCCTTCCACGATGCCATAGATTATTGAGCGAAATATATCCCACCAACCCATCTTTCAACCCCCTCATAAGCTGCCGAGCCAATATTTCAGCGCCTTCGTCATGCGCTGAGCTTATCTTATAATGTCTTTGTTTAATGCTGATATGACAGTTTAACAAAAAGCCGGACAAATTACCTGACTTGCTCCTTAATTCGAAACAGCCGGTTTTTCAACCAGCACCGCAATGCCGCCCGGCATTACACGATAAATATGGCGGGAAGATTTAATCTCGTCTTGGGCCAGAAGTGACGCTCTGGCGTCATAGTTATAAACTTCTCCCGAAACAATGGCCGTTTTGCCGCCCAGACGCATTGAAATATTGCTGTCTCCAAGATTAATCAAGACGACTGTCCGCAGATCCTGGGCAGTAAAAGAGAAGATCAATAGCTTTTCTTCCTCATCTTTTGCTGCCGTCTCCTCGGGATTGTCGGCCGCCGTCTCGCCGTCAGCCTCTGCGTCTGCAGCATTTTCAGTTTCCCCTTCACCCAGGATTACCGTCTCCTCAGCAGGAGCCAAAGCCCATTTGCCGCTTAACTCTCTGCCGGTCAGGCAGATGGCCGAATAGATACTGCTTGCTTTCTCCAAATCAGGCCCGGCGTCAATCAGAACAAGATTTACCCTGTCACCTGCCTCCCCAAAGACAATCGCCGCATAGTCAGCCAGCCTCAGCGACTCAATCTTGCTCTGCCAATCAAAACTCTTGATTATCTCCGGAGTATTGCTGCCGCCCAAAACCCGCCGGGTGGGGACAGTGAGAAGAAAATCAGAAAGTGTGGAACGCATATCTCTATAGTTTTCGATAATATCTTCGCCATGTAATTCTGCAGCATGGTAATCCGCATTGGACGCCAAGATTTGGCTGTCATAATCCATGCCGTCAACCAGCACAATCTTATTTTCCAGCAGAGAATAATCCTGAGCGGACTGGATGGTCTCGATCACATGATTGACAAAAATCATTCTTGAAGTGTCATTGTCGAAAACCCCGCTGGAGTCCTGTATCTCAAGATATATTCTATCCAGCTGATCACTCCAGCGCCCGACCGCCCCTTGTGCCGAGCGAATCTTGCCGAATTCGCTGGTTGGAGAGCCCGCAATGTATTCAATCAGATGATACAGTTCCAGATCAGTAACCATCGAATCAACCACCAGCCAGGCATCAGCATCAACTTGCAGAGTCATCTTTAAAGCCGCACCCAGATTGTGTAATTCTCTCTCATCGCCCGGCGAAGCTGAGGCATTAGTCGAGGCAGCCGCAGTCTCCGGCGCTTCTGATGACAAGAACGCAGACAAGCGGCTGCCGCCGCCCTCAGGATAAAGCCAGCTATAATCCCCCATGCCGGGAACTCCGATCGGCACGAAGTCCAGCCTCAACACCTCCGGGCTTATTTCCGTCAATTGCTGATTCAAACTCTGAGGCAGAGAGTCCTGCTCGTCCTGGGTACTGCCAAACCAGACCTGATCCAGCCACAGGGAGCCTTGCCCGGAAAAACCCAAATTCAGCCAAATCTCACTCTTGGGATTTTTTTGACCCAACACAAAAATAAATTGATGCTTTTCCCAGGAAGATCCGACTTTCTCAACAGTGTGACCGACATTTTCGGTTTCCAGCCCGGACAGCCAGACATGGACACTGTTGTTTGTCAGTCCTTCCTGACGCAAATAAAGCTCTAAGCGATAGAACGATTCCTTCAGCCCGTCACCGTCACTCAAGTCCAGCTTTTGCGCTGCTCTGGCATTAAGCCAGACAGGCATGCGATTGTACACCGAGGCAACTGTATCGCCGCTCGGGGAGATGAGCGAATTAAAATCTGCAGCCTCGCCTTCATAAGCCAGCTCGACGCAGCCATTGCCCAAAATTATAGTATCAGCGCCAGTTATTGGCTGAAAGGTCAACGACGAACCCTCCGAGACATACCAAACTCCTGCCAAAGCGGCATCACTCACAGTATCGCTATCTGTATTCACATCAGTTTTTTGTGTTGAAGGCACTTCAGCCGCGGATTCCGCAATCGCTCCAAAGGCCGGCGGAAAGGCGTACTTCTCCAGAAAAATCAAATCACCCGATTGGACGGAGCCAAACTCAAGTTTTGGGCTGAAAGTGACAATATCTGACATATTCGCCATCTCGAGTGAGCCGTTATTATAGACTGCCAGCAACTGGCCTGAAGAAAAAGAAGCAATGGAGGCAATGCTTTGATCGCTAAAATACGGGCTGACGATTAAATTTTCGCCCTCGGCTTTGGAAAGCCAGGATTGTCCCGTCGAGGTTTGAAACAAAACCGCCTCGTCAGCCAAACGAGCGCAGTTAACCAGAGTGGGCCAAATAACACCCTCATTGCCGGAAGCTAATACGGAATCCTTAATACCGTGGACATCAGCCAAAGTTGAGGGACTGACCTCACTAAAGGTCAGACCATCGTCAGAATAAGCCATGCCGCCAAGCGTCCCGCACAAAACATAGCCTTCATTGCTGCCGTCAATCGCCAGCCAGTCTGCCGACGAAGATGTGCCTTCAATCTTTTGGAAATTAAAATCGAAGTCGCCGCTCAGGATCAAACCCTCACTGCCACAGATGACAATTCTATCGTCCCCGGCATAAATATCATTGAGATTGTTCGAATAATCAAGCTTAATCTCTTCCACTCCGGAGAAATCAATCAGGAAGAGTTTACCCTCATCGCCGCAGGCCAGAAAATAAAATTTTCCCCGGTTCACAACTGCGACTACTTTGTTTAGGCTCGCCCTGGGAATGTATTCCCTGGCCCAGTCCCTGCCTTCAAGAGAAAAATGATAATTGCCGTTTGACGACAGAGCAATCCAGCCGGAGGGTCCTCCGGCGATAGAGATCAATCTGGTATTATCGCCAACATTGTGCAGCCGGGTATCTCCTTCGGGTGATATCTCCAAAACATAACCTTCATCACCACAGAGCATGACTATGTCATTGTACTCCGCAACTGCGTTAAAGCTCACATTTTCCGGTACATCGGCCGGCAATAATATCTGTCTGGTATTTTGCACTTGTCCTGCCAGATAATCAGTGATCTCGGCTTCCTGACGCAAGGTGATCTTATCCTGAGTCTGACTGTAAATGCGAACTTTCGCACCGTCATAGTAATCTTTGCTGGTCTTGAGCGGATCATCAAATGAGACACTGGGAATAACAAAAGAATTCTCAGTCCCGTCAGTAGCAAAAAAACTGTTTTGCTGTACTTCCGGTTCAAAAGCACCTGACTTAAGCAGATTTGCTGACTGTACCGTCTCCAGATTAAGTCCGAAGCCTGCGACAGGATCTCCGGAATAGCTCTCACTTAACTCAAAAACTCTGTCTTCTACGTCAAAATCCAGACGCAATGCGCTCCTAACAACAGCATAAACTGCCAACAAAACGATTACGAGGCTAAGCGCAGTCGTAATGATAATGCGTCTGCGCCATTTATAATCTATCCTGCCAAACACGGTTACACACCGGCCTTTACGCGCTTTTTCGCCTGTCGGTTCTCCAGAATAAGGCGAAACAGGAGAACCAGGCCGATAATAATAAATACCATCTCGATCCAGAACAAAACCATGCTGTCATCAGACAGCCCCGCCAGGCGCGAGAAAATACCTCCGCCAAAAAAATTGTAAACCATATGCATAAAAATCGGAATCAGTATGTTGCGTGTCAGCTCATAGACCAGAGCTAATACCAATCCCGGAATTATCACGAAGGCGATCTGGAAAGGCATAACATGGAAGAGAGCGAAGATAATTCCGGACAAGGACACAGCCAGCCAGCCGGGGGCCACACGTCTGACTTCACCTTGCAAAATGCCTCTGAATAATAGTTCTTCCGCTATCGGAATCATAATTACAACCGCCAAAATCTCCAGCCAGAAATATCCTTCCGGATGCTGCAGCGATTCTACAGCATCAATATAATTTTGATAATAGTCCTTGATAACAGGAATTGAATCGCTGAGGAAGATTAAAAAGCTGATCCAAATCATGGAAAAACCCAGAGACCCCATGATTGCGGAAAAACCTGTCAGCCAATATCTGCCCGGAGCTCGGTCAGTCAGGAGTATATCTGAATACTTTCGCCGGCGATAATTCAGGTATATGAGATATATTGGTGTCATCACCAGTCCCAGCAGAACTGAAGCCCAGTTTTGAGCCTGAGAATCAAGGAACAGCCGCTCTAAAGACTGAGTATCAGCAAGGGCCGTCATGGACATGCTGTTAACAAAAGAATAGACAACAGCAATTCCCATGGCTGCCAGATTGAGGAAAAGAGCGTGCAAAATCATGAAAAGCAAAGGAGCGACAAAAGTTAAAACGTCTACACTCTGATGTTTAAGAACAAAGTCGTCAGACGCCGCGCTCTCTTTTAGATTGATGTCCGGCAACGGCAATATATCACCTCAGCTAATCAGTCGTATGCTGACAAAGATGATGTGCTTCAATGTCGCGTATCGGCAGGTTCAAAATTTATAACGCTCCAGTCAGTTCTTATCATAAAGACTGCTGATAACGACGGAAAAATTCATCAAAAGCTTCATCCAGCTCTTTGCGATTGCGAATAGAAACAAAGACCTGACCTCCGTTCTCATCGCGATAGACGCGCATGATAACTAATTCAGGCTCAGGATGAGAACCAATGTCAGGCTCGAAATTATACATGACGGCATATAAACGTCCGCTGATCTGAAAAGAATCGATCATCGAAACATAATATTCACGACCGTGTTTGTCGTCCACCAAAACTGCCAATACTTCATCATGGGCTGTCTCGGCAGCTGCTGCCGTTCGACTTTTAGAACTCTCTGACCTGTTCGCCGGCCTCAACGGCCTCGTCGCTCTCGCAGCTCTAGTCGTTCTCGTCGTCTTCGTATTCTTCGTCGGTTTCCGCATATTCTTCTAACAGGCGATCATACTCGTCGTAAACACGGTCATTTTCGTCCTCGTCAAGACTCATCAGACAAATTTCACCGTTTTCTTCTTCGACAATGCGAGTGATAACCCATTCACCATAATTCTCGTCATCCTCATCTTCTGTAACAGTGAGCAAGACACAATAGATATTGTCATCAAATTCAAACTGATCTACCATCTCGAAAGAATACTCTTCGCCGGTCTCGGTATCCTCCATCACTATCAAAGCGCCTTCATCAAGGAACTCCTCATCTTGCTCCGGGGAAAACCCCTCATCATCAGCAGCGAAATAAAACAAATTATTAAATAGCATGGATAACCTCCTAGTAGTCGTAATAGTAGACAAACTAAAGTATAGCATATGTGCTGTGCAAAATATGAAGAAGTGCGGAACAAATTCGGTTAAATTTAATAATATTCAGTCGCTGCATTGTCAGCAGCTTCGGCAGCTGCAACGGCCTAGAAATCGTTTCCTTCTCTTTGCTCAAGCAGATTGTTTCGCTGTTGATCGAGCCAGCTTTGCAAGATGATCTCCGCGGCAATCTGATCGACAACCGAACGCCTCTTCTCGCGCTTTATATTTGCTTCCTGCATGATTCTGGTCGCCAAAACTGTTGTATATCGTTCATCGGCAAAAATTACTTCAAGGCCGGTCTTCTCTGTCAATTTTTCCGCAAACTCTCTCACCATCAGCTCGGAAGAGCCAACCAGACCGTCAGTGCGGCGAGGCAGACCTAAGATGATTCTTTGGACATCATAATCAGCGCAGATCTCGGCAATGCGCTCCAGAACTTTACTGTTATCCTTGCCTTGCCAGTGAATGCTTTCCAGTCCGCCGGCAATGATGCCCAGGGGATCACTCAAAGCAATCCCTACTCTGCGCTCACCGTAATCAACACCCATACTCCTGCCTTCGCCCATAAATTCTCCTTTTTTAATCTCCTGTCAGAGCAGCTGCCTCCACGCATAAATTTCTCTTTGGCGTTTCTGACAAGCGTAATTATATAAAAGTCGACTTACCAAATCTTAATAGCGAAACCGGGACAGACGGCAGCACAGTAACTGCAGAGGGTACAGCGGGAAGAATCAACAACCACTTTGCCGTCTGACAGCCTTAAAGCTTTACTCTTACAACGCTCTACACATTTTCCGCAGCCTTCACACCAGCTTTCAATCACCAATCTTCGAGGTGTAGAATCAGTTAGTCTCAGCAAAACAGGATTAGGCTCTTTCCCGGAAAACCAGTCAATATTGACATCGATCTCCTCTAGCCTGCCCATGCCGACGGACCACGAAGCAACAAAGTCAAGACTTAATGCTGTCTTTACAGCCTCTGCCCTCTGTGACAACAGATGGCCTCCGGCAAACAGCTTCATGCCCAGGACGCCCAAACCTGCCCGGGCTGCCCTTTCTGAGACTTCTTCCATTTCCTGCCAGCTGCCGTCCAACAGCCCGATACCTGTCCGATTTAGCAGGGGGAAGACGAAATCCGCTTCCCGATAGCAATCCGGAATCTGAAATTCTTTCTGTGCATTTTCCGGACTAAAATCAAAATCTGCTGAATCGTATGCGGCGCTGCAGCTGTCAGTTCGAATTGTGGCGTCAATCTGCCGGTCTGATTCTGAGACTGCCGGCCCAGTAACGCCCTGAGCCCCATCCTTTTTGCCCTTAATCTCAGCCAGGCTTTTCACCACTGACACTGCATGAGTTGAAATGCCGACAGCATCTATCTTCCCTTGCTCTCTTAACTCCAGTAAGGCGCAAAAAGCCTCCTGATGGCCGGCTAAAGTCAGAGGACTCTCTTGTTCGTGCAGCATGAATGCTGTCAAATGATCTAAGTCGAGCGCCCTCCTGGCCGCGTCAAAATCCTGCCTGGCGCCGCCGGCAGTATATGCATATGTTTTAGACATGATATGAGGAGGATTGGCAAGCCGGTTTAAGGCCGCCCTGATCTGGTCATAATTGTCGTACAGGTCCGCTGTATCCAGCCAGTTGATGCCCCGCTCCACCGCATAAGCAATCAAGCTTCCCGCCTGTTTCACGGGCAGATTATTTTGTGACGGGGAGACAGTCAAGGTTCCTAGGCCGAGCACAGTTAACTGCAGTCCGGTCTCTCCCAGAGGCTTAAGTTTTAGAGGAGATTCAGGCATAGATATCCGGGCAGTCACAGTTGACGCTACAAGCGTTCAACATAGTCGCGCAAAATAACCTCAAGCAGCTCATCTCGCTCCATGCGCCTGATAACGCCCCTGGCTCCATTGTGATTTGTAATATAAGTCGGATCGCCGGAAAGAAAATAGCCAACCATCTGATTAATCGGGTTGTAGCCCTTCTCCTCCAAGGCAGTCATCACCTCAGACATGATCTCATAGGCATTCTGTCGCCTGTCTTGTCCAATTTCAAATTCATTTGTCTCCGAGCCAATCATGGGGGTGCACCTCCTTAGTTCCATTAAGCATACCATGTTTTATGACACAATTCGTAAAAATAAACATTTTTATGAAGGCGGAAATTTTAGTACAATGTGAAATTCATAGATGCCAAAGCCTATGGCCGGCAGACCGAATCACATAAGACTCTCAAAATGCGGACCGCAAGATTTTGCCGAGAAGAGATGCTGCTAAATATAGTTGCGCTTATTATCCTCGGCGGAGTCACAAAGCGATCCCTTACCAAAAAGATAACCGTCCTTGTATTCTTCCAGATGGACAAGGAAGATGTCGCCGGGATAAGCATTGCCGCCCCACAGATTAAGCTGGAATCTGCAGGGCAGATAGGTTCTGGTATAACCCTCGCCGACTCCCGGAGCAATCTCTCGCTCCAGCAGCACCAGCGTGCTGTCCCCTATCCTGCGGCTGCAATAAGCAGCAGACAGCCGGTCAGATAAATCCAGCATCTCCTGTGTGCGTTCCCTGGCAATCTCGGCCGGAACTTGATCCGGCATGGAAGCCGCGGCAGTTTCGCGGCGTCTGGAATAGGGGAAAACATGAATTTTAGTAAAGCCAATTTGCTGACATAGCTCTACTGTCTGTCTGTGATCTTCATCTGTTTCACCGGGGAAACCACACATCACGTCAGTAGTCAGGGCAGCTTCCGGCCAGACAGTCCGCAGCATGGCGGCTACTTCCCGAAACTTCTTGGAATCATAATGTCTTCCCATTCTCTTTAGAACCGCGTCACTGCCGCTTTGCATGGAAAGGTGAAAATGCGGGCAAAGATTCTCCAAGCTCGATATTTTATTGACAAATTCTGCGCTGATGCGAGCAGGGTCCAAAGAACCCAATCTTATTCTGGTCAGACCTATAATATTATTCAAACTTGTCAAGACCTGCGCCAGATTAGAGTCTTGCTCCTGAAAATCATCGCCGTATGAACAAAGATGGATACCGGTCAAAACAATCTCGCGATAACCTTGACTGACCAGGTCAGCAGCTTCTGCCACGATGCTGTCAAGCTGCCTGCTGCGCACAGGTCCCCTGGCCAAACAGATAGTGCAGTAAGTGCAGCGATTATTACAGCCGTCACATATTTTCAACTGAGCTCTGCTGTCGGAAGGAGTGACGCTGACTTGAGGGTCCTCAAACAGATAAACATCAGTGTCCCGGCTGTCCCCTGCCAGTTTGGCAGCCTGCTGCCTGGCTGAGCTGCTGATAGAAGAAAGATCAAACCCACGCTCCTCAAGCAGATCCAATACTTCTTTAACAATCCGGTTTCTCCCGGTGGTGCCAACACAAATATCTGCCCATTCGTTCAAATCCGACAGCTCGCTCTCACAGCCCATAACAACTGCGACAGCTTCAGGCGCTTTGCGGCGCATGCGGCGCAGGATCTGCCTGGATTTTCTGCTCGCCTCGGCGGTGACAGCGCAAGTATTCAGCACGTAGATATCAGCGCCTTCATCAAACACCTGCACGAAGCCAGTCTCACTCATTTGCGCGGCAATGACATCCTTTTCGTATTGATTTGTTTTACATCCAAGGGATCTCACAAAAAATGTAATTTTGCCGCCGTCTGTCATTTCCGTCTTTGCCTTCTAGATCTGTTGCTTGCAGCACTGCGTTTAGACCTGCTGCCTGAGCTGCGTTTTGAGACGCTGTTGCCTGAGCTGCGTTTTGAGACGCTGCTGCCTGAGCTGCGCCCCCCGGAAGTACTGCTGCCTGAGCTGCGTTTTGAGACGCCGCCGCCTGAGCTGCGGCCTCCGGAAGTGCTGCTGCCTGAGCCGCGGCCTGTTCTGCTTTGAGAACCCCGCCCGGCTCTGCTCTTGCCGCTTAGTACTCTGCTGCCTTTGGCTTGGTAAGCTGACCTTGCCCGTCGTCCGCCTTTGCCGCCTCTTTTAGCTTTCGAGTCCCGTTTTGGACTCCCTACGCCTGTGCCGCTGTCATGGCGTATCAGCTCAAAATCAATCTGCAGGAGATTAATATCTACTTTTGTCAGCTTGACCCGCACCTTATCGCCTAAGCGCAGCACCTCGCCGGTATCTTCGTTTCTGGCGGCAAGCTCATCTTCAAGATAAGTGTAATAATCCGGCAAAGTGCGGTAAAGGACTGCTCCTTCTGCCGTGTTTTCAAGTTGGACGTAAAACGCCGCCTGACTAAATCCGCTTATTATCGCTTCATACTCAGCGCCGATATGCTCAGACAGGTAAAGAGCGGTCATATAAGTCACACTGTCCCGCTCGGCGGCAACAGCTATTCTCTCCGTATAGGATACATGTTTGGCAGTCTCAGTCAGGCGATTCTTTTCTTTTTTCGCCGTCCGATAATTCCTGCTCAGCTTTAACGCTCTGTGAGTGACCAAATCCGCATAACGCCTGATCGGAGCGGTAAAATGCAGATAGTCTGTGGACGCGAGCGCGAAGTGTCCATCATTAGTAGCAGAATATTCCGCCTTCGCCATTGCTCTCAAGAGAACCTGAGACATGGTAGGCTCATATGTTTTCCCCTTTAAATCTTTGAGGATGAAGGCGATATCTCCCGGTTTCGGCTCCTGACTGACTGTATAGCCTAATCCCAGTTGACGAGATAACTGCTGAAACTGCTGCAGTTTCTCTGCATCCGGCAGGTCGTGCACACGATAAATCGCGGGCAGCTGATGCTTTGTCATAATCCGGGCAACAAACTCATTCGCAGCAAGCATGAAATCCTCGATTATTCTATTAGAGGAGCCTATTTCAGCTTTCCTGACATTAATAGGCTTGCCCTCGCCATCAACATCAATCTTTGTTTCAGGAAATTCAAAATCCAGCGCCCCCCTGCGCTCTCTTTGCTCCCGCAAAGCATTCGCCAGATCTTGCATGAGCAGAAGCATCTCCTTAATGCCTGCGGGCCTGTCCTCCTGAAGTTCAGCCTCACCTTTCAGCACAGGCTCTACTTCTTCATAGCTAAGCCTAGCCGAACTGTTTATGATACCGGGATAAACTTCTCCTCTGAGCACAGCACCCTTGTCATTTATCTCCAGCCAGCAAGTCATGACCAAGCGGTCTACACCGGGATGCAAGCTGGCAATGCCATTAGAAATCTGAGGCGGCAGCATAGGCAAAACCAGATCGGGGAGATAGATGCTGTTGCCTCTCTTAAATGCTTCTTTGTCCATTTCGCTGCCAAATCTGACATAGTAGCTGACATCCGCGATATGTACCCAGAGGCGATAATTGTCTCCAACTTTCTCCGCATAGATGGCATCGTCAAGATCTTTGGCGTCAAGGCCGTCTATGGTTACAGCTTGCTGGGCTCGGTGATCAGCTCTTCCGCGGGACAATTCCTCTTCAATCTCTAAGGAAGTCAGGTCTTTAGGAGCTTGTGACGCCTCCCGCAATACAGCGTCGGGAAATTTTGCTGCCAGACCATAGCGGCGTATGATGCCAAGGGTCGCAACCGCAGGATTTTCCGGATTGCCTAAAACCTCGACAACTTTGCCAAAGTGCCGGCCATTTTGTTCGTAGGTGTACTCGACTACAACTTTCATGCCGAAGGGAGCGCCATTAAAGTGATCTCTCTTGACAAAGATTTCGCTGCCGATTTCCGGATCGCGGCGGTCAAGCGCAACGACTCCTCCGGAACCGGCTTCGTTAAGAATC
>DASRVY010000034.1:0-2208 GCA_035654855.1 Bacillota bacterium | reverse complement strand
CACTGTCTCATCTTGCTCCGTCTCTTCGGCTGCTTGTTGAGAATTAGGATTATGAACAGGAAATTCCATCTCCCTTTCATCCCAAAGATCTTCTTTGCGTCTGGTTTTGCTGCGCAAAAAATCGTAACAAATATTTATGGCAATTCTGTAACACCAGGTAAAAAAGGAAGATCGGCCGGAAAAGTTATCCAGATTATCCAGGATCCTAAGCAGCGAGTTCTGCAGACAGTCTTCAGCATCATACTGATTACCGGTCATTTTGACACAGAGAGGATACAGTCTTGTCATTAAGACTTCCAGCATTTCCTCCCTGGCTCTTGCATCTCCTTGTCGGGCAGATTCAAGCCATTTTTCTAATGGTTCTTTCATACCGCTAAACACACTGCCTATTGTATAACGAATTCAAATATAGTTTTAATCCTGCTGTCAGCGCTTTATTGTTGAGCTACGAACGCAGAACGCTGTCTGATTATTCCGTTAAGGAATAGCAATTGAGGCCGCATACTGCAGCATATCAGCTGCGATTGTGGCCGCATCCCTGTTCTCGCCCTCTAATACTACCGCAACAGCTAGCGGATGGCTGTCAGAGATCAGATAACCGGCAAAAAGCGAGTTCACTTCTATTTTGCCGTCCTCATTTGTCATTTCTGCCGTGCCGGTTTTGCCTGCAATTTTAAGGCCATCTCTTCTGGCTCTTTTGCCGGTACCTGAATTCACCACGTCGAGCACCAGTTCTTCCAGCTCGGCGGCTGTATCTGGCCGACTACAGCTATAGTACTCTTCTGCCTCTCTGGAATATTTTACGGCACCGAGGGGGTCGGTTTCTTGCAATAAAACATTCGGCTTCATCATAACGCCGTCGTTGGCAATAGCTCCGGCGATGGCCGCCAAGTGCATTGGGCTTACGGTTACTTTATCTTGCCCTATTGGCTGGCCGACTCCTGCCCAGGAGAGGGCGCCTTGTCCCGGCTCCTGCAAATCCAGACGGCTTTGCGCAATTTTAAAATTGCCAAGGACAAGATCCTGATTAAAGCCAAAATCTTCGGCTTTTTCAGTAAATCTCCCACGGCCAAGGGCGATGGCCAGCTTGCCAAAGAAGGCATTACAGCTTTTTCGAAAAGCTTCCTGAAGCCCAACAGTGCCGTGACCCTCCGGAGTTAAAGTCTCTCTTGCTCCCGCAGGCACAATCTCTTTGGAACCGAGGCATTTTACCTTCATGTCTATGTCCAGATCAGGGGCCTCCAACAGAGCCGCAGTTGTTATCATTTTTATTGTTGAACCCGGCAGATAACGGCCGTAGAGAGCGCGATTAAAAAGTGATCCGTCAGTGATATTTTCCCAGTTGATTACATCTTGAGGATAGACGGTGGGTGAATTAGCCAGAGCCAGCAAATCACCTGTTTCATAATTGAGCAGCACAATACTGCCCCGATAGTTCTTCAGCAATTTGCCGGCCTTAAGCATCAAATTCGAATTAACCGTCAACGTCAGATCGTTGCCTTCAAACCCGCATCCACTGAGGTCCAGCTTCAGCTGTTCCAGAAATGAGCGTGAACTGCCCAGCAGCTCTTGCATATAGACTGACTCAACACTGTTAGTCAATCTGTGAGTGTAATCACCTACCAAGTGCAGGCATGCTCTGGCCAGCTCTGAATTCTCCGCATATTTTCTTTCGCCTTCGTCACTATGAGCTAAAACAACGCCGTCTGAACTGCTTATGCTGCCCGCACGGCTGTATATCTGCTGTAATGTGTATTTATTTTCTCCTGCGGCGGCAGACAGCTCCTCTGTGCTTCGTTTTTGCTGGACAAACAAGGCAATCAGTAAAACGGCCACAAATAGAACCAGCAGAGTCGTTGTCATTTTTAAATTGCGTAAAAACTGTTTCATCTTGGCTCAAATCTTCTCTTAGTAAGTCAGCCTGTCTTCCTGAGCTTCAAGGGATGAAGCTGACTTTTTTTCTCGTACTTTACGATAGCCTTTCTTTTCTCTGCGCGCAGACACCCCCAGCAACAGCCCCAGCATCAAGAATTTCGCCAGCATTGAGCTGCCTCCATGAGCGATAAAGGGCAGAGTAATTCCGGTCAAAGGTATCAATCCTGTCGTGCCGCCAATGGCGATAATCGCCTCCACAAAAAAGGCTGTAGTCAATGCCAAAGTCAAACTGACACTGAATCCGTCACGTCCCTTGATTACTGATGTAATCCC
>DASRVY010000033.1:0-6850 GCA_035654855.1 Bacillota bacterium | reverse complement strand
AACAGTTTTGGTGAGGGTGACCGCTTTGTCTCCGGCAATCAATGCCAAAGAGGACTGGGGCTGGAAGAGAGCTGTGTGCTGCCCAATCTCTATGATTGGAAGCGCGAGCGCCTGAAGACTCTGCGCGAGTCATCTCTGCAGACTGATTGTCATGACAGCCAAAATGGGGGCATCAGGAAGGTGTACCGCGGTGAAATCGGTATTCCGACCACCTTGTCCACCTTTGAGCTGGCGCCGCTCTGGCAGGCTTTGTTCACGGAGCTTGGCTATAAAGTGATTTTCTCTCCTCTGTCATCGAGAAGAACGTATGAAAAGGGGCAGCTGTCGATACCTTCCGACACTATCTGCTATCCCGCCAAGATTATGCACGGCCATATCGAGCAGCTCGTCGAGCAGGGATTAGATCTGATATTTTATCCGGCTCTGACTTACAATCTGCAGGAAAACGATACCGCCAATCATTTCAACTGCCCCATAGTAGCTTATTACGGCGAAGTTTTGCGCGGCAATATGTCATCTCTCGAGCAAGTCAAATTCATCTCTCCCTTTCTGGACATTGACAGTGAAGGCTCACTGACCGGGACTCTCTATCGCGCCATGCATGAGCTGGATCCGACCATAAAGCGCCGGGAAATGAGGAGAGCTGTCCGGGCCGGTTTTGCGGCTTTGGAAAATGAGCGAAAAGCTATTGAGAAAGCCGGCAGGGAAGCGCTGGAGTTCGCCAGAGAAAACAATAAACGTATCCTGATTTTGGCCGGCAGGCCGTATCATATCGATCCGGAAATCTGTCACGGCATCGACCGCATAGCTACTTCGCTGGGCTTTGCAGTGGTTACCGAGGATTCGGTCTGCAATTTGGCAGACGCGCCGGAGATAAAAATTTTGAATCAGTGGACATATCACTCGCGCCTTTATAAGGCGGCGCAGTTCGCCTGTGATAATGACGATGTCGAGCTGGTGCAGCTGGTCTCCTTCAGTTGTGGAATTGACGCTATTACCACTGATGAAGTAAGAAGGATAATGGAGAGTCAGGGCAAGCTGTATACGGAGATTAAGATCGACGATATCTCAAATCTTGGCGCTCTGCGCATCAGGCTGAGAAGTCTGCTGGGCGCGGTGGAAGCCAGAGATGGCGAGCAGCCGGCGGCACAGTCTGAGCCGGCAGCACAGTCGCGGGCGGCAGCACAGTCGCAGCCGGGCGATAAGTCTCAGCCGGGCGATAAGTCTCAGCCGGCAAATAATCCACAGGCAGCCGCAGATACTGTAAGCATCGAAGACATCGGCAAAGCTTCGGTGAAATCCGAAGTCAGAGCTCCCTCGCGCTCTGCCGCGAGCGCCGCCAAAGCTCGGGAGTCCTCAAAGATTTCCGCCGGAGCAAAAGACGGCGCTGCCTCAAAACAGGTCAGGAGCGCTGTCAAAGTCCGAGGGGGTTCAAAGGTTTCCGGAACTTTCGAAGACAGCAAAGTTTCAAAGTCAGCCGGCGGCTAAGAATACTCAGACCGGAAAGACGATATGACTTCAGATTATTATGTAAAATTCACTGAGGAAATGAAAAAGGACTACACCATCCTGGTTCCGTCCATGCTTAATGGCCACTTTGAGCTCATCATAGCCTATCTGCGCACGCAAGGTTATACCTCTGAGCTGCTCACCGGTCAAGGCTGTGAAATAACGGATTTGGGACTTCGTTATGTCCATAATGACACCTGTTATCCGGCGATTCTGGTTATCGGTCAGTTCCTGCACGCTTTGCGTTCGGGTAAATATGATCCCCATAAAACTGCCCTAATCTACTTTCAGACAGGCGGCGGCTGCAGAGCCTCCAACTATATCTCACTGCTGCGCAAAGCTTTAATCAAGGCGGATTTGGAATTTGTGCCGGTTATCTCCCTTAATCTTTTAAACCTGGAGGAGCACCCCGGCTTTAAGCTGAATCTGAGGCAATATCTGGGATTATTTGACGCTGTCCTCTACGGAGATCTTCTCTATAATCTGGTTAATCAGACCAAGCCATATGAAGTAAACAGCGGCGATGCAGACGCTCTGCTTCACCGTTGGATAGAAGATTTGGGACAGGATTTGGGCTGTGAAGGCGCCATAAAAATGTCGCACAGGCGCAAGAAAAATTACCGCAGCATTGTCGATGACTTCGCTGCCATCCCTAAGATCAAAAAGGATATTGTCAAGGTGGGAATTGTGGGTGAGATTTATGTCAAATTCTCGCCCTTAGGCAATAATAATCTGGAACAATTTTTGCTTGATGAAGGCGCTGAAGTCGTAGTCCCGGGACTCTTAGACTTCTTCATCTACTGTGTCTATAACAGTGTGACCGATTTTAAACTATACGGCAGAAGCTTCATTAAAGGCTTCTTCAGCAAGATAGCTTACCGTTTCCTCTGCAATAAAAAGCGGGAGATTATCAAGATCATGGAGGAGGAGGGGAGCTTTAAACCGCCTTCACCCTTTGAGCATGTCGTGGCTCTGAATGATGATTACATCAGTTTCGGGGTCAAGATGGGTGAGGGCTGGCTGCTGCCGGCGGAAATGCTGGAGCTTGCTGACAGCGGTGTGAACAATATCGTCTGCGTGCAGCCTTTTGGCTGCCTGCCTAATCAAATTGTGGGCAAAGGCATGATGCGTCCGATTAAGGCTCGAAACCCCGATATCAATATTGTGGCGATCGATTATGACCCTAGCGCTACCAAAGTAAATCAGGAGAATCGCATTAAGCTTATGCTTTCCACCGCCAGAGATAATTTGAAGGCGAGCAAGATTTGACTAGCGGTTCAAAGAAGTGCTCTAAATTAATCACTTGACGCGGTGAGGGACAAATTGGGGGAGTCAATCTTTGACTGACAGCTTAGCGTCTTTGACGTAAAAGGAAGTGTTCTAAATCAATCACTTGACGCGGTGAGGGATAAATTGAGAGAGTCAATCTTTGACTGACAGCTTAGCGTCTTCGACGTAAAGGGATAAATTGTCAGCAGATTCTAATCAGATAGACAATCAGACATAAAATGAATATATGGAGCGGATAAAAGACGTAGAGTGAGTAGCGCTTCCAGGCAGTCGGCTTGCTGCCGTAGAGGGCTTGTTTGCCGGCCTTTGAGCTGAAGATAATGAATACTGACAATATGGACAGCAGCTGATAATAGCTGAATTCTTCCGGCATGCCCAGGATAAAGTGATATGTTATCAGCGTCCCGATGTTAAGCATGGTTATTGCGAGCAGCGATTTGTTCAGCAGGACGGATAAATCCCCCTCGTCTTTATTGGAGGTCAAGACTAGGTGGAAGGCGAATACCGTCAAGACACCGTAAATGCCGTAATCCGACTTTAAATATATTACTGCCGCCAAAGAGACTATCATGGCGGCGATGCCCAGCAGCATGCCCAGGGCGGGGTGCAAAGACACGTCGCCGGGGGTGAATTTGATCTGATAGTAATTTTGGTCATTGTTTTCACGGCCGGCGTCGGTCAAAAGCTCCAGCCGGGCGACCCTGTCCCGCCAGCTGTTTGTCAGCAGCGTCCAGCCGGAGATGAATCCCAGAGCGGCTGCGAAAGTGAACAAAATATTTGTGCCGGAGCTGTGTATGGCGGCCAGTTCGTGTCCCCGGCGGATAATGACCTCGCTGATTACGGCGAAACCGAGCAGCCGCAGGAAATATCGCCACAGATGCCCTGTGCGCCGATAACCGAGGGCGATATAATAGGCGAAAATGGGGAAAGCCAGTCTGCCTATGGAACGGAAGGTGAAATATAAATCATTCGGGAGCCAGCGAAAAAAATAATAGCCGATATGATCTATCAACATGGTGATGGCGGCTATTAGTTTAAGAAGCATTTATTGAACCTCGCTGACAAAATTTTTCCATATGGGTTAGAATGTGTTCGTGATCGGCAAAAAGCGCGATGCAGGCAAATATTATTTTGTTTACCTTTCTTGCTTCAGCTGATAAACTATTGTATCATGACAGCCGTAGAGCGACCAGATTTTGCGTACACTGCCGGCTATAGAGCCGACACTCTCGCTACAACATCAGGAAACAAAGTATTATTTTCACGTATCTGTTGATATGTGATTTTATAGACAGCAGGAATAACGAATGGGATTAGGCTTAAATATCGGGATAGATCTTGGAACAGCCACAGTAATAATATACGTTGTCGGTAAAGGAATTGTCTTGCGCGAACCTGCGGTGGTGGCTTTGCACAGCAATACAGGTAAAGTGCTTGCTGTGGGGGAGAGCGCCAGTCTTATGCTGGGACGCACTCCGGATATCGTTCAAGCTGTCCGCCCTCTGCGCGACGGTGTGATTTCAGATTTTCAGGTTACTGAGGTCATGCTCAAAAATTTCATTAGCCGTGTGAACACCGGTTTTTTGGCCCGATACTTTAAGCCGACGATTGTTGTCTGCGTGCCAAGCGTGATCACTCAGGTTGAAACCAGAGCGGTAGAGGACGCTTGCCGCAATGCCGGCGCCAAGGAAGTATATCTGATCCGTGAGCCGGTAGCGGCAGCGATCGGAGCGGGCATTGACATTACACAGGCCAGCGGCAGTATGGTTGTGGATATTGGCGGCGGCACCACCGATATCGCAGTTATTTCTTTGTGCCAGCCGGTCGTCTCCAGCTCTATTAAGATCGCAGGTGATAGATTTGATGACGCCATCATCAAATATGTGCGCAGAAAATACAATGTTCTGATCGGTGAGCAGACTGCCGAAGAACTGAAAATAAACATCGGTTGTGCTTATCCTCGTGAGGAGGAGCTGAACATGGAAGTACGCGGCCGCAATTTGGTTACCGGGATGCCTGCAACTTTGGCTCTCAACTCAACTGAAATGCTGGAAGCATTGGAGGAGCCTGTAAGTCAGATCTTTGAGGCGGTGCATTCGGTGTTGGAACGCACTCCGCCTGAACTGATGGCTGACATAAGTCAGCGCGGTCTGGTTATGACCGGAGGAGGTACGCTGCTGTACGGATTAGATCTTATGCTGGCAGCGAAAATCGGTATTGAGGTTTTGGTTGCGGAGGATGCTGAATCCTGTGTCGCTATTGGAACCGGCCTTGCTTTGGGTATAATGGAAAAATTCGGCGACTTGGCAAATTAAGTCCCTTTGCCACAATACAGATGAATAAATCGATTTAAACTTTCTATAATTGCACTTGTTTTGACACAAGGTAATTTCCTAATTACTTATGCGGCAGATGCCGACTAATTCGAGGAGAATCATACATGTCTCAACTAAATTTGCATGGTAAGACGAAAGCTGATCTTACCGTTATCGCTCAAGTCGCGGGTCTTTTGACTGCCTCTGAAGCGAGAAAGATGACAAAAAAACAGCTGCTGGACTATCTTTTGCAAGAGGAAGATAAGATTGCTCAAGAGTCCGCTGATAAAGAAGCGGATGCTGCCGCTGAGAGCGGTCAGGCAACTGATATCACTGTCACCCCTGAGGCTGCGTCTTTAGATATTTCCGCGGTCAAGGTTGAGTCCGAGATTCCCGCAAAAGAGACTGACGCAAAAACGGCAGATAAAAAAGAAGTAAAACCCTCTGTACGAAAAAGCAAAGATATCGACAGCAAAGAAAAGACTTCGCCTGCCAAAGAGAAAGTTCCGGCGAAGAAAGATAAGACTTCGCCTGCTAAAGAGAAAGTCCCGGCGAAGAAAGGTCCGTCTGCAGCGGGCAAAGACGAAGTCTCCGCAGAAAAGGATCAGCCTGTTGCGGCCAAAGACGAAGTCCCGGCGAAGAAAGATAAGGCTGCAGTGGCCAAAAATGAAGTCTCCACAGAGAAAGATAAGACTGCAGCGGCCAAAGACGAAGTCTCCGCAGAGAAAGATCAGTCTGCAGTGGCCAAAGACGAAGTCTCCGCAGAAAAAGATCAGTCTGCAGTGGCCAAAGACGAAGTCTCCGCAGAAAAGGATCAGCCTGCTGCGGCCAAAGAGAAGTCTTCGTCAGCTAAGGACAAAGCTTCTTCGGCCAAAGACGCATCGTCGCCTGATTCTAAAGGCTCCAAGCGTACCCGCAGCATGAAGAGCACGGGCAAAAAAACAGCTGAGCTGTCTGAAGCAAAAGCCAAAGATGAGCAGGAATTAGATGTAGACGTAAATGATTTTTCCGAGAAACCGAGCACCGAGACCAGCCCGCAGGTGTTATACGGCGGTGTGCTGGAGATAATGCAGGATAATTACGGATTTCTCAGACGCGAGAATTATCTTCAGAGCAGCAATGATATCTATGTGCCCCCCCAGTACATAAGAAGGTTTAATCTTCGTACCGGTGATTATGTTGTCGGCCCTGTCAGAAAGCAGCGCGACGACCGTTATCAGGCGCTGTATTATGTCAAGGAAGTAAATGGTCTCCCTCCCGATCAGGTGATTAAGAGGCCTCATTTTGACCGCCTTACGCCCGTTTATCCCAACGAGCGCTATGTTTTGGAAACCTCCAGACAGGAGCTTTCGACCAGAATTATTGATCTGGTGGCGCCCATCGGCAAAGGCCAGCGCGGCATGATCGTATCGCCGCCCAAGGCCGGTAAAACTATAATTTTGCAAAAAATCGCTAAAGCAATCGCGACGAACAATCCGGAAGCCAAACTGATCGTCCTTCTGATCGACGAGCGACCTGAAGAAGTCACTGACATGCAGCGCTCTATCGATGGCGAGGTAGTCTATTCCACCTTCGATAAAACACCTGAAAATCACGTGAAAGTTACTGAGCTTGTTCTGGAGCGCGCCATGCGTCTGGTGGAGATGGGGCAGGATGTTGTCATCTTGCTTGACAGCATCACCCGCATGGGCAGAGCCTATAATCTGACGATCACACCGACCGGCAGAACCTTGTCC
>DASRVY010000032.1:0-1507 GCA_035654855.1 Bacillota bacterium | reverse complement strand
GATAAGCGAACAATAGATATTTGCGATCGTCTGATCGAAATGTACGGTCTGCAGAGATTCTACCGTAAGACTGGTCTGCGCGTGAATCCTTTCTTCGTTTTGAACAAGATTATCTGGCTGCGTGAAGAGCAGCCGGAAATCTTTAAAAAGACCAAAAAATTCATTGGCGTGCAAGATCTGGTTCTCCACCACTTAACGGGAGAGTATGTAACAGACTGGACCCAGGCCAGCCGCACAATGCTGATGGATCTGGAAACTCTCACTTGGGATAACTATCTTCTTGAGCTGGGAGGAATAACTGAAGAACAACTATGCCGTCTTGTACCGCCCGGAACCGTCGGCGGCAGACTTACAAAAACAATCGCACTGGAAACAGGGCTTCCGGCAGATCTCCCTGTCATCGTCTCCGGCGGCGATCAGCAAAATGCCGCGATTGCTCTCGGAGTAGTCCATGCAGGCATCGCAGAAGCGAATACAGGCACAGGATCTTTCGTATTGTCTTTCTCGGAAAAACCGGTGTTCAACAAGGACGCCAAAGTTCTTTGCCAAGCATCAGCCGTAGCCGGCAAATATATGGCTGAGACGGCGATCTTCAATACCGGTGCAATTTTCCGTTGGTTCAAGGAACAATTCTACCCTGAGCTCAAAGACCACAAATCCCCTTATACTGTCATGACCTCCGAAGCAGAACAGATACCATTAGGAAGCAACGGAGTTATTCTGCTGCCACACTTTGAAGGCAGCGCTGCTCCCTACTGGAACCCGATGGCGAAGGGAATTTTCTTCAATCTTGGCCTGGGAACTAAACGAGCCGCTATGACCAGAGCAATCATGGAGGGTATTGCCCTTGAGATATCGCAAAATCTGGCGTTGATGCGCAATATGATAGGCGATATTAATGAATTATCCGTTGCCGGCGGAATGGTGAGGTCAGATCTCTTTTGCACTCTCCAGGCAGATACTACAAACGCCACAGTTGTGCGCTATTCGACCGCGGAAGCGACCGCACTTGGCGCCGCAATCAATGCCTGGGTCACTCTGGGTGTGTACAAGACGCATGAAGACGCCCTAAAAGTAGTTGGGGGCGATCCTGAGTATTTTTACCCGGACCGTAACAATGCCAAAATTTTGGATGCTGTCCGAACGAGAAAGGAAGCTCTCTATGACGCTTTAGACAAAGAAGGGGTTTATGAAAAATTCATGTTCAAAGGATAGCATTCTAATAGCATTAAGAAATTAACTTTGTGACCTGTTTTCTTTATTGTGAAGAGAGCAGGTCATCTTTTACTTGAATTTCGACTGTCCTATAATTAAAGAAGCCCATTCGCTTGAGGCTGGTTAAACCCCAAGCAGATGGACTATTCTTGGCTGCCGATGAAGGATTTGAACCCTCACAAACTGAGTCAGAGTCAGGTGTGCTACCATTACACTAATCGGCAATCACTAATGAGCAGCATTCGTATGCTAACATATCCCGGCGCCCCTAAGCAAGAGTATTTCAAAAATT
>DASRVY010000031.1:0-6149 GCA_035654855.1 Bacillota bacterium | reverse complement strand
TGTGCCAGATGTAATGATAGAAGAACTTGAAAAAATGGGTCCCGCCGCACAGCCTTTACTCGATGAATACAATGCCATGACCGATGACGAATTATCGGAAACAGTAGATTTATTCAAGGAAAAGCACGGTTTAGCAAAAGATATGGCTGTTGAAGAGGTAGAGCCGCTAGCCGCTGAAATATTAGAGATATTAGGAATTTCAGTAGACAACGTAAAAACATCCGCCAGATCGATGGAAAAAGAAAGCAAAAACTTTGGGAATGCTGGTGTCAATGGATTTAAAGAAACTAAAAACGACTTTGTCCATGTAGCAGATGACATGTCAACAAAAGCAGTTGCTGAAGTAAAGAGTAAAATTCCAGATATGGGCAAAACTGGTACAGAATCTGGGGAAGCATATGCGGATGGAGTTGAGGGGGAAATATCCACCTCCACTGAAGCGGCTAAGAATTTAAGCGATGCAGCAGTAGAAGAAGCAAGGTCTTTCAGAATCCTGAATGCTTGGGATAATGCGGGTATTAATTCGGCTAGAAAATACGCTTATGGGATAGATTCAAGACTGGGCATGGTTAAAGATTCAGCAACATCAATGGCTAACACCGCCAAGAATGCGGCTGGAGCAATAAGCACCTATAGCACAGGTCAGAACGCAGGTCAAACCTTCGCCAACGGTATTAGCTCCAAATGGAATCAGGCTTATAACGCAGGTTATTCACTAGGACGAGCGGCTAATCAAGGCCAGCGCAATGCGCTGAATATAAAGTCGCCGTCAAGGGTGGCAAAAGAAAATGCTGAAAATTTTGGACAATCGTTTGTGGATAATTTACTGAAAATGAAAGACAAAGCAGCCGCGGCAGGCCAAGAATTTACAAGGGCGGCAATCATACCTCTGGAACAGCCCGTCAGTGTTAGCGCCAATTACAGCGCAAACGGTGGCGGAAGCCGATCGCTAGGTGCACAGAATTCGGGTACACCTGCAAATATAAATCTAAGTATAGGCGGAAGAAATTTCGAAGCATTTGTTGATGACATATCACAGGTACAAGACGTTTCGACCCAGTTGAAATTAAGTTACGCATAAAAAGGAGATTCGATGATTAATTTTGTACAACCAAATGCGAATCCAGAATCAAATGCTGATTTATCGGCAGAATCAATATTCGTTGATGGTGAAGCCTTAGAAACTGTAGTTGAGGGCTTCAGGGTGATGACGGTTTCGGGCAGAGAATTTACCGATAAATTAGCGATCACGCAAAGCATAGATGGCAGGGATGGCAGTCTATTTATTAATAGCCGCCAAGTCTCCAGAATCTTGGAGGTCAGATATTTATTGGATACTAGCAGCAATGCAGATTTCAGGGCTAAGTTTAACAAACTGAACGGAATTTTACAGCAAGGTATGATGAAGATATCTTTTAATGATGAACCTGATTATTATTTCAATGCTATTTTTAGCGACGGAAAATCTGTGCCTCAGGGCAGGAATTCTGTCGTGAGCATCTTCACATTGTTTTGCCCTGACCCTTATAAATATAAAGACCTGCCTGTTGTAGCATCTCAAAGTGTCACAGCAGGAGTAGGTGTCTGGTTTCCTTATAAAATAAACGAAATCAAAACGACAATGACAGCCAATCATGACGGGTTCATAATCAAAAATATCACTAGCGGCCGCAAAATTAAGCTGTTGGGCAATTTTGAGATAGGTCAGGAATTAGTTATCCGAGATCAGAAAATCTTGCTCAACGGAAATCCTATCATGGAAAGGTTAGATTTTGTCAGCACTGACTGGGGCAAGTTTATTATCAACGCTGGTGACGAAATAACAGCGGAGGAAATCTTGCATGTGAAGTTAGCGGAGCGAGCGCTATGAGTATTTTTCTGCTAGATAAAAATAAAGGACTAATCGGTGCATATGAACCGCTGGAGCACGATCAAGATATTGTGCTTAATGGCCTGATAACAGCGTCGGCAATCCTTGAATACTCGCCAGAGATGGAAGATGCACATTATTTTGGTGCAAAGGATGTCGACAACGAAAACATTTTCTGGGTGTACTACATAACACTGCCAACAAAAAAAGGGTATGAATACAACCTCAAGGGCGTTCATTTAATGTTTCACGAATTACAGGGTGAGATAGTAAAAGACATCAGGCCGAGCGATGCTTTAGCCTCAGCAACGCTTGAGCAGATCCTATCAGGCAGTGTGTGGCAAGTAGGAAATGTTGACACTGCTAAAAGGGCATCCAAGAATTATTACTATGTGTCCAAACTGTCCGCTTATCAGGACTTTCTGGAAACATGGGATGTCGAGTGTATGCCCAGAATCACCTGGAGCAATGGAGAGATCACAGGGCGTTATATTGACGTGTATGACCGCTTATCTGCTGACTATGGCAAGTGGTACGAATACGGTGACAAACTGCTCACAGTCGAGGCGGAGAGCGCCAGAGATCAGATATACACAGCACTAGTTGGCAGGGGCAAGGGCGAAGAAACTGATGACGGGTTCGGTCGGCGGATAACTTTTGAAAGTGTCGCATGGTCGGTGGCTGACGGTGATCCGTTAGATAAGCCAACAGGGCAGGATTATCTAGTCATGCCTGATGCAGTTGATGAATTCGGATTGCGGATTGGGATTGTCGAGTTTCGGGATCTGGAAGATCCAGCGGAGGTGTTGCAAGCGACTTATTCGGCACTACAAGAAACTAGCCGACCCAAGGTGACATTCTCAGCGTCAGCGGTTGAAGTCGGCATGCTGGGCTTGGGCGAAACGGTCGCCATTATCAGAGATGATTTAGGAATACGGTATAAAACGCATGTGTTTGAGATTAAACGGAATTTCCTCGACAAGAATATTAAAGCGTTCAAGCTAGGCGATAGACCGTCAGCAACGGTAGCGGATAGACTGGCACAGCAGGATAAAGAAACGAAAGATCAGGAAGAAACGTTTTTATCTTACCTGACCGTTGTCAGAAACGAAATCATCGGGGTATATTTCGATGAAGATGGATATAACTATGATGTAAGGACAGGCAATGAATATGATTTGCCTGCTGGCTATTATTCGTTCGACAGGCCTATAGATCAAGACCCATCGAAAGTTGTATATATGGGTGCAGGCAAAATATTAGTTGCTAATGCCAAGCTACCGAATAACACATGGGATTGGCGGACAGCCATTGACGGTGATGGGGTTGTTGCTGATGTTATAACTTCAGGTATGCTCAAGGGTGGGAATGTTAAGTGGAACTTGGAAGACGGTACGCTATTAATTGGTGAAAGTGTAGCGGATCATCAGCTATATTATGATGGCGTAACGCTTAGTATCAAGGGGAAAATATATCTATCATCGGGCGAATTGCTTGATGACGAATTTGATAATTTCAACACAGAAATATCTAATATGGGCGTTACTATTACAGAGAATACTGTCGTTGACGGCTTGCCCGTATCATACCACGTTGAGGGCGTTCTAAATGACATGCAAGCCATGACGAGCCGCATGGACGCTTTCGAGCAAGGCGGCGGCAATATGGTGCGAAATCCTAATTTAGGGATGCCAGATGACCCCGATTCTTACTGGTGGAGTGACGGGAATACTTGGCTTGAATTGAAAGCTAGAGGCCTGACGTGGGATGCAGTTAAGACAGCAGGGAAGACGTGGAATAACGCAAAGGAGGGGCTGATTTAATGGCTTATTCAGTAGATACAACAATTCAATATCGTGGATATAACACTTTTAAGATGATAGCGCCTGCAAGGGTTAAGTCGTGGATGTATGGCGTTGAGGGGCTGGACAGTATTTCGCATGGTTTATATGTGTATTGCCCAACTAATCAAGCATCGGCTGTGCGAGCTAAAACACGCTGGCTAAATTCAGACGGTATCACACAGAGCGTGGTAGATCATTCATTTGCCATTGAGGCAGGCCTTTTTAATTGGATTAAAATTCAGGCTATACCAGTACCGATTGGGGCGGTGCAGGCCTTAACAGAAATAATAAATTTTAGCGGTGCAACATTTTGGGTTGGGCTGATAAAAACTGAAGCAGGCAATACAACGACCGACTTCACCGAAAACAAAGCAGGCCAGCTAACAAAAATTACTGCAAGCGGAATTTATACAGGTACAATTCAAGCGGCACAGGTGGTAGTGGCTAATGATAGATTGCCAGAGCGATTAACCACGATAAATTCTAGCATAATCAGCATAAGTGACGGCTTGGCAGGTTTGAGGACTGATGTACAGGCAGGGCGAATAACACTATCTGATGATACTAAAGGCAAGATTGCAGGCATGACGGTGGACACGACATCGCTGACATTTTCTGGCACAGGAAGTTATTTCCGGATAACGTCAGACGGTGTGAGCGATTTTATCAGAGCAGGAGCGAGCAGTTCGAGCTTATCGTTTAGGGTAGACAAAAATGGAAAGTTATATGCGACAGGGGCAGTTATTGACGGAGACGTGACGGCAAGAATAGTAACAAATTCTAATAAGGCAGGCTATGCGGTTGTGGGATATGGTCCGCAAGGTGGTTCAGGCATTGAGTATGTCAACGGTTCAGATAGCACTAAGCGATTCATGTGGTCTTTTACTACCGATTTTGGGGTGGCCTTTTATCTACATCACAAACCAAGAATAGGTATATATCCCTCGGGCGATATTATGCTTTTTGATGACGTTGGTCCGAGACTTCAAATTTTTTCTAATGATGGTACTTATCTCAATGACAGTACGGGCGTAAGCAGATTATTTGTGTCCGCCACTAACGGAGATACATTATTGCAAAACAAGGTCAACTCACACGCTATCGGTGTAGATAATACAGGCCCATATTATATTAAATCTCGTATAAAAACATACTTCTAGGAGGATTACATGGACGCAGAGAGAATAATCAATTATCTAGCAGACGAAATAAAAAGGCTTGCCATAGAAAAAGCAGTATTGCAAGCAGAGAATGACGATTTAAGAGCACAGATCAAGGAGGCAGACAATGGCGAAGAAAGTTAACGGAATATTAGTGCCAGAGGGCACAGATGTGCAGAGTGCCGAGGCGATTCAGGAGATGGCAAGTTCGTTGACAGATCCAACTGTTGGTGTCGGCATTGGCAAGGAACATGAGCAAGGGGCGCTGGATATAGCGGGCAAAATATACGCCGAAGATGTTTTACTGGAAGGAGAACCAGTTGCGTCACATATGGCAGAAAGTGCAAAGAAGCATATAGCTGAATCAGGGAGCAATAATGATGGTTTTTATTTAAAATTTGATGATGGCACTATGATATGCTGGGAAGCTGATACAGAGACAATTTCTCCCATCCAACAGCCAAACGGACTTTATCTGTATCTAGGCATCGTTAGGAGTTACCCACAACCTTTTGTGGCTTACTACCCAGTACTCAGACAAGGGGGTTCAGGTGCTGAAATTATAGGGGTAGCAAATTACACTAATACTTTTAGGAATTACCGCCCTATGGTGCATTTAACTACTGGTAAAGTTTCTGAACGAACCGTTGACATGTATGCCGTAGGGAGGTGGAAATAATGAAAATTAAATTTCTAGCTACAGGGATAGCACCAAATTTTTATGAGTTTGATGGAGAAAAAATTATATTTAATGGTGAAACTTATGACCTATCGCAGTTTGAAGAAGGAGATATTTTTGAAGGATTAGAGGGCGAAATACAAGGCATACGAGCAGTTGAGCGAGTAGATGGTGAATTGTATGTAACCCTTTGTCAAAAAGCACCACCAGGACATTGGACAGGGGTAGATGAATATATGGACAGTAATGATTATGACCCTAACACTTTATATATACGAGAGAAAGCACCCAAAGAAATGCAGGAGGTGGCAGAATGGGGAATGTAAAAATTAGAAAAAAAGCAGAGATAGAAGATAAAAAACTAGAGCAAGAACAAAAAAAAGCAGAAAAAGAGAAGTTTAAAAGTAAAGGGAAAGCCAAATTGACTAGAAAAGATTTAGATGAATTAATAATAATTATGGCAGAAGAAAAGGGATTGCTTTAAGACACAATTGGATTAGAATGTGTAACACGAAAATAAACCATCATACGGGAGTTTTTAAATTATGGAGGTAAAAAATGAAAGAAGAAAAAATCAATGAAGAAGCTTTAGAAGA
>DASRVY010000030.1:0-12388 GCA_035654855.1 Bacillota bacterium | reverse complement strand
TTGCTTGACTGGCCTGAGAGGCCATCGTATAATACAGTCACAAAAGCTTTTTGACTTCCAAAGTGATAAGCTACATAGAGAGCAGATACAGTTCGTGAGAACTGTTAGGGAAACAGGTTAAAGTCCTGTGCGCTGCCGCCGCTGTAATCGATCTAATTAACTCCGGGCAAATGCCAGCCACTGACAAAGTTGGGAAGGTGGAGTTAAGGGGAAAGACCCGGGTCGTAAGCCAGAAGACCGATCTGTTGCTCATACAGAAGGACAACAACGAACCATTGTTTTCCCTGAGAGCTAAAGAAATGTGTAAACGGCTACAAATTCAGTATTTGTAGCTTTTTTCTTTCTAAAGATATTAGGGAAGCAACTCATTAACCCGGAGGAAGAATTAATGAAGAACTATCGAAAAAAGTTGATTGCGCTGTTCACTACTATTGTGCTGATCTTCGCTATTGTGCTCTTGCAATCCTGCATGCAAACTCTGCCAGCGGAACCAGATAGTGGTAATGATGCAACAAAGCCCACAGCTAGCACTACCTTGCCTACTGAGACTGAAACAGTACCTGACAGCGAGCCTGAAGTATCGGATCAGGCTTTGAATGGCAAATTTATTTTGGTGGGCACAACGGAGCTCAGCTCTGAAACGGAAAATCCTTATCAGATCTGGCTGGATCTTCCTTTTTCAGTAGAGGAAGGCACTGATGCCTGGAGCCTAACTCAGCAAATTTTCAATGACAATGGCTATATTTTTGTCGAATCGGAATGGGGAAATCATATTCAAAAGCTGACTCCACCTGCTGATTCGGGACAAATCGAGCTGGAAGCTGCGGTGACTAATGGCCCCGATTCATCCTGGATGTGGTCGTATAATGACAATATGGATCAATCGGCACACGAATATTTAGTCCAGGACGGCGATGAAATACGCTGGTATTTCACTAATGACTGGTCACAGGATTATAGTGGCCATCCCGAAAACTATCTCTCAGATGAAGGTAACCCTGTAACAGTCGAAGCTGAGGCAAAGAGACCTTCAGACTGGGAAGCCTGGTGGCCGGCTTTTGCCGCTTCGATGGAACACAACAATAAGAAAGAATTGGCAATGAGCCTGGACGGATTTGAGGCTGATGAAGTATTCACACTGCAACAGGAAGGGGACTGGTTTGATACCTACTCAGATCCGATTCAGGTTGAAGAGTGGATCTATGTCGTTTATTCCGACACATTACTAAAACTTGCAGCTGATGGTTCGATTGTTGGATCTGCTCAGCTGCAATTTAAGATTGATTCAACTTCGCGTATAGCCTATGCTGACGGCCTAGTATTTGTTCCCATGAAATATGGCAAAGTCCAGGCATTCACAGCTGATGATTTAAAGACAGTCTGGATTGCCGATGCTCCGGATCAGATTCTAATTGAGGATATAGAAAATCCCGGTAATAAATTGCCTCATGCTTTGCAGTCCCTGACCTCGCTCACAGTCGCAGACGGCATTATTTATCAGGGCTTATGCACTGTCGGTTGGAGTGAACGCTCTTTTGGCGGTGTATATCGCGCTCTTGATCTGGATGACGGCAGTGTTCTCTGGGAGTATCGTTCCGAAGAGACTGGTTTTTACTGGAGTGGCGGTGCAATAAAAGGCGATAACATCTATGTAGGCAATGATTTTGGTGAGATATTCGCATTCAATCGCCTGGATGGAAGCATAATTGATAAAATCAGCCTACCGGAATTTGAAAGCCAGTCACCTGCAATCCGCTCCAATATGGTGATTTATGATGATTTCCTGTTTTTCGTGTCACAACAGGATGGCAGTCTCAATCGAATCGATATTAGTGACGGCAGCCTTGGCAGCATACAGCAAGTGCAATTCAGTAATAGCAGCACAGCTTCACCAACAATCCTAGATGGAAAGGTCTATGTGGCCGGAAATAACGTCTTGGCGATAATTGATGCTGATAGCATGCAGATTGACAAAGCCTATGAAGTAGAAGGCTATATTCAGTCGACTCCACTTGTCATCAAAGATAGTAGTGAAAAGATCTATGTCTATTTCACGCTAAATAATGAATTTGGTGCGGTTTATGCTGTGACAGCGGGTAGTGACAACATTCGTACAATTTATATGCCAGTTGAATCGCAGCAAGACTATTGTATGGAAACATTATCTGTGTCACCGGATGGCACTCTTTTTTATGCTAATGATTCTCATACATTCTTTGCTCTACAATTGTTGAGCGATGATTAAGGCTAGTGGTTGAATGATCTTCGGAAAGAAAAAAAATAATCTAAAAAGAACCAGCTTAAGTATATGGATTTTATCACTGCTCTTGCTTCTCACTGTCTCCTTGCTTCTAGGTGGTTGCCAGACGCAAGGAGACACTGGTGGAGAGAGCATTAGCGAAGAAACTTTGGAGACTAAAGCGATAACTAGCAAAAGCCTGCCTGATGGAGAGAATAGTCCTAGTCAGGCGACAGATCAAGATGCTGTCGAAGGCATTGTAGTCTATCTGACCGTTAACTCAGTAAATGCTGTTAGAGCAGGTGTGGCAGGAGCAGACAAATACGCTCCGGACGGATATATTTTGAAAAATGAAAGCTTAACGATCAGCGAGGGCAGCTCAGTTCTGGACCTGTTGAAGGCTAGTGGCTTAATTATAAACGCCAGCAACCATGTTTTGGGTCCCTATATAAAAAGCATTGAGGGAATAACGGAAGATAAGGGAGGTTGGATTTTCTCTATAAACGGCGAATTTCCACATACATCTATCTCAAATATTTCGGTTGAAAATGGTGATGAAGTTGTTTTCCATTACTCGGTGACTCCAGGCGATGTGCCGGGATCACCTTATTAGAAATACGACTTGAATGTGAGAATGTGGGGCAGCTAAATTGAACTCTACTAATAAAAAGTTTATAACTTTACGAGCGACACACCCATCGTTGCTGCTTCTGTATTTTTTTTCAGCCTTGGTTTTTTCCATGCTGACATTGAACCCTGCTTACCTGCTGGTATCTTTTATTGCAGCCTTATCTTTAAATATTTTCCTGGACGGAGCTGCTAAAACGCTGCAATCATTTCGCTATTTCATTCCCATACATCTTTTGATTGTTTTGGCTAATGCACTTTTCAGCGGCAATGGGCTCACGGTTCTCTTTTATTTGGGCAACCGCCCGGTTACCTTGGAGAGCATAATTTATGGATTTGCAGCCGGCATTATGCTGCTAACAATTTTACTGTGGTTTCGGGCCTATCAAGAAGTTGCCAGTTCTGACCAAATTATGTCAGTGGGCGGGAAACGCTTTCCGGTGACAAGCTTATTGCTGGGAATGATATTGCGCTATGTGCCGGATACAATTGAACACGGGCAAAAGATAAAAATGAGTCAAAATGCTCTTTTGGGAGAAGAAAAGCTGCCGCGCAAAGAGCGGCTGTCTTTTTACACGCGTATGTCTTCGGTTCTTATGAGCTGGAGTATGGAAAATGCTTTGGACACGAGCATTGCCATGCGTTCCAAAGGTTATCCTTCGGCAAATCGTAACACCTATAAACGTGACCGCTTTAGCAGCTATGACGCTGCCGGGATAGCCTTTTTGTCATTGATGATTATAGTTCAGATTGTAGGCTTTGTAACCGGAACGCATAGTTTCCATTACTATCCGCTTTTATCAACCGCGGTGGATGGCCCTCCCATTCAATGGCGGATCATTACTTTGGTGTTTTATGCATTGTATTTGTTATTTCCCTTTTATTTGGAAATTATGGATTGGTGGGGACGAAAGAAAATTTTACGTGCAGAAAGTAACTTTAGCGGCCAAAGAATAACAGGTTTGTTGCCAGAACAAGAGATTAATTCAGTTTATTTGGAAAAAAGAAAAGTGAAGAATAAAGAAAATCATGAAGCCGCTTCGGGCGGTGAATATCAGACCAGGCACTATAATCCTCAATTTGCAGTAGTTTTGAAAGATTTATCGTTTACTTATCCCGGTGTAGAAGCCAAAGCGCTGGATTCGTTTACTTTAAGTTTTGAACGCGGCAGCCTTAATCTGATAACAGGCGCTTCTGGCAGTGGGAAAACGACATTATTGAAACTCCTGTCACCCGTTTTGACACCAAACGGGAAGATGAGCGGCAGCAGAGTTATTTATGGAAAGCCTGCTTCTGCTTACGAAGAGGCAGAGAAAGTTGTACAAATTGGCTTTGTGCAACAGAATCCGGACAACCAAATTATACTTGACAGTGTCTGGCACGAACTGGCTTTTGGTTTGGAAAATCAAGGTTTGTCAAACCAGGATATCGAGAGGCGCTTGGCAGAAACCTCCACTTTTTTCGGCATTAATAACTGGATGGGCCGTAAGGTCTCAGAATTGTCGGGAGGCGAGAAGCAGATTCTTAATCTTGCTTCCAGTCTGGTTATGCAGCCGGACCTGTTACTGTTGGATGAGCCCATGGCTCAATTAGATCCTATTTCGCGCAAGCGCTTTCTTTCTATGTTAGGACGGGTTAACGACGAAACGGGTACCACAATTATTATTTCCGAACATATAATTGACGACATTCTGCCGCACGCAGACAAAGTGGCCCAACTTGAGCAAGGAGCACTGCGCTTTTGTGGAAGTGCCGAAGAATACGTGAGGAACCTGATTGAGACAGAAGATGAATTTCAGATATCTGTTCCTTTATCTGCCCGCATTGTAGCCGCAACTGGAGCTAGTGCAAAAACAGGCGGAAAAGCTTTACCTTTGACCGTACGTGGAGGCAGGCAATTCCTGCTGGATAATCAGCAGAAGCTGGAACAAAAGCTACCTGCAACTGACCTTAACCCAGCTGGGCCGAATCACAATGTAAATGTTCTGGAAGCTCGTGATATCTGGTTCCGCTATGAAAAAGATGCAGACTTTGTTCTGCGGGGTGCTTCCTTAAATATTAAACAGGGTGAGTTACATGCCCTTCTGGGCGGCAATGGTTCCGGAAAGAGCACACTGCTGTACATCCTGAGCCGCAGTCTGCCCGCATTGCGCGGTAAAATCAAAAGAGCATCGGAACAGGAAGTTGCGATGTTGACCCAAAACCCGATGGCCGTCTTTTCACAGGACACAGTGTTGGAAGAGTTGACAGAGTTTCAGCAACGTTTTCAATACGACGAAAAAAATGTTCAGGAAATAATGGAACGCTTCAAACTAACTCACCTGGCCAAACGGCATCCTTACGACCTGTCCGGCGGAGAGATGCAGAAAACAGCTCTGGCCAAAGCTTTACTGACCAAACCGGATTTGCTCTTGCTGGATGAACCTGTAAAAGGGCTGGATCAGGTGGTCAGGCGTGAATTAGCTGCAATCCTGAACGAACTGAAACATAGTGGTATGACAATGGTGTTGGTTACCCACGACCTCGATTTTATCGCACAACTAGCAGATCGTTGCTCCATGATTTTTGACGGACACGTAGAGGGAACTTCTCCGACAAAAGAGTTTTTTGCAGGCAATGCTTATTTCACAACAACAGCACATAGACTAAGCAAAGGTATTTTACCTGCTGTGATATCGGAAGAAGATTTACTCAGTCGCATGCAGGCTATTAATTAGGAGAGAAACACGAATGTCTCAACTTGAAAGCGGAAAACAGCAAACTCAGCATGCGGGTATGCATTTATCTGCAATATTTTCGCTGCTCTTTTTGCCGACTGTGCTTTTATTGTTAGCCTACTTTCAGGTAGAACAGACCGCCTTGTTATCCTTCAGCGCAGTGATCGCAGTTCTCTTGCCATTTTTTATCAGTTTTGAAAAACTTAACCTAAAGGTGCGTAACCTATTACCTATTGTGGTAATGACGGCTTTAGCCACTGCAGGCCGGCTGCTTTTTGCGGCTGCTCCCAACTTTAAACCGGTTTTATCGATCATTATCATTACTGCAATTTCCTTTGGTCCTGCAAGTGGCTTTATGACGGGAGCTCTTACAGCACTGGCTTCTAACTTATTTTTTGGCCAAGGACCCTGGACCCCTTGGCAGATGTATGCTTTTGGGCTAATCGCTTATTTGGCGGGGATGCTGCAACAGCGGTCGGCTTTCAAGCGTCCTGTTTTCATATATATCTATGGTTTTATTTCTGCCTTTCTTTACGGAATCATTCTAGACACCTGGCATGTCATCAGCTTTCTAAAGCCGGTTACCTGGCAGGGAGCCTTGATTATTTACGGGCAGGGCGCGATTTTCAATACCTTGCTGGCTGTGGCAACAGTAGTTTTTCTGATTCCAATCCGTGGGCCCTGGATACGTCAGCTGGACCGCATAAAACAAAAATTCGGTCTCAGGATAGGATGAGAATCTCAGGATAACCGCATAAAATTCATTAGTATCGGGCCATTCAGCTCAGAAACTCCGAAAACAGCACATATACTACGTGTTTGCTTGACCTTACGTGCTAGAATAATTGTGTGTGTGTTTTCTTCACACTCAATTTATTTTAATACTCGCTCAGCTTGAATTCCCGAGCAAGAGCACTTAATAAAGGAATATTGGAAGGAGATATTATCCTGATGAAACTAAATGCAAAAAGAATTAAACGCCATATGGTGAAGACTTATAAATTTTGGCAATTGAATTTACGTCTTTTAGCAATTGCAGAAGACCAGAAAAAATATTTAGCAGATGTTTCGGATAAGTTGCCGGAAAGCGATAGTGGTTATTTGGCTTTCGCGTATTTAGATGAGCAGCTTTATATTGCATTTCTTGGAACTATAGATGACGAAACAGATGAGTATGAGTTTTTCGACACAAAAGAAGTATTGACAATTCCGGCTGCCTCTGTGCCCAAGCTTCTGGTGCGGTTAATCAAGATGAATGACGAGTTGTCAAAAAATGAATTTATCCAGCAGGTGCTGCAAAACCAGTTTAATAATGTTCTGGCAATGAGCACACTTACCATTCGAGCTCTTGATCCGGTGCGTGATCCCAAAGTTCCAACTCGTTTGCGTGCTTCACATATTAAAGATGAAGAAAAAATCAAAGAATTGATAGAACTGCATAATATGCGTCAGTCTGCCTTACAAGAAGCAGAAGAGAAAGCAGCAGCTGCCGCCAAGAAAGCTAAAAAGGCCAAAAAGAAACACAGAGAAAAATTAGAAGAAGCTGCCGAAGCAGCCGAAGAAGAAATAGAAGAAGTCTATGAGGACGAAAGTTTGTTGCCGGAGATTGATATTTCCGATGAACTGGAAAAATTATTGCAGGAATTGTGGATATATGATCTCACACCTGCGAATAATGGCAGCTGGCGTGCCAACTTAGAAAAAGGGATTAAAGGCACCGATCTTAAAGCGGGGAACCTGGTCCACGTTGATTTGCGTTTTGTTGAATTGGAAGACGAAGAAATTGCACTGGCTTTTGTTGACCCGGAAGCAGATGTTGAAGATATCAAGATAAATGTGACATCGCATCGTGCCACCAGACTTCCCTGGCGTAAGGCATATGAATTGGAATGTATTACTAATCAAGACTTCCATGAAACTTACTATCTGGGGCGTAATGGCGAAGATAATAAACTTTTTAATAAAATAATTGATGATATCCGTCATGGTCGTTTAGATCCTGCCATGTATTTGGATTTGGTTCAAAAAGACGATGTTGCACTTGACTTTTCACGTGAACTTTACCGCTGTCGCCACTGTGGTGATCTTCATGTAACCAGACGTCTCCGTCTGGTGACCGAAGACAGTACTTTGTCTGAACCCTATTACTGCCCTAAGTGCGGTGAGCGTTCTTCACCGGTTAATCGTGTACATATAGCTTCTTTGAACTGCCCGGTGTGTCACAGGCCATTAGATATGAAACCTGAAAAGGTCTGGTATGCTTCGGATGAAGAAGATGACAGCATACTATTGGAGGATTAAATAAGAATGCGTTTTTTGCTGCTAAACACGGGAGGAACAATTTCATCATTAAACAGCAGTAAGGGTAAAAGGCCTGAGCTGACCAGCGCAGATTTGCTGCGCCAAACGCAGCCTGTCAACAGCAAATATACAATTGAAGCTCTGGATATTTTGCAACTTGATTCAACCGATATTGGACCACGGGAGTGGCGGCAATTAGCCCAGACAATAGTTGATTTAGACCGGCGCGAAGATTACGACGCCTATTTGCTTTTGCATGGTACCGATACAATGGCCTATACCGCAGCGGCCTTGTCTTTTCTTCTGAGTGGATTTCCTAAAGTTATTCTGCTGACAGGAGCGCAACGAACCGCAGATCAACCGGATTTTGACGGCATCGACAACATCAGTCAGTCTATTGTGACCGCCTTGGGAATTGCGCGCGATTATGCGGGGGTATTTCTGGTATTTGCAGGCAAGGTTATTCATGGTTGTCATGCAGTAAAAATTGATAATCAAGATCTCGAAGCTTTTTCATCTGTTGGTGCACCGCTGGTAGCGGAAATAGAAGAAAAAGCATTGATTTCAATAAATAACTCCTGGCGCGAACAATTGATAAAGCGCAAAAAAAAGACACAACGTCTATACAATCTGAATAAAAAACATTTTACAATAGATCCCCTGGATCCTCATGTTTTGGTAATTCAGATGACGCCGGGATTGGATCCACAGGTGTTACCGCAGCTGGCCCGCGGAGACTGGCCACTGCGCGCATTGATTTTGGAAGGATTCGGCAGTGGGGGAATTCCTGTCACTCCACGTGATTATTATCCTCATCTCAAAAAATTAATCAATGACGGAGTTCTTGTAATTTTAGGAACTCAGGTTTTTTCTAAAGATGAAGATCTCGACCGATATGAAGTCGGCCTAAGAACACAAGGTCTGGGACTGATTGCACAAGGCGGTCTCACCACAGAAGCAGCACTGGCGAAAACAATGTGGATTTTACCACAGGCACGTGACCGCGCCATGTTAGCTGCTTTATACCGGGATGACTTTGTCTTTGAGTATCGCAGATAATAAATAACATAGTTAGTTCAGTGGTAATTAGTCAATAGGCTATTGTATAAAAAAATTTTGAAAACAGCATAGTTTAGAAAAATGAGAGAAAAGCAAATAAAGCTATTTAAAAAGATAAACCAGAGGTGGTTATGGTTTCTAAATTAGGGAGATTTGCAGGTTACATATCAGGACGTAAACCAGACGGACTAGTTTTCTGGCAGTAAGAACGAGTGCACGGTTATATGGTATTTTGCGTAACTTTTTACTTTGTCTGGTATCGCTGTTTGTAATCTGAATCATGCTGCCGGATAAGTTAGTATTCTCAAGAAGTAATAGCTAAAGAAGCCTTTGCCACCAGGGATTAGTACAGGGAGTTTGAACTTTCAGCCATCCCAAGTTAGCGTCAAAAAACTTGATCTCAAATAAAAATTTACGAGAGAGGTTAACAGTGAAAATTGCAATTGGAGCAGATAGTTCAGGGTTTGAACTAAAAGAAAAAATACGTGAGTATCTGGAAGAAAAAGAAATAGAATATAAGGATTTTGGAACCTTAGATATGGCTGAGCCTGTGGAATACTATAATATTGCTCCTGCAGTTGCTCGTGGAATTCAGAAGGGTGAATATGATTACGGTCTCTTATTTTGCGGTACAGGAATGGGTATGGCGCAGATAGCAAATAGCTTTAAAGGTATCCGGGCTGCAGTATGTGAAAGTCTGTATTCTGCTATATTGAGCCGGTCCATTAATGATTCCAATATTCTTACAATGGGCGGCTTCTTAGTCGCAGCCAATACTGGTATTAAAATGACGGAAGCATTTCTAGATACTGAACTCACAGATGGTTTGCCTGAAATTAAAGAATTTCTAGTAGGTGCTCAAGTACAGATCAAAGAATTTGAAGAATTACTCTACCAATAGATTCTAAAAAAAGAGTCTCAGCATAATGAAAGAATTTGCAAACCAAGTGTAAGCGTCAAATAATGGCAGCTTGACAACGAACCCCGGAATTATCCGGGGTTTTAAGTTAGTTCTTTGTTTTCGAATATAAGTGATCAGGAATACTATCAGACCATGGCATGTATGGTTCAATATCTTCCGGTGTGTAGTTATTATGTTCACGCAAAGCCTGCAGCTTCTTGAACATATAAACGAGATAGTCATAAGGTTTGAGCTTGTTTAGTTTGGCTGTTATTAGCAGGCTGTAAATAATAGCAGAGCTTCTTGCGCCATTGGGCGTATTTGAAAATAGCCAGTTTTTCCTTCCAATTACAAAGGGTTTTATAGATCGTTCGGCTCTGTTATTGTCAATTTCAAGCCTAGGCTCATCAAGGAATCTGACTAATTTTTCCTTTTGTCTCAAGCTGTAGCCAATAGCTTGTCTAAGCTTTCCTGTTGATGCCGGATACATATCCTGCATCAGTTCAAAATATTCATCCACTATCGGTCTGCTTTGTGTTTTCCGTATTTTTTGGATTTCCAGTAAAGAGGGCTCGTCAAATGTCGCGTAGCGCTCCTTAAGCTTTTTCTCAATGGTAAACAAAGCCCCTATCATCTTTAAAGCTTTTTCCGTGACAGAATTTTTGTCGTGCTTGCCTGCCATCTTCTTCAGATCAGCAAATGGCCTTCTGACATGCGACCAGCACCCGGCAAGCTTAATATCCTTGCCAAGCTTTTCGTAGCTTTGGTAACCATCTACCTGCAGGTAGCCTTTAAATGTTTTAAGAAATTCTTTAGGATGTTTGGCGGCCCTTGTCATCTGATACTCATACACGACAATGGGCTTTCTAGTTCGTCCGGTCTGATACAGCCACATATATGATTTATTTTCCGCTTTTCTGTCTTCTTCACGCAATACCTGCACCGTAGTTTCATCCGCGTGCAGATGATCGGTTGTAAGTAGCTTACCGCGCATTAAACGGTAAACATCTTCCAAGTATGTGCTGCTAGTCTTGATTAAGAGATTACTCATCGTCTGTCGGCTTAAGAAGAAGCCGGCCTGCTCTTGCATATCCTTCTCGATGCGGTAGAGCGGTAAACCTAAATTGTATTTTTGATTAATGAGGAAGGCGACAGTCTCTGCGGCATAGGAGCTTTTGGGCAAGAAGGGCTTAAAACCTTCAGCTATAACGATTGGTGTAGAAGTGCCTTCATCTTCACAATGTTTACAGACATAGACATGCTGCTTGTGCTTGATCGCTTCCACAGTAGCAGGTTTCCAGATCACTTCATAACGATCCAAAACCTTAAGATCCGCCATCTCATGCTCGCAGACGGGACAGGCTAAGTCTGCTCCGGCTAAGGTGTGAACAATGACTTCAGTGATAAAGGGCTCAAGATTTTCTGCTTTAGAGGTTTTATTTCGAGAAGGCTTTTTGCGCTGATAGTTTAGCTCTTCGTACTCGATAGAGTCTTCTTCATCTGTAGTGCTGGCACAAGCTTCTACTTCGTTAAAAATGTGCCCCAGATCGGCTATGCTGATTTGTTTTTCGGACGGAGCATTTTTGTTGAACTTTTCACTGGATCTGCCAAATTGTTTTAGTTGAGCCAGTTTAAGGGCTTCCTCATAATTCTTCAGCAAAACACTCTGAGCTGCTATCTGCTCCTTTTGTGTTTCCAGTTGTTCTTTAAGGGAAGTTACTGCCGCCACTAAAGCCTCATATTCTGGCTTAGGGATAGTAACTGTAGCTGATCTGGAAAAGCTTTTATTCATACAAATATTATAACATGTATTCGTAGATTAAAGAAGCCTGTACTCCTTTAATCTCAGCACTTTACGCCGATTGTTCAGTAAGAATAACGTTTGACTTTACCTTCTTCTGACAGCTTGTCCACCAAGCTTAAACCATGCAGAAGCCAGCTTAATTCTTTGGCTGTAACCTCAAGTAAACTGCTATCGTCTGCACCCGGCCAGATGAACTTGCCCTTATCCAGCGCCTTGCTGAAGAGGACAAAACCATTATGGTCATATTGTAGTATTTTGAGACGATTGCGTCGCCTGTTGCAAAATACATAGAGATTTCTGTCATAGGGATCCAGTTCGAATTCCTGCTTTACTAAAATGCTCAGACCGTTAAACGACTTGCGCAGATCGGTGACGCCTTTGGCCAGATAAATCTTATGTTCAGAACCGGGACTTAACAAGAGAGCACCTCAACAATCTCTTGCAGCAAGCTTACATCGAAGCCTGATTCCAGCTCAAGATACATCTGTTTGTTCAAGTAGAGCCGAATTCCACATTTCCTTTTCGGTTCAGGCATAAGTTTTATTTCCTGCCAGGACATATTCTCAGCTGATCCTGATGTCTCCAGTTCTCTCAGCAGTTTTCGATACCTGTAAAACGAGGACTTGGCCAAGTCTTTCTCTTCACACCAAGCTTTTATGCTTAGGCCGCTAAGAGCTTGCTCCTCCAGTAATCTTTTCCATTTATTAACTGAACTTTGCCGCATTTGCATTTTACTGTAT
>DASRVY010000029.1:0-8972 GCA_035654855.1 Bacillota bacterium | reverse complement strand
ATTAGGAGTATATATGCATTTAGATTTGCCGTTACTGACAGCGATAATGATTGATTTTTCTCGTATGGTCAGATGGATTCCCACTTTTTTGGAAGGCACCGGAGTTACTGTCGCGCTTTCTTTAATCACTGTGGCATTAGGATCTTTGCTGGGATTATTTGTGGTATTGCTGCGCAGATCACATTTGTCATGGCTGTCCATGCTGGCAAAATTCTATACTCTGTTTATAAGAGGAACACCATTACTGCTGCAGCTTTATATATGGCTGTACGGACTGCCGAAGATCGGCATTACAGTTCCCGCCTTGCCTATTTCGAGCACACTCTTCGGCACTCGAGAATTTAGCACGGCAATTGTCGCCTTAGGAATTAACTCCAGCGCCTATGTGGCGGAAATCCTGCGAGGCGGCCTGGAAGCAATTGACAAAGGACAGACAGAGGCAGCCAGATCTTTGGGCTTGTCAAGCAAGCAGACAATGCAGCACATAATCATTCCTCAGGCGGTACGCGTTGTACTGCCCGGTCTTGGCAATGAATTTATCCAAATGATTAAAGAGAGTTCAATCGTCTCAACGGTAGGTATTTTTGATGTCATGTACACCAGCAATATTGTTAAGGCGGCGACCTTTGCGGTTTTTGAGCCTCTGATCATTGTAGCTGCCATATATCTGGTTATCACATCGATTCTAACCTTCTTGCAGCGGAAACTGGAAAGGAAATTAAATGTCGATCTTAAGGGTAGTTAATCTGTCTAAAAAACTGGGCGATCTGCAAGTGTTGAAAGAAGTCAATCTTGAGATCAAAACAGGTGAAGTGGTAGCTATTATCGGACCTTCAGGGTCAGGAAAGTCCACATTGCTGCGCTGCCTTAATTCGTTAGAAGTGCCTGATTCGGGCACAGTCTTTTTCCACGACACAGAGGTGAATGCCAAAAAACAAACCGAAGCTGAATTAAACGCTGTCCGTCAGAAAATCGGCATGGTCTTTCAGCACTTTAATCTCTTTCCGCATCTTTCAGTCTTGGAGAATGTTTCAATAGCTCCCCGGCTTGTGCTTGGCCAGACAAATGAGACAGCAGAAAAGCACGCATCAGAATTGCTGGATCGGGTTGGTCTCAGGGAGAAAATATCAGCTTATCCGGAAAAACTCTCCGGCGGGCAAAAACAGAGGGTAGCGATTGCCCGCGCTTTGGCAATGGAGCCGGAAGTTATGCTCTTTGATGAACCCACCTCAGCGCTTGATCCTGAGATGATTAAGGAGGTACTGATGGTCATCGCTGATCTTGCCAACAGTGGTCTCACAACAGTATTGGTAACCCATGAAATGGGTTTTGCCAGGGAGATTGCCGACAGGATTGTCTTTCTTGATGAAGGGCGAATCATGGAAGATGCGCCTCCGGAGCAATTTTTCAACCATACACAAAATGAACGAGCTAAGATCTTCCTCAGCAAAATTATGTAAATTTTATGCGCAACAAGCGCCGAATGGAGAAAAAATGAAAAAATCAATTTTAGTTAAAGTTCTTGTGATTATGTCTGTCCTTGCAATAGTTGTTCCGGCTCTCGCAGCCTGCGGGACTTCGAGCAATGGTGACAAACTGGCGGAGATTAAGAAAAAAGGCACAATATCTATCGGAACATCGCCGGATTTCCCGCCCAATGAGTTCTATATTTTAGATGACAATAATCAAAAGCAAATCGTGGGCAGTGATATTGAGCTTGCCAAGGCGATAGCAGAAAAGATCGGTGTAAAGCTCGAAATCAAGGCGACAGATTTTGACGGTGTCTTAGCGAATATTCAAGCCGGCCAGGTCGATATGGGAATCTCCGGATTCGCTGCGACTGAAGCCAGAAAGCAAGTTATGCAGTTTTCTACAGGGTATCAGCGTTCCTCCTCAACAGGATATCAAGGCATACTGACTACCAAGGAAAAAGCTGAGAATTATCCTGATCTCGCTTCGTTTAAGGCGTCTGAACCTGTTCTGGGCGCTCAGCGCGCATCAATCCAGTATGAAATGTCCCTCAAGCTGACTGCGGAGAGCAATATCAAACAGCTGGGCACTATTGACGCACTGGCTTTGGCACTGGATGCCGGAGATATTGATGCTGTAATAGTGGCATCGGAATCTGCTGAGCCGCTGCTGCTGACTTTCACGGATTTTGTCATTTTACCTCAAGACGGTTTTGATCTTGACCCTGAAGGCATGTATTCGACCAATGTAATCGGCTTTCCTCTGGGTGAAGAGTATCAATCACTAATCGAGCTGTGTGATGAGGTGATAGAAGAAGCGCGCGCTGCCGGTCTCTTGGAACAGTGGGTAGAAGAAGCCAAAGAACTGAGAGATCTGCAGGCGGAATAGTCACAATTTTTTGGCTTTGCGCACTAGCTTATATGGGCAAGATATATTAGAGAGGATCATATGGAAAATAAATTATCTACTGAGAATGATATGCGGGAACAAATTAAGGCAGCAGTGAAGAATAATGCCTTATCTGTAGAGTCTTTGGTCAAGCTGCTTTATGAGAACCCTGAGATTGGCGGTGAGGAAGTATTTGCCCATGATCTTCTTACAAATTGGCTGACTGAAAATGGTTTTACTGTGACCGAAAATTTTGTCATGCCCACCGGTTTTCTGGCCGAGTATGGCACTAATAATTCCGGTCCGACCATAGCTTTCCCCGCGGAATATGACGCTCTGCCTGATATTGGTCATGGCTGCGGGCATAATTTGTTTGGCGGTATCAGTATTTTAGCGGCTAAAGCCATGCAAGCCGTGGTTGATGAGATAGGCGGCCGGATACTGGTGATAGGCACTCCTGCAGAGGAAAACTTTGGCGGCAAGATCAAAATGACGGCGATGGGCGCCTTCGACAATGTCGACGCGGCATTGATGATTCATCCGGGCAACAAGAACGGTCTGGGCGGTGCCACACTTGCTATTAACCCGGTCAAGTTTGAGTTTTTTGGCAAGAACGCACATAGCTGCAGAGCATATGAAGGCGCTTCAGCACTTGATGCGGCGGTCCTTACTTATACAGCCATAAATTTACAAAGGCAGTTTATAAGAGAGAACTGCTACATCCATGGTGTAATTAAGGAGGGTGGAACCGCAGCCAATGTCATTCCAGCTTATGCTTCTCTCGAATACTATTTCCGCGCCCCCACGATGGCGGCTGCACTGGCCATGACGGAGGATGCTGTCAACAGAGCCGAAGCTGCAGCGGCGGCGGCAAGCTGCACGATGAAGCATTCAATATTTGAATGTCCTTACGGTGAGACTTTGCTAAATGAGAAATTGGCGGAGCTCATGGAGGCTGAATTTTCTCAGCTTGGACTGGAAGAAATTGAACCCCTTGAAGACAATCCGCTGGGATCATCAGATGTAGGAGCAGTATCTTTTGTCTGTCCTACCATACACGCAAGCATCAAGATAGCTGATTCGGATGTAGCCGGTCACAGCAAAGAAATGGCTGCAGCCACGATTTCTGAAGCGGGCAATAAAGCGTTACAGGACGGAGCCGCCGCCTTGGCGCTGACAGCTAACACACTTTTCTATCAGCCGGATGTCCTGAAAGCTTGTCAAGATGAATTTCAGCTCAAAAAAAATGGCAGCGCCTGAGTAGTTTCTAGTCCGGGAAAAGGCAGGATAAAAACTCTTCTTCGCTGATGCTGCCAAGATGCAATGAAAGCGGGAGTCTTTCGATAGCCCGAGCGACGATATCCCTGTCATAGACCAAATCTGTCAGGGCGCCTTCAAGTCCTTCTGCCGGGAGCAGACCGAGGAAGTCGCCGCTGATTCTCAGGTTATTGATCAGGCCTTTTCTGACAGCCAGGGTTATTTCCAGCTTTCCGCCCGAAAAGCGTTTGCTGTTTTTGATGGTATAGGCAGGTGATTTTCCCATAGTCCATTCCTGGCTGGCGTATTTTTCATCAGCCAGTTTTGTAATCTCTGACAATTGTTCATCTGTCAATGTGATCTTCTCCCTGTCAGGCAATGCGCCCAGGAGATCCTGCCAAAAATCAAGGGTGGTCTTGTTTGACTTAGTTATCTCTTTGATATTAGTCACCCGGCTGAGGACAGATTTTACTCCTTTTGAAGACAGCTTTGTTGTATCAACCGACAAGACTTTTTGCAGCATGGATAAATCAGTGTCATAGAGTAAGGTACCGTGATGGAGAAGTCGGTCCTTGTGCAGACACTGCGCAGTACCGGAAATTTTCAGGCCATTGATGACGATGTCATTTCTGCCTTGAACTTCAGCTTCTATGCCAAGCCTATGCAAGGCGGACAATAACGGCGCTGCTATTATTTCAAGCTTTACAAAAGACAATTTTTCTGCCGGCGTGATAAAGGAATAATTAAGATTGCCAAGATCGTGATAGACAGCTCCCCCACCGGTTGAGCGCCGCACTACCGTTACATTTTCCCTTTTGACTGCTGTCTGATTAATTTCACTTTGCGCATTCTGGTAACGCCCGATAATTACAGAATTTTCATTTTGCCACAACAGCATAATTCTCGGATGCTGCCTTAAGTTCTTCAAGCAGTACTCTTCGAAAGCGAGATTGTAGAAGGGATTGGTTGATTCTGTCTCAAGATATTTATACATATACAATACTCAATCCTCTTTTGAAAAACCACCTTCTGACAAGCCCTGTCAAAAGACAGCAATAGGTGTGGGTTCTAATGCCAAAAAGAATACAGTCCATACGAGAGGCTCAAAAGGCGCATTGGGTACATTTGTACTCTCTAGTTATTTCGTGTGGTTTGTGTGGCATTAACAATTTAGGAGCAATCTTAATTATATACTCCTGACAACATCCGGACCTATTTTATTGAACACAGTGCTTTAGAATCTCCCCCTGATACAATGCACACCCCTGCGATACAAAATAGCAAGGGTGTGCATTTTTTCAATTAGTGAATTAATGTATCAAATTTAGTCTAAGAGCTTTACGGATTACAGTATTCTAAGGTTCAATTTCTATTTCTACGCGACGATTTAGTGAACCGGCATCATTAAGAAAGTTGCCGTCAACATCGACATCAGGCACTTTCAATTCGCTTTCACCTTTTCCTTCGACAAGTAAAACCCATTCATTGCCTTCCTTTTCATCAGCCCAGTTTTGGAACCAGTCTTTAATAGCTTTAGCTCTATCAATTGAAAGTTGAAGATTGCTCTGTTCATCGCCCCGGCTGTCAGTATGTCCCACAAATGTGATTGTGGCGTTTGCAAAGTTGGCAGAGAGCTCTTCCGCAAGCGCTTCAAGTTCGGCAAACGCTTCCTGCTTTAACTCTGAGCTGCCGGTGTCAAATAAAACATCTCCGGGTAAAGGCGGGGGCACATTTATATCAAAGGGTAAAGGGGCTATCGGTTCGGCCCCGGGAAGCCGCCACAACTCGATCGTTTTAGCGAACTTGGACGCGACTGCCAAGTGCCCTCCGTCATCAGTAAAGGTTAATATATCAGGAGCATTATCTAGATAGGGAGTATCGTCTAAAGGTGTTATTTCCCGGTCCAAGGTATAGAGTAAATTCCCGGAAGCAACATCCCATATCGTTATGGGGGCACCACGGGACGCAACAGCCAATAAGCTGCCATCGGGAGAATAATTCATATCCATTATTTGTTTTGGCAAGACAATATCGCGTATCGCTTCACCGTCATCAACTGTAAGCAGTTGAATCATGTATTCACCGCTATCCTCTACTGCACAAGCCATTTCATTGCCGTTGGGCGAAAAACGAAAGGTATTGCCTGCTAATTCGTAAGCGATAGTTTGCAATGATCGGATTATGTCCTTTTTCTCAACATCCCAGATATAGAGGTTGCCGCTATAGTGTCTTGCTGCCAGCAGTTTGCCTGACGGATGATAATTGATGGCGATCACCCATTGATCACCAAACGCGCTGTTTGGGTTTGAAATATCAGGGCATTCGAGAGCGGCCGTCTGAGTTAAACCGTCAAGTTCCCAAATCCAAATAGCCCCATCCCGATTACCTGTCGCTATCGAGAGACCATCAGGAGAAAAGGCCAGGCGGCTGTTATAGCCGCGGTGAGGGTTCTTCGGTTCGGCTTTGTCGGCGAGTTTAGTGAGCTGTACACCATAAACTGCTTGGCCCGCACCTAACACTGTTCCATCAGGGGAGAACTCCGTATCTTCAACTGCATGCTCATGTGGTAAAGCATCCATAAGCGTGCCATCAGAGAGATGGTGAATATAGCTTACACAATATTGCCCCGTAGCCACAATATCGCCAAAGCTGTCAATGCTTTCAACGATATTTTCATACTCATATTGCCATATAAGTTCCGGCTCCTCTTCTGTTTCCGGTGCTTTCGTTTCAAGCGGCTCTTTCGTTTCAAGCGGCTCTTCAGTCATCTCTGGTGTAACGGCTGCAGCGTCTGTCGTTTCAACCGGACTTTCTCTCGTCTCTGTGGTAACGTCTACAATCGATTCTTGCGTCGATTTAGGTTCGCCTGAGCAAGCTGTAGCCAAGGCAAACGTAAATACCAAAAGTAAAATAAGTGTTAAACGGCAAGTTTTCATCATATTCTCCTCCGATACAGTTTTTAGACGAAGCTTTTAGATCAATATTTAATATCAATTATTTATATAATAGCATAATTACTAAAAGAAAAAATCTAGACAGGGACTAAGTCGACTCTGCCAAGTTTTTCTATGCTCTCATTTAGTCAACAAGGTCATCGCCCACAAGTTCATCACCCGGTACCGTCAACTCCCTGAGCGTTGGATAAGTGGCAAGGCCTATTTTTCTATGGCTGATTTTCTGTTCGAAAAAATAGTTTTGTCTTGGTCTCTGCTGAGGGCAAGACAGAACTAGAGAGAGCAGCTTGAAACAATAAGGTACCGGAAGGTGGGTACAAGTTTATCACTCGGTACCTTCAATTTTGTTAGTTATTTTCAGTTGATTTTTTGGCAAACTATAGCAGATTAGCCTTCAAGAAGTAATTTCAAGTCCTTGAACATCTGCGTGGCAGTCATGTCCTCAATGAGAAAGATATTTTCCGGTATCACCTCAGTCGGCGAGATAAAACTGCCATTCACGAACACACTGTCACTGCCGTCATCAATGATTTGCAGGGAGATAAATATAAGCTCCTTGCCTCGAGGATCCTGAAAACTAAGTTCAAGAAGTGACCGCTTGCCCGCCAGGTTTTCAGGAGTCTTGATTTCCCTGATCGGCAAATCCATAAAACGGGCAAACCAGCTTTCCGCCAGATCTCGATCTTGGACTGTCCTGAAGGCTGTTTTGGTTGCGATGGATTGATCATCGAATTGATATTCCGAGATTTGCAGGGAGCGGACTTCCACTTCTTTCTTTTGGCCGTCATTCCACCAATCTTCCAGGGTCTGTCGGTGGTGGAGCTCCTTTTCAACCAAACGAAAGAGGCCGCCATCGGCCAGGGAAGAAAGGCTGGTGTAGAGGGGCGAGGAGAGGTCCGCGATAAAGCACCAGCCATCAGCATGCCTGTCAAAGGTGTAAGAGTAAAGACCGTCCCAGGTTTGCAAGATCAGTTGGTGACCTTCCAGTCTGTAGTGACCATAGGCCAGGTAGGAACTCAAAGGTGACAGGGATAAGAGGAATCTCCCCTCAGAGTTCAGCTGCAGGACCGCCTCATCTGCCGGTTCAGACCCATCTAATCGATAAGTGTCAAAGGGCCCCTCGAACGAGAAGTCTTCCGGGGGATCAGTCTCCCCTTCCATAGCCGGTCTGCCCTCTTGAAAGATCAAGCGTCCGCTTTCCAGGATCTCCTCACCCATGTGAGGGCGTTTTGCCACATAGAGCCGGTCCTTCTCAAGATAGAGTTCATAGTCGTGGACAAAACGGTTCCAAAGATAATGAATCTCCTTGTTTGCGTAATCAAAAACCACCACATGGTTATCGACAATGCCTGAGCCAAAGCTGACCGTTGCGCAAAGCTCCGGCTTGCCGTCACCCGTCAAATCACAAAAATAGCTGTTCCAGATCGGCATTCCCTGGAAAAGGGTTTCAGATCCGGTTTGTGTTACCGCCTCCACCTCTCCCGGTGTCCAGCGAAAGGCCACACCCGGGAATTCCGGCCTGCTTGTCTCGAGGCGATCTTCCCAATCCATGCTGTTCAAGTACAAATAATCAAACCACTCCTCCGCCAAGCCCGGCTCTAAGACCGTACCGGGATCACTTTCCGTCGGGGTCGTCGGTTCCTCGACCGGCTCCTTGGGATTGGTCAGGAAACAAATAATCAGGACAAAGGAGGCGATGAGGGCAAAGAGGATAACCCAAAAGGAAGGTTTTTTGTAGTTCAGGACCTTTCGAATCCTCTCCTTGACGGCCAGCTCACCGAAGGCCAGAGGGCAGGCTATGACGGACCGATGGTAGGTACTCGTGGCCAGGAGGGTCTGGGAATAGATTAGGCGGTCCTCTTTGTCCATGGACCGGATGACCTTCTCATCACAGGCCATCTCGATATCCCGGCAAAGGAGAAGATAGGCCAACCAGGAAAGGGGGTTAAACCAGTAAAGGGTAAGGATCAAAAAGCCTAAGGGTTTCCACCAGTGGTCCCGGCGGGCCAGGTGGGCCCTTTCATGAGTCAGGACCAAGGCCTGTTGTCTTGTCTCCATGCCTGAAGGCAGGTAGATGCGGGGTTTTATCAGGCCCAGGATAAAGGGATTGTCGATCTCGTCACTGATTCTAACTCCATCCTCCACCGGTATAGAGGCTTCCACCTTTTTTCTCAAACGTCCATAACTGAAGAGGGCATAAAAGAGAAGAACCAAGACGCCGGTCAGCCAGACATAAGCTGCAAACCGGGTCCAAACCTGCATGGGGTTTACAGAGGCAGCCGGAGCAGGGGCCAGGGCTTCCCCGATGACCGGATTCACCCACTGATTGAAGGCGGGGATCCCGCTGTGGATTTGAGGAATAGGGTCAAATAGGATATCCGGTTTGACGGTCTGGGCACTGGG
>DASRVY010000028.1:0-38777 GCA_035654855.1 Bacillota bacterium | reverse complement strand
ATACTAACAACAATAATCGCTGTAAGTCCGGATTTCAATGGATAAGGGTTGTTTTATACTCGCTGCAAGGCTATCACTGCCTTGCGGGGACAAAAATAGAGGAGGTTGAATATGGATACTATGCTTGATTATTACCGGATCGATCAAGAATACAAAGGATTCATTTCCAATCTGATTGAAGAGAAACGTGAAAAGATCGACAGCGATTTGCGAGAGGTATATCTAAAGACAATTGGGATTTTTGTCGGCGACCTGATTCGTTACAGGAGAAATGAGGCAGGTTTTCGACAAATTGATATGGCAGCTGAAATCGACGTTTCCACATCTTATATATGTGAGATCGAAAAAGGCAAGATTTGGAGAAACAGCTTTAAGGTACTGCAATTGATGATGGTTTTAGAGATTAATCCGGTCAGTATTTTTTCAATTGCGGAGAAAAAAGCTAGAGCTTTATACAACGCAAAACATCTTGATTTGACACATTGAGACATCTTAACGCTGATAAAAATCTCGGACTTTCATAAAGACAGTGTTTTGGCACAGCAAAATCAAAGTACTGTCAGCAGTACCGCTATCTGATATCATGGAACCATGAATAAAAACAACTCACCAATATCTGGGTTTGAACAATTTAATCTGTCTAAACCTACTTTAGAAATGCTGTCCCGCATGGGTTTTTCTAAACCTACGACAATACAGTTAGAAGCAATCCCGCCTATGTTAGATTGGTATGATGTTATGGCCAAAGCCCCGACAGGTACCGGCAAAACCTTGGCATTCGGCATCCCCATCATGGAACATCTCGAAAAAAATCATCGATCTGCTCAAGCTCTGATTCTCGCCCCTACCCGAGAGCTGGCTTTGCAAATAGGCGAAGATCTCTCTCAACTTGCCATCTCCAGGCCTTGGGCCGAGGTAGCTGTAATCTACGGAGGGCAGGCTATCCGCACCCAAATAAATGCTCTTAACAGAAAACCTCAAATAATTGTTGGTACACCGGGACGTTTAATCGACATGCTCAAGAGGCGCCATCTGCGTTTGGGTCAGGTCGAGAGCGTTGTGCTGGATGAAGCAGACCGTATGCTCGATATGGGCTTTGTCAGTGATGTTCGCTATATCCTCGATAAAATGCCGCGTGTATCACAAATCTCCATGTTCTCAGCTACTTTTTCTCGAGCGGTTATGGACATTTCATATATCTATCAAAGAGAACCGGTAGAGATAACCATAGAGGAAATAGGACAAGATAAGCCCAATATTAAGGAATTCGTGCTCCATGCCAATGGCGCTGAACGGATTATCGCCGTCAAGAAGATTCTCATTAAAGCGGGGCTGGACAGGGGTATCGTTTTCGTAAATACTAAACAATCGGCAGATATGGTGGCCAAGAAACTGCGCGACGAAAAAATCAATGCCGCAGCCATCCATGGCGATATCAGACAAAATCAAAGAGAGCGCATTTTAAGTAAATTCCGCAAGGGCAATTTACATATTCTGGTAGCCACTGACGTCGCTTCCAGGGGACTGGATATTGACAATGTTGATGTCATATTTAACTACGATCTTCCCTTAGAAAATGAGAATTATATTCACCGCATAGGACGAACCGGCCGAGCAGGCAAACATGGCATTGCGGTAACTTTTTTATCCCCCAGCGGCGAAGACAGGCTCGATGAGATTGCACACATGACAGGCGCGGAGCTTGAAGAAATAAAAAATATTGATACATTTGATGCCTTTTGGTAACTTGCTGCCCGGATTGAGCAGCTAAAAATAACTATACTGAAAAACAACGATTAATTTGCAAGTTTGAGGTGAAAAATGGAAAAGAAAAAAATTGTGATAATTGGCAGCGGAGCAGCCGGCATAGCTGCTGCGGAAGAAGCCAGAAAAAATGATTCTGAAGCCGACATCGCTGTATATTCCGCAGATCCTGATCTGCCCTTTTATCGTTTGCGAGTTGCAGAAGTTTTGCGCGACCCTGATGCTGCTGAGAAACTCTATCTGCATCCTGCGGAGTGGTATGAAGAAAGAAAGATAAAACTGGTATCGAACAAAAAAGTTAAAAAAATTGACTGTGATGCCAAAGAAGTAGAGTTGGACGACAGCGAAATTATTGCCTGGGATCAATTGATTGTTACTACCGGCAGCAAAAGTTTCGTTCTGCCGCTAAAAGGTTTTGAGCGGGAGAATTGCTTTACACTCTGGTCTCTGCAGGATGCTAAGAAACTGTCCGGCGCCATTAGAGAAAAAAATCTTAAGACTTGTGCAATTATCGGCGGTGGCTTGCTGGGATTAGAAGCGGCCTGGCAAATGCATCAGGCAGGCGTTCATGTTAAAATTTTGGAATTTGCTCCGATCCTTTTGCAAAGGCAGTTAGATCCGAGAGCATCTGATCTGGTGCAAAAACATATCGAATCTCTTGGTATCGAGATAGTAACAGGCGCTGATTCAGCTGAAGTTGTGGGCGAAGGAGAAACCGGACCGGTCCTGGGAATTATTCTGAAAGACGGACGCCGAATTGACTGTGACTGTGTATTGATGTCTGTAGGTGTAATGGCAAATACTGATCTTGCTGCCGATGCCGGTTTGGAAATCGGACGCCGCATAAAAGTTGATCAACGCATGAATACTTCTTTTCCGGGAATCTACGCAGCCGGAGATGTTTGCGAAGTTGATGACGGCTATTGGTTTGGACTTTGGTCAATTTCAATGGCTCAAGGCAAAGTTGCCGGAGCGAATGCTGCCGGCGCAGACAAAGTATTTACGAAAGATACACCGCCTTATATTGTCAACACTATGAATACCCGTATCGTATCTCAAGGTGACCTCCCCCAAAAGGAAGGAGAAGGCTACAATTTCGAGATCTCAGAGGATCCTCAGCACTATAGTTATAAGAAACTGGTTTACAAAGACAATAAACTGGCAGGCTTCATTTTGCTGGGTGACTATGCCAAAGAGATGGTAACTCTGCAAAAACAGCTAAAAGAGTGAAGAGTAATTATCTGACTAACTGATTAGCGATTCTCTGCTGAATAGCTTTTAAACGAGGACCCGCCCTATGAAGACCACATAAGGCGGGTCCTCTGCATTCCAAATTCAATTCCGCATTAATGGTCTATGCGCGGTTCCTTAATCCACTTGCCTCGCAAATAAAGCCAAAGCCCTGCCGGCATCAGCAAAATATTGGATAACAACATCGAAATCCAAACCCCGGTAGCACCCAGATTTGTAAAGCGCTGAAATAACAACACAAGAGGTAAACGCAGTCCCCATAGTCTTAAAATAGATAAAAAAGCCGAATAACGATGATAACCGGATCCAATAAATATGCCCGTAAATGCGCTAAAATAACCCATGGCAGGAGTCATTGCGGCTATATAAAAAACATATTCAAGTGCCAGCTTCCAAACCAGATCGACATCATCCCCTCCTTGACCCAAAAATAATTTGAGCAGAGGATAACGTACAAGAATTAGAAGTGATGCGCTCGCGATCGTTATTAAAGTGATTGATTTGAAGGCGGTGCGATTGAATTTTTTTACCCTGTCAATCTTCCGCGCTCCCATATTCTGCCCGACTATGGCTGTTAAAGAACTGCCAACTCCCTCAGCCGGCTGCATAAGAAAGCCGCTGACACGGTTAACCGCCGCATAAGCTGACAAAGTCGCTTGTCCATAGGAGACTACGATGCTGTTCATCAGGGTAAAGCCTAAAGCTGCGCTGCCCTGACCTAATGCTGTTGGAAATCCTGCTCTGGCAATCTCGCCAAACTGTCTCTTCGTCAGCTTAATCCCCTTAAGGCGCAGTCTTACTCCATTGTGACGAGACATCACCGCCAGTACTGCCAGTATGACTCGTAAAACTTGTGATATCACTGTCGCCCACGCAGCGCCCGCAATTCCCATGTCAAGACCTTTGATGCCTATCAGAGGTACTTTAGCAAAAATAAATATTGGATCCAGAACAACATTTACGAGGGCGGTAGCCAAACTGATCACGGTCATGAGTTTTGTCTGTCCCTGCGCTGCCAGTATCGAATAGAAGGATAAATAAGTCGTTTCAAAGATGTATCCAACCATAATGATGGAAAGGTAAGTTACAGACTTCTCAGCCAAAAGTCCTGTCGCGCCCATGCCGCCAATAATGGCAGGTGCGAAAACCACTCCGAAAACGCTAAAAATCAGGCCAACAAAAAAGCAGGAATAAAAAACATGTGAAGCATAGGATTCTGCCTGCTCAATTTTATCTGCGCCTAGCAGCTGAGAGATAATCGAGGTTCCCGCCATCGCCAGGCCGATACCTAGAGACACAAAGAGAAAATGAGGCGGCCATATAAATGATGTGGCTGTAAAATCCACAATAGACAGCTGCGCAACCCATAATCCATCTGCAAGATTGTAGAGAGAGGTAATGACATTATTGATCATGATCGGAACAGCGACAGAGAAAAGGACCTGGAGAACAGGCCCGTTGACGATGTCCAGTTTATTCTTTTGCATTGTGGTCACGTCTTTCCTCCTCGACGATTACTAATCTAACAGTTTAATAGCAGAAATTGCAACAGGCATATAATAACTGTTTGGTGAAGGCGCGAATACCAATCTTGTAATAAAATATTATGTTTCTGAAAAATTATTCGTGTACAATACTCTAACAATCAAGACAATGCGGAGGAGATAAAAATGTCGAAGTCGAATAGCACCGTGCGCCGACAGGCTCTATTGGCGGCATTCCCTTATACAATACCCATATTTGCAGGCTTTTGGTTTTTAGGCATGGCTTATGGAGTTTATATGAATGTCTCCGGTTTCAGCTTTTGGTACCCGACGCTAATGAGCTTGACTGTTTTTGGCGGTTCTCTGGAGTTTGTCATGGTGACAATGCTGCTTCGCCCTTTTTCTCCGCTTGAGACTTTGCTGCTGGCCTTGATGATCCAGGTTCGACATGTTTTTTATGGTATCGCGATGCTGGAGAAATACAAACATCTGGGTTGGAAACGTTTTTATCTCTACTTTGCCTTATGTGACGAAACATTCTCTTTAAACTATACACTGAAGGTCCCGCCAGGCATTGACAGAGGCTGGTTTTATTTTTTCATCAGTTTTCTCAACCATATGTATTGGTTTATCGGCTCTGCTCTCGGAGGATTAGCTGGCTCATTGATCAGTTTCAACACGCAGGGGCTTGAATTTGTAATGACTGCGCTTTTTGTAGTAATTTTCCTCGAGCAATGGAGCAAAGAGAACAAACATTATACAGCGTTGATAGGTTTTGCCGCCGCCATCGTCAGTCTGACAATCTTTGGCGCGAAATCTTTTCTGCTGCCGACTATGGTGATTATCTTGCTGCTGCTCACACTGTTCCGCGGCCCTATTGAAAAGGCGGGCGGATTGACTCTCAATGTCGATGAAGGGACGGTTGACCCATGATGACGCTGACTGAAAAAATCATAACTATAGCAATTTGCGTCTTCGTCACAGTATCTATGCGCTTTTTGCCTTTTCTCATCTTCTCAGAAAAAAGGCCGACGCCGAAATATATTTCTTATCTGGGCAAAGCCTTACCTGCAGCAATCTTTGCCATGTTGGTCGTCTATTGTCTCAGAAATGTCGAATTCCTCGGAGAAAATTATGGAATACCTGAAGCGCTGGCGATCATTGTGACCTGCGCCTTATATTTCAGAAAGAGACAATTACTGTTTCCCATCGCCGGCGGAACTATTTGTTATATGTTGCTGGTGCAGCTGGTATTTTAAGAGTTATTTCAGTAAACTGTGAGACAATTAATAAAAATGCATAAACGTTAAATGGAGCAAATGATGATCGTAACAAAATTTGGCGGCAGTTCTTGTGCTAACAGCCTGCAATTCAAAAAAATCAAAAATATTGTTCATTCTGAGGAACAACGGAAAGTTGTCGTAGTTTCGGCGCCCGGAAAACACGGCGATGACAACTTTAAAATCACAGACACCTTGTATCTTTGCTATCAGCTTGCCAGGGAGCAGCTTGATCCGAGTGAGATTTTTGAGGAGATCGCCAATCGCTATCGAACTATCCACAGCGATTTGGGACTGAGCTTTCCTTTAGAAGAAGAACTTGACACTATCAGGAAAAACCTGACTGCCGTCGCCAGTGAGGACTATGTGGTTAGCCGCGGTGAATATTTGAATGCTTTATTGATGGCTGATTTTTTGGGCTATGAATTTGTTGACGCCAAGGATTTGATAGTTTTCAATTCTCAGAAAAAATATGACAAGGCTGCCAGCTATAAACTGATGAAAGAATTTGCCGACAACAAGCTTTGGGGCATAAAGGGCATCGTTGTGCCGGGTTTTTACGGCGCAACTGCGAAAGGAGAAATTGTCACTTTCCCCCGGGGAGGCTCAGATATCTCCGGAGCTATATTGGCAGCCGGTCTGGAAGCGGATCTTTATGAGAACTGGACAGATGTGCCTGGTTTTTTAGTTGCGGATCCCAAGATCGTCGATAATCCGAAAACAATCAATTCTCTCAGCTATGTTGAGTTGAGAGAATTAAGCTATTCAGATTCACAGATCATTCAGGCTGATGCGATTGCGGCGACGCGAGAAGCTGAAATTCCACTTCTGATTAAAAACACTAATTTCCCCGAAAATCCGGGAACGATGATACACGCCGGCAAAAGAGTCGCTAATGGTCAGTTGGTAACCGGTATAGCGGGACAACAAAATTTCACCGTAATCCACCTTAAGAAGTACGGCAAGAATGAAGACTATGGTTTTCTGCGAAAAATCTGCACTATCTTTGAAGCTCATAAAATAACAATCCATCACATGCCCACATCATTGGACACAATATCGATTATTTTTCATATTGATGACAAGAAGGAGCTCGAGCAAATCGCAGAACAAATCAATCTCTACTGCCGTCCTGATCAGAGCAGCTATGAACAGGACATGGCCTTGATTACAGTAGTTGGCGAAAGTATGGCTTATCAGCCTGGGATTGCCGGCAAAGTTTTCAGCGCTTTGGGACGCACTGGCGTGAATATCCGCATGATCACCCAAGGTTCCAGCGAATACAATATCATTATCGGTATTGAGAGCTTTCAATATAATTTGGCAATTCAAACGCTTTACGACTATTTTTTCAGTGAGGATGAAAGCGAATGAAAAAATATAATGTTATTGTCGTCGGGGCCACAGGACTGGTAGGTACAACACTAATCAACATCCTCGAAGAAAGAGACTTCCCCTTGAAGAAATTGCTGCCCTTGGCTTCAAGCAGATCTGCCGGCAAGAGTATAGACGCTTTCGGGCAAAAATTTACAGTCGAAGAACTTACAGCAGACGCATTCAGCAGCAATTATGATTTTGCCTTCTTTTGCGCCGGGGGCGAAATCAGCAAACAATACGCAATGCTCAGTGCGCAAAAAGGCATCGTGACCATAGATAATTCTTCATATTATCGCGGGGATGACAATGTGCCTCTGATTGTGCCCGAAGTAAACTTTGACCGGGTAAAAAGCAATAACCGTCTTATCGCCAATCCCAATTGTTCCACTATACAGTGCATGGCCCCCTTAAAAGTATTGGCCCATCTCTACCGAATAGAAAGTATTAACTATGCCACTTATCAGGCTTGTTCAGGCGCAGGTATCGGCGGGCTGAATGATTTATTAAATGACACCGCCCTCTGCTTTGACCACAAAATAAGTGAGAGTGTGCTGCCGCGCATTGATGTCTTTCTTGACAATGGTTACAGCAAAGAAGAAATAAAAATGATCAATGAGACTGCGAAAATCTTGGAGCTGCCCAACGTGCCGATCAGCGCCACCTGCGTCAGAGTTCCCATTACTACAGGACATAGTGTAGCCATCACTGTCGAACTGGACAGCGAACCGGATATCGAACAAGTCAGGCAAACAATGTCTGAGTTTGATGGTCTGTCTGTCGTTGACGACACAGCGAAAAATCTCTATCCCATTGCCGAGAATGTGAGAGGCAAAGACATAATTGAAGTTGGCCGTCTGCGCCAAGATCTGTTCAGAACAAATGTAATTCATTTCTGGACAGTCGCTGACAATCTGCGCAAAGGCGCAGCGACAAATGCGATTCAAATAGCGGAAAAATTCATAGCAAAATATCCGGAGAGTATCTCATGAATATTGCAATCTTAGGTTTTGGCACGGTAGGACAGGGAATATATCACATTCTCGATCAACGCAGAAGTGTTCTGGAGGAACAATGCGGGCAGGAAATAACTGTGAAAAAAATTCTCGTGCGAGACACTAAAAAGAGAAGGGGAGATTTTGCAGTTGAGCGACTGCCTCTGACAGATTCATTTAACGATATTTTGACAGACGGGTCGATCGACATCGTATTTGAGGTTATGAGTGACGGACCGAAAGGCGTGGAATACGCCGGCCAACTGCTGGCAAATAATAAACATGTAATCAGCGCCAACAAAGCTGCCATCGCGTCCGCCTTTTTTAAGCTGCAGGATATAGCCCGCGAAGCCGGTGTCCACTTCCGTTTTGAGGCTGCGGTTGCAGGGGGCATACCGCTCATTGATCCCCTGTCAAAAATTAGACATTTAAATTCAATAACCGGCATAGGCGGAATAATTAATGGCTCCACTAATTATATTCTCTCTGAGCTGAGCAGCGGAAGGCCACATGGAGAAGTTATGGCAGAGGCAAAAACTTTGGGAGTGCTGGAAGAAGACCCGACTGACGATGTGGAAGGTTATGATGCCAGGAGGAAAATAGCGATTTTGGCTGCAATTGTCCTGTCTCAGGAAATTGAGGAAGAAAATATTCCCACTATCGGCATTACAAAACTGTCAGAAAAAGACTTTCTTTGGGCCAAGTCCGAGAATCGCACGCTAAAATTGGTCGCCTCTCTCACCCGGGATAATGCTTCTTATCAGCTGTCTGTACTGCCAACAGCGCTAACTGACGGCAACTCTTTGACCCGCGTAGGAGGGGTGAAGAATCAGGTTCAACTGACCGGTGACACGATAGACTCCCTCGCTTTCTACGGATCCGGCGGCGGAATGTATCCCACAGCGCACGCCCTCTGGGCTGACTTTTTTGATGTAATAAACAGCAAACCGACTTACTACGATAGGGGCAAAAGACAAAGAGATGACCTTTCTCTGAGCAGAGAGGCTGAGTTTTATCTGCGTGAGCCTGAAAAGGGACTTGCCACTGTTAATAAAATTTCTGTTAAAGACGCTCTTGCTTATCAAAATCAAGGTTTTGTCGTAATAGAGAAAGAGCAGTCATTCGCCGCATCAGCCTTAAGATAGAGCAGATATTTGCTGCTTTTGCACCGGGAAATATCTGCCTTTTGCGGCGCAGTACAAAGAGAGAATTGTCATGCGTTACTTAAGCACTCGTTCAAAAAACTATACAGCCACAGCTTCGGAAGCTATTTTGTCAGGTATAGCGCCTGACGGCGGTCTCTATGTGCCTGAATCGTTTCCCCAAATAAACTTTGGCGCTTGGAATCAGTACAGCTACCGGGAAATAGCGGAAAAAATATTTTCACTCTTTCTGACCGATTATTCTCCGGCGGCCATCCGGCGCATAGTCAAAGAAAGTTACGCAGATAATTTTGATTGTCCGGAAATTACACCTCTCCATTGGCTCGATGAAGACACAGCTGTTTTGGAATTGTGGCATGGACCTACACTGGCTTTCAAAGACCTCGCCTTGCAGTGCCTGCCCAATCTCTTCGAGGAAGCCAAAAGGATTTTGCAGATCGAAGAACGCTTCCTGATTCTGACTGCTACCTCAGGTGATACCGGCAAAGCAGCCATGTCCGGTTTCTCCGGAAAAGATGGCACTTTAGTGGCCGTATTCTACCCCAATAATGGAGTCAGCACTTTCCAGGAGAGGCAAATGCTCACAACCACAAGTCCTAATGTGCGCGCCTTCGCCATGGAAGGAAATTTCGATGACTGTCAGCGCAGTGTCAAAGCTCTGATGCGAGATGAAAGCTTTCTGGCCAAACTCAAAAAGCAGTCTATTCGTCTGACCTCAGCCAATTCCATTAATATCGGACGTCTGATACCACAAATGGTTTACTATATCTACGCCTATCTGCAGAGTGTCGGCGAATACGGTGAACCTTTATCAGTTGTCGTTCCCAGTGGTAACGTGGGCAACATCCTCGCCGCCCGTTATTGTAAGGAAATGGGACTGCCTTTGGATAGAATTCACTTGGCGGCAAACAGCAATAAAGTTCTGCACGATTTTCTGTCCACCGGCATTTACGATGCGAACAGAGAGCTGCTGAAGACGACGTCTCCCTCTATGGATATTCTCGTCGCCAGCAATATGGAACGCTATCTGCACTTACTGACCGATGATTGTGCCTATATTGATAATTTGATGAAGGCGCTCAAGACTGAAGGCCGCTTCTATTTTGATTCATCACTCCTGGACCTCGACTCTTCCTGGGCGGACGAGAGTCAAGTCTTCTCTGCGATAAGAAGAGTATATGTTGAATACGGATATTTGCTCGATCCTCATTCCGCAGTGGCCGCTTTTGCGATATTAAACAATGACGTGCCGGCACGACGTCTTATCGTCAGTACAGCAAGCCCATATAAGTTTGCCGATACTGTGTTGAGCGCTCTAAGACAGGACTTTCCGCCCGATGATAAAGGTCAGATTCTTCAGCTTCAAATGCTGCTTGGCACCCCTTTGCCGCCGACAATAGAGGAATTATGGTCACTAGAACCTCAAGACAAATATTCTCTTTTACCTGAGAAGATAGAATCTGCCATAGGAGAATTGATCGGAGCGAATTATGAATAAGATTGAGATCCACATCCCCGCTACCAGCGCCAATCTGGGGCCCGGCTTTGATTGCCTGGGTCTGGCCCTGGAGCTATTCAATAAGGCGGAAGTGTCTTGGCAGGATGGTGAGAAACTCACCCCGCAGCAGCTGAAAGAATGGGCTGTGGAACTTCCCTTTGAACAATATGCAATTGCCGAGGCTTACAGCTGTTACGCCAGTCAAAAATCAGTCGATTTGCCCAGAATAGAGATAGATTTCACCTGTGATATCCCAATTGCCCGTGGATTGGGCTCGTCTGCCACTTGCGCAATCGCGGGACTGGCCGCGGGGCAGCTCATTCATAGGGGCAGCTGCGATAAAAACGAACTCTTAAACATGGCCGCATCTCTTGAAGGTCATCCCGACAATGCCGCGCCGGCGATTCTGGGCGGACTTATCTTATCCGGCACTGATGAAGAGGGGGTAATTGCAGTCCAATTGCCCTGTCATGAGAATATTCATGTTTTTTTGCTGATACCTGAATTTGAACTTTCCACAGATGAAGCCCGCGCCGTATTGCCTAAAAGCATCCCGCACAGTGAAGCGGTAAAGCAGGTGGCCTCTTTTGGTTTTCTGCTGCAGGGGCTGGCTGCCGGAAGCCACGAATTGCTAAGAAACGGCAATGCGGACTATCTGCATGAGCCCTATCGCCGCCGGCTGGTCCCGGAATATGAGACAATCGAAAGAATTGCCCTAAGCCGAGGCTGCTCTGTTGTCAGTCTCTCAGGGGCCGGACCTTCTTTGTTGGGATTGTACGCCGGCCTCAAGGATGATGCTGATCAGATCGGGAACTTGCTGACTCGCGGGCTGCCCATTGGCTGGGAAGTTAAGCGTCTTCAAGTAAATCATACCGGCGTGGTTATTAATTCAACTGTCCCTTAAACGATATTGCTGCCCAATGTACGAAAAATACCTGCTGTTTCACCTGCCTCCTGTCAATGCGGGCAAGTTTCATTTATGCTAAAATATAATTGCCTGGGATGTTTGACACTTCTCGTAATTGAGCCACCATGACATAACAGGGAGCTCGGGTTAGTGTGGGATGTGGCCAAGCCGTTTCGGACGGACGGCCTAAGACCGCCGCAGGGCACCCACCTGGCAAAATGCTGGGCGTCAATCGAGGAGATCGACATTCCGGGTCTGTTTAAATTAAGGAGAATTCTATGAAGATCTATAATACCTTGACCCGCAGGAAAGAAGAGCTTGTCCCGTTAGAGCCGAACCACATAAAAATGTATGTTTGCGGCCCCACCGTCTATGACTTTTTTCATCTCGGCAATGCTCGTCCCTTTGTCACATATGATACTCTGAGACGTTATCTGGAACATAAGGGCTATCAAGTCACCTATGTGCAAAATTTCACCGATATCGACGATAAAATGATCAACCGCGCCAATGAAGAGGGTACTACGGTCAAGGAGCTGGCTGATCGTATGATTGAAGAGTATTTTCGCGATGCGGATGCTCTAAATATCAAGCGCGCTGACTGTCATCCTCGTGCTACAGAAAATATTGATCAGATCATTGATTTGATCCGCAAATTAGAGGAAAACGGCTTTGCCTATGTCACCTCAGACGGCGTATATTTTGAGATTGCTAAAGACCCGGAGTATGGCAAATTGTCCGGAAAACGAATTGAAGACCTGGAAGCCGGTGCTTCCGAACGCGTCGCCAGCAAAGAAGATAAAAAGAGTCCGCTTGATTTTTCTCTCTGGAAATTCAAAAAAGAAGGAGAGCCTTTCTGGCCCTCCCCCTGGGGAGAAGGGCGTCCCGGCTGGCATATCGAATGTTCCGCCATGAGTCGCTCTTGTCTGGGCGATACGATTGACCTTCACGCAGGAGGCATTGATCTGGTCTTTCCTCATCATGAAAACGAGATTGCCCAAAGTGAAAATGCAACCGGAAAACAGTTCGCGCGTTACTGGATGCATAACGGATTTATAAACATTAATAAGGAAAAAATGTCCAAGTCCAAGGGTAACTTTTTTTTGGTCCGCGAACTTGCCAAGAGTTATCCTTATCAGGTTATTCGCTTCTTCATGCTGCAAGCTCACTATCGCATGCCAATCAATTTCGACAAAGATCTGCTGGACGCGGCTGTCGTAAGCTGGAACCGCATGACAACATGCGTTAATAATCTTCATTTTGTAGCCAAGACCGCTCCCGAAGAAGCAGTCAATCAAGAAGCGAAGCAGGCTGCAGCGCAGTTGGAAGAGACGATTATTAAAGCAGAAGAGGAATGGGATCGGGGACTTTCCGATGACCTCAATACCGCAGACGCCATTGCCGCTGTCTTTGATTTGGTACGGGCTGCGAATACTGCAGCCGGCGTTCAGGGAATCCCCAAAGGATCGCTTCTGGCAGCTCATGACAAGCTAATCGAGCTGCTCGACGTTTTGGGCCTTGATCCAACCGAAACAGAAACTGTTATTCCTGCCGACATCATGGATAAAGTTGAACGGCGCCGGGAAGCTAAAAAAGCCCGCGACTTCAGCCTGGCTGACTCTTTGCGGGATGAGATAACTGCGGCAGGGTATAAGATTGAGGATACACCGCAAGGAACTAAAGTAACGCCCGTTTAGGCAAACATCATGAAAAATAATGACAGCAGAAACCGGCTTGAAGATTTCAACCTCAAGCATCTGCCCATAAAGCGTGATCTGCGAGAAATTCCCTGTTCAACACTGGCCTGGGTAGGGGACAGTGTTTATGATCTCTATATTCGCATGGCGCTGGTTGAAAAACTCGAAAATCACCATTCAGGAGAGCTGCATAGAGCTGCCATCAATATTGTCTCCGCTCCGGCCCAGGCAGAGGCAATGAAGAAAATACTGCCTCTGCTTGACGAGGAAGAATTGGCTGTAGCCCGGCGTGCCAGAAATCATGACCCTGGCAGCATGCCTAATAATGTCGACCCGGCCCTATACCGTCAGGCCACCGGCCTGGAAGCATTAGTGGGTTATCTTTATCTGTCCCACAGGCATGATCGCCTGACGGAATTGATCCGGCGCATAATTGACGATCACAGACAATTTTCTGATACCTAGATAATTTACTTTGTACAAGATTCTTGATGGCGGTGGGCGCGCGTTAGCTCTAAGTTGAATAATAAACTGACGGACAGCGGCAATTGCGCGCGAGATATGCTCGATACTAAATATGGACACAAGGAAATAGCTGATGAATCAAAACAATAGACATAGTGATAATAATCGAAACAATCAAAGCAATAAGCGGCGGTCTTCCTCACAATCAGGCAGATCCGGACAGCAAAAGCGGCAAAGCAAATTTGAGGGCGGTCCCCAAGACGGGGTTTTAGGCAGAGCAAAGGGCGGTCGGTCCCGCAAGCCGCAAGGAAAGTTCCAAGGCGGCTCCCAAGGCAGACCCTACAGATCTCAAGGCAAGCCCCCAGGCAGAGCACAGGACAAACAACAAAATATTGAGACCCGTGAGGCTGGACCTGCTGACCGCCTGGAAGGAAGAAATCCAATCAAAGAGGCTCTGCGCGCAGGCCGCAATATCAATAAGGTCTGGATCAAACGCAGAGGTACAGGACGTTATGATCAAGATCTCACCCGCCTGGTTCAAGATACCAGAAAGGCCGGCGCGGTAATTGTTGAAGTAGATAGCGATGTGCTTGACAGCATGGCGACTTCATACGGCCATCAAGGCATTATCGCTCAAGTCGCAGCTCATGAATATGTCACCTTGGCTGAGCTGATTGTCCGCGGAGAAGCGCAGATGGCAGAAAACATCTATCCCCTGCTGATCCTGCTTGACGGTCTCGAAGAAAGCTATAATCTAGGCTCTATTTTACGCATAGCTGACGCGGCGGGCGCCACCGGAATCATCATCCCGGAACGACGCTCGGTCGCTCTTGATGCCGCAGTCGCTAAAGCTTCCGCCGGAGCAATAGAATACGTCCCTGTCGCTCGCGTCACCAATCTCAGCAACGCGATTCAAGAACTGAAAGACGCCGGTTACTGGATTTACGGCTCAGATGCTCAGGGAACCGCCACTCCTGAAGACAGCGACTGGCTGAGAAAAATAGCTTTGGTGATTGGCAGCGAAGGCAAAGGCATGGGCATGAAAATATCCGAGGCCTGCGACCATTTGATAAGAATTCCCCAGTATGGAGAGGTAAACTCACTTAATGCCGCCGTTGCCTGCGGCATCCTGGTGTTTGAAGCCAGAAGGCAAGTCAGACACGCTGATGAAGGCGCTGCGCCTTCGCCCCTCAATCTTTCAGAGACAATCAAGCCTGGGGAAGATTTACTCGCCGGATCTAAAGAGGACTGATACTGATGGCGACTTCACAGCTTTATCCTTCTGCCCAACGTGATCTTGAATTGGTGACTAAATACCGCTCAGGAGATCATGAGGCTGCTGAAGAACTCTTTGCCGCGTATAAACCGTTGGTGATAAATCGCGCAAAAAAATATTTTCTCCAAGGCGGTGAGCAGGAAGATTTAATTCAGGAGGGCATGATTGGATTATTCCAGGCATTAGAGATTTACGACATCACTTCTGCGCTGCCCTTTGCCTCTCTGGCAGAGCAGCTGGTCCAAGCCAGGCTTATTGATGCTGTCCGCTCAGGAACAAGACAAAAATATAAACTCCTAAATGAATCTATTTCTCTGGAAGCTAAAGCGGAAAACCCTGCCAATGCAGATTTTTACAGCGAAAAACTCAATCTTTTGGTGGAAATAAATCCTGAGGATAAAGCTATTGCTAAAGAAGAACTTGAAGCTCTGCATGCTTTCATGCAGAATAAACTCAGTAATCTGGAATCAGAAGTTGTCTCGCTTTTACAGCAAGGGATGAGCTACCGGGAAGCTGGAGATATACTGAATAAAAACGAAAAAAGCATTGATAACGCCGTACAAAGAATCAGGCGTAAAATGAAACATTTCCGGGCTGACCAAAAATAGATGAAATAAACAAGAGCGATCTGTAAGGTCTTGGATTTATGGAAGACAAAACGAAAAGTGAGAATATACCGCTAGAGAGAAAACGGAAATGGTGGACGTCAGTCCTGGTAATTATTATTGCCATTATCATTCTCTCTGTTGTGGGCTGTGATAATGTGCTGGCCAAATTAATTCCTCAGGAAGCCAGCAGCCCTGATGGCCTCACTTTAAGTCTGGTGTCAGAAAGATTGATGAGTTCTCTGGAACTGGCGCATTCTCTCGCACTGGCTGTAAGCTCCGACAGGAGCGCGGAGTCAGTCTATTATTCAATTCCCCGGATGCAGACAGATGGTCTGGACGAAACCGCCTTTTATCAATATATTCAAGCTGTTAAAAGAGGGATTCCAGGTCAGATTACCGAAATAACAACCTTAAACAGCGAGAAGAAAGAGGCGATACTTGCCACATTAGAAAATGGTAATACTGCTATTTATGAGTTGGCGCAGCAGTCTGATTTCTATGCCCTATTTTATGAAAATAACAAAAACGCTGACGGTTTTATTGTCGCAATTCAAAAAGACGAAGATGGCACAGCCTATTTAGACCGGGACTGGGCCCAGGGTATTATTTCAGTAGACAACAATATGATGTTGTACTTTGAAGCAATCGATAATAACAGTTTTGACGCTTTGTATTCTCTGCTCTCGAAAGGCACAAACCCTGCGAGTGAGATTGAAGAGAAAGTATTAACCGCACGCTGCCGGGCGACTCTGGATTATTATCAAGACATCATCGAGGCTGAAAAGGATAATCTTGCACTCCAAAGCATATATCCCGGCTATGCTGAAGTTGAGCAATTTGCCTCCTTGACCTCTAATTTTGGTCAGAAAATTCGCCGGGTCATTCGTTTTCAGGAAAGAAGTACTTATTTGCAGGCTAACGACCCTGTAACCGAGACTTTAGACATTGAGGATCTAGAGGTCAAAGCTAACAAGGAGACAATAATAGCCTTCGATGAAGGCGCTAAAGCTTTGACAGTCTCTTCTGAAATCTTCGACATAATTCTTGGCACGCCGCTCTCGCATAACGATGACAGCTGTTTTCTCACTGCGGAAGGACAAAATATTTTTACGGTTGAGTATCCCGGTATTATCCTCACTGTGCTCGGAGAATGCACAGATGAACATCAAAAATGGAGCGGCGTACTTACCAGGGCGGAGATTTCATACAGTAATTTCGAAATGGGATCGGGCTTAAGCCCCGGAATGCACATTAACGAATTGTATCTTCGATATCCCTTCGCACGGGAAAATGACTATCTGCTGCAAAAACAGCTTGAAGATGTCACTTTCACTTTGGCTATCCAAGTGGAAACCGGCTATATCGCCAAACTGACACTGACCTCAGATTACTAAATTCACATTAGACAAAAATGGGGAGTTCGTAAAAGAATTCTCAGATAAACCAGATAAAGTATTTGAAAGCATGAGAAGAAAGAGGGCAAGTTGATATTGGGGAGAATGCAAAGATTAGGCCCATATCGGAGACTATCTCTAATATGGGCCTGACTTTGCGAATCTTTCAGCTTTCTGCAAAATATTAAGCAGTCACTTGAGAAGGACAAATGAAAATCAGTCCTTCTTTTTTTCTATGCAAAAATCGCAGTAATCGTCGCCTTCCATAATAGTGTGATCACGAGTAAAGCGAAGATCCTGATTAAATCCCTCGAACAGACTGCCATCGCGGCTGCAGGAAAGAATATACCCCAAATCCTCCAAACCGTATTTTTTATACATTTCTGCGTATTTACAGCGTGTTACATCCCAGCGGGTATCGTCGACGCTGACTTCCTTGACCTCAAAATCTAAGGCATCCTTGGAAAAAATAGGCAGCAAGTGCTCGACAAAATCAGGCATTTCATTTCTTTCAACGCGCTTGGCCCAGCTCTCACCTGCCTGATGGGCCAGATCACTGATTATCTCCTGTACAATCTCATGGGCTCTTTCTTTGCCAACTTCCTTTTCAAACGCATGGATTATCGGCGCTAAAACCAGTGCCTCAATCTCTCTTCTGATTATCAATGGAACATCATCTATAGTTTTCATCAGCAACCCCCTTCTCAATATCCGTATTCTTTTCACCCGTCAATGCAAAAATTAGCGCAGGAAGCCAAAATAACCAATTCTCATCCGGCGATGTAAACCGGTCAATTATCTTGACGTCCTCGCTCAATGAAATCTTGCATTTCTTCCGTCGGCACCATACTGCCGCCGGTAGCCCAGACGACATGCACAGCGTCCGCCATAGAGTCTGTCAAATTATTCTCTGCCAGCCAGGCCTTGCCTTCAGCCGACGTACTCAAAACCTTAGGCCCAATCATGCCTGCCAGAGCTGATGGCTCAAGTCTAATGCCCTCTGTTTCTTCCAAACTGCTGAGCAAGCTGTATAAATGCTCATCTTCAATCGTCAGACAGCCTGCCAGCGATGGTTCCAACTTCTCGCATACAGGGCCGGAAGGCCTGGAAACGGCCAGGCCGTCCGCCTCAGTTTTACCGGAAAGTCCGATATCATAAACAGATATTTTCTCTCTTTGGCCTGTCACCAAGCCCAGCAGCATGCAAGGAGATTCTGTCGGTTCGGCAAAGAAAACATAGACATTCTCACCATAAAGATGGCGCAGCCCCCAGCCGACACCACCGGGTCCTGTGCCGACTCCGCAGGGGATGTAGACGAAAAGAGGATGCTCTTTATCGATTTTAATATTCAAGTCTTCCAATTGATGTTGAAGGCGCAAAGCAGCTACGGAGTAGCCCATAAAAAGATCCTCTGAGTTCTCATCATCGACAAAGTGACAGGAAGGATCTGCTTCTGCGGATTTCCTGCCTTCAGCCACAGCTTTGCTATAATCGTCGTCATATTCAACCACAATAACGCCCAGCGATCTGAGTTTTTCTTTCTTCCACTCCCTAGCATCAGAAGACATATGCACTGTTGTTTTGAAGCCAAGCTGAGCACTGATAATTCCTACCGAAAGGCCGAGATTGCCGGTAGAGCCGACGGCAACCGAATAAGTTGAAAATACCTTTTTGTTCTCCGGAGAAGATAAAGCCGCATAGTCATCTTCCATACTGATCAATTGATGCTTCAGAGCTATTGTCTCTGCCAGTTTGAGTATCTCATAGATTCCGCCTCGAGCTTTAATAGATCCGGATACCGGCAAGATATCATCGCGTTTCAAATACATTTTCCCCTCAACACTGCCATCAGGATCCAGTTCTTGCTGCATTCGATTGATCGAAACGAGCGGTGACTCAATCAGCCCTTTGTCTGCGGCAGTGGCAGGAAAATTAAGCTCAACCCAGGGAGCGAAGCGCTGCAAACGCTCTGCCGCCTCTTGCATAGCTGCCAAAGATTTCTGATCGACAGTATTCAGTGAACCAAACTTGCCTCTTTGCGGATTAAACCAGATAATTTCTTCTTTCTTCCGGAGCAAAGAGACTATTCTTCCGGCTTCGGCACTGATGTTTTTTAAAATATCCGTCATGAAAATCTCCCCCTATAATGAGAGCCCGAGATTATCTCGAGCTCATTAGAATGCTTTAATTATATTCGTTCAGCTGACAGCTTCGCGCTGCGGCTCTGTTTCTTCCAGCAGTTCCATATTTTCAGGAACCACCGGAATAGCTGTTATATTGCGATAGCGAGGCATACCGCTGCCCGCCGGAATCAGCTTGCCGATAATGACATTCTCTTTCAATCCAAGCAGGGGATCAACTTTGCCCTTGACAGCCGCATCGGTCAAAACCCTTGTTGTCTCTTGGAAGGATGCTGCCGACAGGAATGAATCCGTAGCGAGCGATGCCTTGGTTATACCCAGCAATACTCGATTACCTCCTGCCGGTTTAAGTCCTTGAGCTTCTGTCAATGCATTTGTGCTCTCGAAATCAAACATATCAACCAGGCTGCCTGTCAGCATATCCGTATCGCCCGAATCTTCAATCCTGCACTTGCGCAGCATTTGTCTGGCTATAATCTCAATATGCTTGTCATTAATATCGACGCCGTTATTCTTATATACCTTCAGTACTTCAGTAATAATGTATTTTTGAACTCCCTCAGGTCCTTTTATTCTCATAATATCCTGAGGATTAACTGAACCGTCCGTGATGAAGTCCCCAACTTCGACGTAGTCATCATCGTCAACAAGAATTGGAATAGAAAGAGGAATTGGGTGAGATTTACTCTCGCCGTCAGCAGAAGTTACAATCACTTCACGCTTTTTCTTATCTATCTCGACGATCTTGACCACTCCTTCCAGCTCGGCAATAATCGCCTGTCCTTTAGGTTTACGCGCTTCAAACAGCTCTTCTACACGTGGCAAACCTTGTGTAATATCGTCTGTGGCTGCGATACCTCCGGTATGGAAGGTGCGCATGGTAAGCTGCGTCCCGGGCTCGCCGATTGACTGAGCAGCCATAATACCCACTGCCTCACCTACGACCGCGGCTTTGCCTGTTGCCAGATTAACTCCATAGCATTTAGCACAAACTCCGGATGGACATGCACAGGTCAAATTGCTTCTGATCTTAACCTTTTCGAGATCGGAATCTTCGATCATCTGTGCCTGATCATTAGTAATCAATCCTCCGGCCTCAATTATTACTTCCTGAGTTTTGGGATCAATTACATCTTCTGCGGCGTAGCGGCCGCGGACTCTGTCATAAAGTGTCTGAACCACTCTGCTCTTATTTTTTCCGCCAACAGTAATGGCGGATACTTCAATAAACTCTTCGGTCTGACAATCTTCTTCGCGAATGATTACATCCTGCGCGATATCGACCAGACGCCTGGTAAGATAGCCTGAGTCGGCTGTCTTCAAAGCAGTATCCGACAGTGATTTACGAGCACCGTGAGAAGAGATAAAGAACTCCAGCACATTCATACCTTCACGCAAGTTAGACTTGATGGGTATCTCAACAGTGCGTCCGGTTGTATCCGCCATATTACCGCGCATACCGGCCAATTGTTTGATCTGATTGATATTGCCGCGGGCACCCGATTGAGACATCATATAGACTGGATTAAAACGGCTGAGATTCTTTTTAAGCTCTTCCGTAATTTCATCGGTAGTGCGCCTCCAAATATCAACCACGGCGCGGTATCTTCCTTCTTTGTTAAGAAGCCCGCGTTGGTGATGGCGGTTAACCTCAGCTACTTTTTTTTCTGCTTCCGCAATCAATTTCTCTTTAACATCGGGAACAACCATGTCAAATATGCCGATCGAAATTCCCCCGATTGTCGAGTAGTGGAATCCCATTGCTTTGATTTGATCCAGTACTTTTGATGTTTCGGTTATCCCATGGATATGGATGCATTTTTCAATAATTTGCCCTAACTGCTTTTTGCCGACCAGAAAATCACATTCCAATTTCAGGAGATCCTTGCCGCCGCCGGAGCGATTAACAAAGCCCAGGTCCTGAGGAATGACTGTGTTGAAGATAAATCTGCCCATAGTGGAGGTGACAACCCCACTAATAATTTTACCGTCCACCTCAACAGTCCTTCTCACCTTAATGGGCTGACGCAAGGTAATCAGATCTCTCTCATAAGCCATATTTGCTTCATCCACATCGCTGAATGCAGGCAAGTTTTCAGGGTCAAAATCTTCCGGCTCTTGATCAATTGTAAGATAGTAAATGCCCATGACCATATCTTGAGTGGGCACTGTGACCGGTTTTCCATCCTGAGGCTTGAGCAGATTGTTGGAAGCCAGCATCAAAAATCTTGCTTCAGCTTGAGCCTCTGATGACAAGGGAACGTGTACGGCCATCTGGTCGCCGTCAAAGTCAGCATTATAGGCCGTGCAAACCAAAGGATGCAGCTGAATCGCCCGCCCTTCAACCAGCACAGGCTCAAAGGCTTGAATACCCAATCTGTGTAATGTAGGCGCTCGATTCAGGAGCACCGGGTGATCCTTGATCACTTCTTCCAGTGTATCCCAGACCATGTCTCCGCCTCTTTCCACTAAACGCCGGGCGGATTTAATATTCTGCGCAAGTTCCTTCTTTACAATCTCACACATGACAAACGGCTTAAAGAGTTCTAGAGCCATTTCCTTAGGCAGACCACACTGATGCATCTTGAGTTCGGGGCCTACAACGATAACTGAACGCCCGGAATAGTCAACACGTTTTCCCAGCAAATTCTGACGGAAGCGTCCCTGCTTGCCCTTAAGCAAATCAGACAAAGATTTTAGCGCACGGTTTCCGGCTCCTGTCACTGCTCTGCCTCGGCGTCCGTTGTCAATCAAGGCATCTACTGCTTCCTGCAGCATTCTCTTTTCATTTCTGACCATGATATTCGGCGCGCCCAACTGCAGCAATTTGTTCAGACGATTATTGCGGTTAATAACACGGCGATAAAGATCATTTAAATCAGAGGTCGCAAAACGTCCGCCGTCTAATTGAACCATAGGGCGCAGCTCGGGAGGAAGGACCGGCAGCACGTCCAGAACCATCCATTCAGGATTGAATCCGGAAAGCTTGAATGCTTCGATTACTTCCAATCTCTTGATCAGACGGCTCTTCTTTTGTCCTTTCGCCTCTTGCAGCTGTTCTCTAAGGTCATCTGCCAAAGCGGGAATATCAATCTGACCCAACAAATCTTTGATAGCTTCTGCGCCCATTTTGGCGACAAAATCGTGACGGCCGTACTCGTTGATATATTCTCTGTATTCGCGCTCATTGATAATATCGTATTTACTCAGATCCGTAGAGCCCGGGTCTATTACGATATAGGCGGCAAAGTATAGGATCTTCTCCAGATTGCGCGGTGACATATCCAAGACCAGACCCATGCGGCTGGGAATTCCCCGAAAATACCAAATGTGAGATACAGGCGCTGCCAAGCGAATATGTCCCATTCGCTCGCGTCTAACCTTAGACCTGGTAACTTCAACACCGCATCGGTCGCAGACGATTCCTTTATATCTGATCTTCTTGTATTTCCCGCAATGGCACTCCCAATCTTTGGTAGGTCCAAAGATCTTCTCACAGAACAAGCCGTCCAACTCCGGCTTTAGTGTGCGGTAGTTTATGGTTTCAGGTTTTTTGACCTCGCCATGAGACCACTCAAGAATTTTTTCCGGGGAGGCAAGACCTATACCTATTGCTTCAAAATTATTGATTTCTGACATATTATCCCTCTTGTATTAGATCTTAATTCTCATCGTCTTCATCAGCGTCTGCAGTAACCGCATTCTGATCTTCGCCATCTTCCTGAGACTCATCGTCTTCATCGACTTCGCCTTCTTCTGTTAACTCTCCGGCAGTATATCCTGCCGCAGCCAGCTCGCCGGCTCCCAAGGATGAGCTTTCTAATAAATCTTCGAGATCTCTGATAACGCCGGCTGAGGAACTGTCGTCTTCGCCAACGCCTTCCTGAATCTCCATCAGCTGATCTTTTTCATCAATGATTCTAACGTCCAGAGCCAAGGATTGGAGTTCTTTAACCAGTACTTTGAAAGCTTCAGGTACGCCCGGTTCGGGTATATTCTCCCCTTTAACTATTGCTTCATAAGTCTTTGTCCTGCCTTGAATATCGTCAGACTTCACTGTCAGAATCTCCTGCAGAGTATAGGCAGCGCCATAGGCTTCCAGAGCCCAGACTTCCATCTCTCCAAAACGCTGACCGCCGAACTGAGCTTTTCCGCCCAAAGGCTGCTGCGTAACTAAAGAATATGGTCCGATCGAGCGGGCGTGTATCTTATCGTCGACCAGATGCAAAAGCTTAAGATAATACATGATGCCGACAGTTATTCTATTCTCGAAAGGCTCTCCCGTGCGGCCATCATAGAGGATCGTTTTGCCATCATCGTCAATATCAGCTCTTTTGAAGGCTTCAACAACATCGCTTTCAACAGCTCCGTCAAAGACCGGAGTAGCAACCTTCCAGCCAAGCTTCTTGGCAGCCAGTCCCAGATGCACCTCGAGGAGCTGACCGATATTCATACGAGATGGGACACCGAGCGGATTTAAGACAATGTCGAGCGGCGTGCCGTCAGGCATAAAGGGCATGTCTTCTTCCGGCAGAATCCGAGATATAACGCCTTTATTGCCGTGACGTCCGGCCATTTTATCTCCAACCGAAATTTTACGTTTTTGGGCGATATAAACACGCACCAGTTTTGTAACTCCATGCTTAAGCTGCTCGTCATCTTCGCGCGTGAATACTTTAACATCAACAATAATTCCCGACTCACCGTGAGGAACGCGTGCAGAAGTATCTCTGACTTCACGAACTTTCTCTCCGAAGATGGCGCGATATAGGCGTTCTTCAGGTGTTAGTTCCGTCTCGCCTTTAGGTGTAACTTTACCGACAATGATATCGCCGGCATGAACTTCAGCACCCACTCTGATGATGCCGTCCTCATCCAGATCCTTAAGGGCATCGTCACCGACATTAGGAATCTCTCTGGTTATTTCTTCCGGGCCCAGTTTAGTGTCTCTGGCTTCACTCTCATATTCAGTAATGTGTATCGAAGTGTAAACATCATCGCGCACAAGTCGTTCGCTGATCAAAACAGCGTCTTCATAGTTATAACCTTCCCAGGTCATAAAGCCGATCAGGACATTGCGTCCCAAAGCAAGCTCGCCATTATCTGTTGAAGGACCGTCAGCGACAATATCACCTGCTGCAACAATATCCCCTACTTTTACCAGAGGACGCTGATTAATGCAGGTGCCCTGATTTGAACGTGTGTATTTTGTTAACGGATAATGATCAATTTTTTTGTCTTTGCGGCGCACCTTTATTTCATCGGCAGACACAAAGTCCACCTCACCGTCATTTGCCGCTACAATACAAACGCCGGAATCTTTAGCCGCTCTATACTCAATCCCGGTGCCGATTATCGGCGCTTCGGTTTGAATCAGGGGGACAGCCTGTCTCTGCATATTAGAACCCATAAGTGCGCGGTTTGCATCGTCATTGCCCAAGAAAGGAATTAAGGCAGTGGCCACTGATACCAGCTGCTTGGGGGAGACATCCATTAGATCTACCTGCTCAGGCGGCAGTTCCAAAAATTGGTCAAGATAACGACAGACCACACGATCTGAGAGGAAGTGTCCTTCCTCATCCAAAGGCTCATTCGCCTGAGCGATATTATAGTAGTCCTCCTCATCTGCGGTCATGTATCTAATGTCGCGCGTGACAACGCCCTTCTCTTTGTCATACACACGATAAGGAGTTTCAATGAATCCATAATTATTAACTCGGGCATACGTAGCCAGCGAATTGATCAAGCCGATATTAGGACCTTCAGGAGTCTCAATCGGGCACATCCTGCCATAATATGAGGAGTGCACGTCACGGACTTCAAAGTTGGCCCTCTCTCTCGACAGCCCTCCCGGTCCAAGTGCGGAGAGACGCCTCTTGTGCGTCAGCTCGGCCAGCGGGTTTGTCTGATCCAAGAACTGTGACAACTGAGAAGAACCGAAGAATTCTTTAATTGCAGCACTTACAGGCCGTGTATTGACGATATCCTTAGATTCAGCACTTGTTTTATCTGACAAAGACTGCATGCGCTCGCGGATAACACGATCCATCCTTGAGAAGCCCAGTCTCATCTGGTTTTGCAGGAGCTCTCCCACAGAGCGAATGCGCCGGTTCCCTAGATGATCAATGTCATCTACCTCACCAACACCATATTCCAGCCCGATAAAATAGCTGGCTGATGCCAGAATATCGTCAACTGTCAGGTGGTGAGGAATCAGTTCGCGGATACGCTCCTTAATAGATTTTTGCAGAGCGTCGAGAGGCTCATCGGTTTCCTTAGCTTCCTTGGCGATGGCTCTTAGAACTGATGTGTAAACCAGTTCCGTTACTCCCAGCTTCCTAAAGTCAATTTCTGCCAACTCTTTTGCACTAAAATATCTTTGCAGATACTCAGGAGCTTCTACTCTGCCATTGCCAACAACGCGCAGCTGATGTTCATATTGAACCAGATTATCTCCGACTATCTGGATAGGATAAATATCCAAGTGATTTACGCCGGCATTTTGAATCTGCCAGGCCATGTCCTTGGTAATAATATCATCCTTGAGGACAAGGATCTCACCGTCTTCATCAATTACATCCGTAGCTGCGCGATGTCCTATCACGCGATCAGCCAAGGACAACTTCTTGTTAATCTTATAAACACCGACTTTAGCCAGATCATAGCGATTGGCGTCGAAGAACATGTTCTGAAGAAAACTCTCAGCTCCTTCACGAGTATAGACCTCGCCCGAGCGAAGCTTCTTGAACATCTCCTGCAGACCTTCCATCTCATTAGAGCAGCCGTCCTTTTGCATTGTACGCATCAAGGACTCCTCATCGCCAAATATCTCCTGGATCTCGGCGTCAGTGCCAAAGCCCAGAGAGCGCAGGAAAATTGTCAAATGAAATTTTCTGGTTCGGTCAATTCGCACCCACAGCAAACCGTTGGCATCCGACTCAAACTCCAGCCAGGCGCCGCGATTAGGAATGATCTGCCCTGTGTATAAGGTTGCGTCATTCTTATCTTTCTCCTCGCCAAAATAGGCACCGGGAGAGCGTACGAGCTGGCTGATTATTACTCTTTCCGCGCCGTTAATAATAAAGGTTCCGGTATCAGTCATAATCGGGAATTCGCCGATATAGACACTCTGGTCTTTTATTCTGTCATTAGCTTTAGTATGAAGGCGCACATGCACATATAACTTGGCGGCGTAGTTAGCGTCCCTCTCCTTACACTCATCAACAGAATAAGTAGGATTGTCGACATCAAATTCCCGACCAACGAAAGATAATTCAATATCACCTGAGAAGTCAGTAATTGGAGAGGCCTCTTCCAGCACCTCTGACATTCCCTCTTCTATAAACCATCTATAGCTTTCTTTTTGTATCTCAAGCAGATTTGGAATATCAATGGTCTCGTCGATCTTAGAATAAGATACTCTTTCGGTTCGTCCATAATGAACGGGTTTTACCATCAATGATCACCTCACGACTAAATCGGCAAACCGATACCGATTGGAGTGACGTCAGAATAACCCGCTCACTTAATACTGCGAGCAGGTTATAACATCACATCTTTACTTCCACCTATATTTTGTGGTCATTCGGAGTCTTTTGGGCGCAAAATAAATTTCTATATTACACCTCCGGACTTAGTGACACGTCTTAAAATTATACTATCTATAGATAGTTTTTGTCAAGAAATAATATTTTCTCTTGCCCGAACTTCACTATCTCAGATCCAAATGTTTATTCAACCGAACAGCGTCTTCAAAAAACCGAATTTGCCCACCAAGTTGTGGCCAAAGCTTTTCACGGTAACAGGGATATTACTTAACAAATCTTCACGCCATTCTTCAACTAGCTGATCAAGAATTCTGGTGGCGGCGTCTGTTTTCCACGCCTCTTCACCCTCAGCTCCTACATAGTAGATTACGTGATAACCAAACTGAGATTTAACCAGCCCTATATCGCCTTCCTGGCGCTGGGGATCCAAAGCCCAAGTTTCATATTGCTCATCGAAGCTGCCTATGCTGATATCTTCGTATAAGCCTCCGTCCTGGGCGTTACCGTCTGCACTGTATTCTTTCGCCAATTCGGCAAAAGCGTCTTCTGTCTTCTCTCCGGTATTATATTCCTCCAGCACTGCTTCGGCTTTCTTTTTAAGTTTAGCATCTGAAGTTTCTATGCCCTCTTCACTGGAAATGAGAATATGGCGAGTGGTATAAGGCAGGACATCCTGGCGGGAGCGATTTTCAAATTGAACCACAATAAAACTCTTAAATTTTTGAGCAGCAGAATCTTCTGTCTCATCATCTTCTTCTGTCACAAGCTGCGATACAGCCTCGGAAGTAGACTCAAGAATCGCAATGTCACCCGGCTCACGCTCTTCATCAAACAGCCAATTTCTGACCTCAAAATCTGAAATTCCGTTATAGGTTCTAAAAGAGTGTTCGAATAAGTATGGTTCACTGCTGAGACTGTCTTTTGTCTCAGAATTCTCCACATTCTCGATAGCGCTCTCAATAAAATCTCTGCCGGCCTCGAGATCCGCTTGCATTTTTTTCGCTTGGGCCTCGGTATGATTCTCTATTTTCAGCTTGCTCTCATCATCAATCTGTTTAGGGTACTCCGCTACAAATTCGACTGCCTTATAATCAACCATGTCATAAAGATTCTTGCCTTCCTCGTATAACGCTTGCATCTCAGATTCTGTAATCTCTACGCTTTGTTTATAATCTTCCATGTACAGAGCGGCATAATAACTGATTGTATAAAATTTTTCCAGCTCCTCAAATCTGCTGCCCGGGCCGTAAGTCACCTTTAGCAGTGTCGGCACCGTAACACTGTATTGTTCAGCACTTTCTTCTAATTGAAGTCTCAAATTTTCCAGACTGTCTTCGAGCGTTTGCTGATCTGAATCTGAGAGCTCAAAACCCTTCCTTTTCCCTTCTTCGTAGAGGGAAAGCGAGTTTTGCCACTCTCCTATGGCAGACTTTCTGATGAATTGTCGATAATTAGTTGCATCCTCATCAACAAAACTCAGCTCAGTATCCAGCGCCTGCTGCCCTTGCTCTGTAAAGACATTGCCCATATTCCACATATTGGGATTGACCGCCTGCATGCCAAATACGGTATTGACATCCGCCACAGAAAGCTTCTGGTCGCCGATAATGGCCGCAGTGACTGAACGGTGCAAGATTCCGGTTGATACCGACAGCCAAAACACCAAAGCAACAATTATTATTAAGGCGACAACAATGCCGACAATTCTGCCAAGCAAATTGTAGCCTCTAATTTGTTTTTTTTGACCTGAGCTATCCTTCTGCTTGGCAAGGCGCTCCTTGCGTTCAGCCCGAGTAATCTCCGTTTTCCAGGTGCTATCATTCTTTTTGCTCATTTTTCCCTCAACTCAAAAAATGTGTTTATTGAACACTGTAGTTAATAAGATATCCGTTTTTACACGAAATCACATTATAGCAGATTTATTCCGGAGTAACAGGGCCATTTTCGTCAGGCAAAACTTGGAGGTGCACCAGCCTGATACGATTATCCTGCACTTCTTCCACCCGAAACTTCCCCCGGTTAATGATAATTTCAACCCTTTCGCCCTCTTCCGGGATGCGGTCTAAATGTGCGATTATCATACCTGCCACAGTATCATAATCCTCTTTGGGCAAAACGATCTGACAGGCCTCTTCGACATCCTCCAGTTCAACACCGCCGTCCAACTGCCATTCATCCTCACTTAAACGAATTATGGTTTTTTCTTCTTCGTCATATTCATCTTCAATTTCGCCTACAATCTCTTCGACAATATCTTCCAGAGTGACTATCCCGGCAGTGCCGCCATATTCATCTATGACCACTGCCATCTGAATTCTATCCTGCTGCATCTCGTGAAAAAGGTCCTTAATGATGCGAGATTCAGGAGTAAAAATCGGCTTACGCATAAGGTTTTCTATACTGAAACTATTGCCATTCTCTTCATAAAGCCATCTCAAAATATCCTTTGTATGGATGATGCCGACAATATTATCAATCGTCTCATCAAAGACAGGGTAACGAGTATATTGATCATTGCCTACCAGTTCCATGACATTTTCAAAACTGTCGGTTACGTTGAAGGCGGAAATATTGGTACGGTGAGTCATGATTTCACCGGCGCTCTTGTTATCAAAGTCAAAGATATTCTCAATCAGATCCTGATCTTGCTCCATAATGTGTCCGGCATCTTTACTGGCACTCAGAATCATGCGCAAATCTTCTTCTGTCGCCGCAATAACTGCTTCCATATTTTCCAGCTTAAACAGATGTGCCAGCTTAGATCCAAGGAATACCCCCAGTGCGTATAAAGGCAGAATGGGCATAGTGAAAATCTTATAAAAATAGACGCCTCGATAACTTACAGCTTCCGCCTTAACCCTGCCGCGTTGTTTGGCAAAGGTATCACTAAACACATACAATAAGAAAAAAGACAAGGCGCCTAAAGCCGCAACAATCAAAAAGTGAACTGCACCGGAAAGGCCGGAGATTGATGGCAAGAGATAATCAAATATACCATATACCGCAGCTGCCACAAACAATGAGAGATACACCAGGCGCGCAGCGTAAATCCTGCCGATAAAACGACCGGCCAAGCCGGTTTCACGAACCAGCATGCGGGCAGCTAACGACCCTCCCGCAGCCTTTTCTTCCAGTTCGTGATCATCTAAAGCCATTACAGCTGCTTCAAAAGCGGCATAAAAAGCATAGATCAGAAAAAATAAGCAGGCGAGCAATAAATACTGCCATCCGTTTTCAAAAAAAACTGCCATAGATATTAGGGGATTCCCCCCCGGGGTCAGCCTGAGCCTGTTCTGTCACCTAATCTCCTAAGTAACAATAAAATATGTGCCTGTCTGCGCTATTGACAGTCGCTTTGCATTATTACTTATTACTCTTCTTCGCGCTGTGCTTCTGCGATGACCTTTTCAGCAACAAATTGCGGAGCCTGCTCATAACGGGCGAACTCGATATTATACCAACCGCGCCCCTGAGTCATTGATTTTAGATCGGTAGAATATCTCAAGACTTCAGATGTCGGCGCCTCCGCTTCCACAATTTGAAAACCGTAATTTTCGCTGTCAGGGTTGATGCCCAAAATTCTTCCGCGGCGCTTATTCATGTCGCCCATCACATCGCCCAGATAGTCATCCGGAATGTGGACTGACAGCTTGCTGATTGGCTCCAATAAAACCGGATTAGCTAGGGGCAAGCCCGCTCTATAGGCTAAGCGCGCAGCTAATTTAAAGGACATTTCATTAGAGTCAACCGCATGATAGGAACCGTCCACTAAGGTCGCTTTGATCCCTACGACGGGATAACCGGCTAAAGGTCCCTCCTCAATCGCTTCCAGGAGCCCTTTTTCTACTGCGGGGAAATATCCTTTAGGAACTACTCCGCCAACGATCTGTTCCTCAAAGACAAGCCCATCTGATTCAGCAGGCTCAAAGATGATCCACACATCGCCAAACTGACCGTGGCCACCCGTCTGCTTTTTGTGGCGTCCCTGTACCTTGACTTGTTTCTTGATTGTTTCACGGTAGGCAACTCGAGGCTCAGAAAGAACTGATTCTACACCAAATTTCGCTTTTAGTTTATTGGTCAGGACATCCAGCTGAACTTCGCCCAGACCGGATAAGAGAAGTTGTTTGGTCTCAGGATTATTCTCAATCGTGAAGGCTGTGTCTTCATCTGCTATCCTAAGCAGTCCTTGCATAATTTTATCTTCTTCACCGTCTGTAACGGGAGAAATTGCCATCGTAAGACTGGGACGGGGCATGACCGGCGGTACGATTTTTACTTTGCCGCCGCCGCAGAGGGTATCGTTGGTCTCGCTGTCGCCCAGTTTTGTCACTGCTCCTATATCGCCTGCGACAATCTTTTCAGTTGATACTTGTTTCTTGCCTCTGAGATAAGAGAGACCATTGACGCGCTCGTCTGTTTCTTTGTTTGCATTGTAGATTTGTCCCGTGCCGGGGAAAGTGCCTTGATAGACCTTAAACATTGAGATACGTCCTACAAACGGATCAACAATAGTCTTAAAGATATAGGCCGCCAGTTTGTTGTCGGGATCAATGGCGAGCTCTTCTTCCACTCCATTAACAATAGCTTTAACCGGCGGTGTATCCAGCGGTGTCGGCATGAAGTTGGCAATAGCATCCAAGGCGAAACTTACGCCAAGATTGTGCTGTGCCGCCCCTGCGAAAACCGGCCAGATTGAACCTGTCAAGATAGCATGACTTAATCCGGAATTTTGCTCCTGGGCTGTAAAGGCTTCGCCCTCGAAATACTTCATCATCAAATCTTCATCGCTCTCAGCGATTTGTTCTTGCAATTGATCGTAAAACTGATCAATGGTGTCAGACAGGGCGGCAGGAATTTCAGTTTTATCCATTTTGCCTTTATCTGCGTATGTGTAAGCTTGTTTTGCCAAAACATCAATCAAGCCTGTCACATTCTCCCCTTCAACAATGGGCAGAGCTAAGGGCACAATTTTGCTTCCGTACGCTTCTTGCAGGGCTTCAAGCGTTTTATCAAAACTTGCGTTAGGTTCATCCAGACGGTTAATGAAAAAAGATATCGGCCGGTTTTGCTTCTCAGCCTGGCGCACTGCTTTTTCAGCGCCCACAGCAAGGCCATCTTTAGCGCTCATGACGATCATAATAGAATCACAGACCCTGAAGCCCTGAATCTGCTCGCCAAGAAAGTCAAAATCACCCGGCGTATCGATCAGATTAATTTTCTTACCCTGCCATTCGACAGCGGCATAAGATAGATTTATAGTCATCCCACGGCGTATTTCTTCAGCGTCAAAGTCAGTAACGGTATTGCCTTCATCGCTCCTGCCCATCCGCTCAATAACTCCCGAATTATATAATGCTGCTTCAATAAAAGCTGTTTTTCCCGCTCCGCCATGACCTGCCAAGGCAATGTTTCTGATATCAGCTGCTTGGTATTGTTTCATTAGCTAACCCCCGCTCAATAATTGTTTATTGTCCAAAAAGGGGCAGCATTATCACTTCCCCGATTAAACATGCGAATAATATTATATAGTCTGCCGGTGAATTAAACAATATCATTCACCGGCCTGTTTCTACGCTTGTTCAGACTTTTTGCCTTGCGCGCGCTTTGCTGCTTTTAATCTGGCATTCGGTATGGAGAATCCGGCGAAATTACTGTTTAGCGCTGTTGTGGGACAAACATTAATACAATTTCGGCACCTAATACATTCAGGGCTGTTATGCTCGGTAATAGGGTTAATATCCATCGGGCAAACCTTGGCGCACATGCCGCAATCGATACACTTAGTCGCATCCAGGCCAAAACGATAAAAGCTGATAGGATGAAAAATGCCCAAAATAGCTCCCAGAGGACAAATATAGCGGCAAAAGGCGCGTGTAATGAAAATTGATGCAGCCACCGTAATTATTGCCAGCAGCAGCTTCCAGGAAAAAATGACGCCGACCAGGGATCTTAGTCCGCTATTGACCAGAAGCAGAGGCAAAGAAGCCTGTATTGTGCCGGCAGGACAAATATATTTGCAAAACAGCGGCGCCCCCATGTTATACTCATTGACTAAAATTGCCGGCAGCAAAAGGACAAAAAGAATCAGGATCACGTATTTCAGATAACGCAAGGTCCGATCTAACTTCGGCGTAATTTTTTTCTTTTTTATTTTAGCTAACAGATCTTGCAGAAAGCCAAAAGGACACAGCCAGCCACAATAAAATCTGCCCGCCAAAATCCCGAATATCGCTAATAATCCCGCTACATAAAAACTAAAATTAAAACCGGGATGATTATTGACCGCTTGCAGCGAGCCAATCGGACAAGAGGTAAGCGCGCCCGGGCATGAATAGCAATTAAGTACCGGCAAACAGATTTGTTTGCTGTTACCGGTATAAATATTACCGCTGACAAAGCCTTTAAGGTTGCCATTGACAGCCAGCGCTCCTACTGCCTGAATCAAATGTCGTCTTTTCACCTTCTTGCCCATAATTAACTGAGACCTATGCATTCCAAGCAGACCCGGATCGCTTTAACTAAAACTGTACGTACTTCCTGGCGGTTAACCCCCGCCACAATGAAGCCCACTGCTATCAGCAGAGCAATTACCCTGGGAAGCCAAATGCTGTTATTTGACCATTTCAATTGTTTTTTCTGCTTTGATTTCGCCATAATCTTTTAATAATCCGACTATCATTATAGCAGTTGTGAGTCCTGTCGTTTTTTCGACTTGAGGCTTTCTCTTTGCGGCGTAAAATAATTCGCGCCATAAACACCCGCTAAAATTACAATACCGCCAATTATCATATTGAAATTAATCTTCTCGTTTAAAATAAATACTCCGGCCAAGACCGTTGTCAGAGTTGTCAGACTTGAAAAAGATACATTTCTGTTCAAACCGAGCACTGAAATACTGTAGTGCTGACCGACATAGGCAATAACAGAAGAGAGCACACCTAAATATAAAACAGCGATCAAAAACTCACTGTCGCGAAAAGGAAGCATCAGCCATTCCGAAATCGTCCCTGCAGCAATATTACGCGCCAGAGCTGCGCTGCCAAAGCCAATGGCTCCGACCAGCATCATGACAAATGTCTTCTCCGCGCTGCTGTATTCACAATATTTTGCTGAGAGAGAATAGCACACTGCGGCACTGAAAACCGCAGCAATCAGCACCAGATAGCCTAAGATATCAAACTCGATGCCACCGGCGCTTTGGCCAAGCACTATTATCAGCACGCCAACAACTGTCATAACAATAGAAAACGCCTGCTTTTTGGCAGGGATCTGCTTTGCCACAGGAATGCCGATAATCATGGCGGCGATGGGGATCGTGGCGATCAGAAGACTGGTTTCAGAAGCTGTAGTATGGTACAGCCCAATCGATTCAAAGGTGAAAAAAAACAACGGCTCGGCAATTGCGATTGCTATCAGAGGCAAGAGTTTTTTGCCTTTCAGATCAATTTTAAATACTTTGAAGACGATTAGAATCAAGAACGTCAGAAAAGCAAAGAAAAATCTCCAGCTAAGCAGATTGAGGAAATGAATACGGACGACAATAGTACGTGTAAACAGGAAACTAAAACCCCAGATCACACGGGTTATTATAGTAGCGGCAATAGCTTTAGCCTGATTGTTTTTCATGCAAACTCTCTTTGGTTTTTTCTTTTTCGGGTGTAAAATAATTCGCCCCGTAGACACCGGCCAAAATAATGATGCCGCCGATTATCATGCTGGCATTAATTTCCTCCTGCAGAATAAAGACACCTGCCAGGACAGATGTCAGCGTCGACACACCGGAGAAAGATACACTGCGGTTCATTCCTATGACCGCAATACTGTAATTTTGCCCCACATAGCAGACAACAGAAGCTAACAAACCCAGGTATAGGATCGCAAGCAAAAACTCCTTGTCCTGAAAGGGCAGCATCAGCCATTCTTTCACTGTTCCCGCGGCAATATTCTGTATAAGGGCCGCACTGCCAAAAACTATACAGCCGACAACCATCATTGCCAGCGACTTCTCAACGCTGGAATACTCGTCATGTTTTGCCGACAGAGCTGAGAAGACTGCTCCGCTAAAGACGGCAGTCAACATAAAAAAGTAGCCGATAAAATCAAAACTTATCCCTTCTATACTTTGTCCCAAAATTACCGCCATTACGCCAACTACCGATAAAATAATAGACAGCGCTTGTTTTCCGGCAGGAATTTGTTTAGCAATAGGGATGCCAACGATCATGGCTACAATGGGAATTGTAGCGATCATCAGACTGGTCTCAGTAGCTGAAGTGCGTTGAATAGCGATAGATTCCGCAATAAAGAAAACAACCGGTTCTGCAATCGCAATTTTCAGCAGTGGAAAAAGTTTCTTGCCTTTGAGATTGATCTTAAGGACTTTTAAGGCAATTAGAGCCAAAAAAGCAAGCAATGCGATGAGGAAACGCCAACTGAGGAGGCTGAAGATAGGAATACGCACAACAACGCTGCGTGTAAACATAAAACTAAAACCCCATATCACACAAGTGATCAGGGTTATAAAAACAGCTCCCGCTTGACGTCTTTTCATGCTCACTTAAACAAACTCCTTTAGAGCAGTCAGCTCTTTACTGACCTGCCAGTGCGCCCTTAACTGACCGGGCAGTCCGATCAGAGATAAATTTGATAATACTCAGCGATCGGGCAAATCTTTTGTATCAGTAAAAGCTTCGATAAGAGGATTTTGCCCGAAATAATCAATCTTCATGGCTGTCCTCACAGCTTGCAGAGTATTTGCCGCCTTGCTCCTGGCTTTGGCAGTGCCGGCTTCCAGTATATCTATAACCTCAGGTATGTTCTCCCGCCATTTCAGACGCCGCTCCCTGATAGGGCACAGTTCAGTCTCCAAAACTTGCGTCAGGAATTTCTTGACCTTAACATCTCCCAGACCGCCTCTCTGATAATGCGCCTTCAATTCTGCCAAATTATTATATTCCGGTAAAAAGTCAGCAAAGTGCCGATCAGCGGCAAAAGCATCCAGATAGGTGAAAACCACATTCCCTTCAATTTTGCCCGGGTCGGAAACTTGTACGTGGTCAGGATCCGTGTACATGCTGCGGACCTTCTGTCTGACTTCGTCCGCCGAGTCTGACAAATAAATGCAATTGCCCAGGGACTTGGACATTTTAGCCTTACCGTCAGTACCCGGCAAACGTGACCAGATTTTCTTTTCGGGCAACAGAATGTCAGGCATCACAAGAGTGTCACCATAAACCGAATTGAATTTATGTACAATCTCGCGAGTCTGCTCCAGCATAGGAGCCTGATCTTCACCTACAGGAACTGTCGTAGCTTGGAAGGCGGTTATATCTGCAGCCTGACTGATAGGATATGTAAAGAAGCCTACCGGAATGCTCTGATCAAAGGCGCGCATTTTAATCTCAGTCTTGACCGTGGGGTTTCGTTCCAGGCGGGCCACCGTAACCAGATTCATATAATAGCAGGTCAGCTCAAAGAGCTCCGATATTTGTGACTGGATGAGAATGGTGGACTTTTCCGGATCTATGCCTGCCGCTAAATAATCAAGAGCTACCTCAAGAATGCTGTCTCTGATCTTACCCGGATCTTCAGCATTGTCAGTCAAGGCCTGAGCATCCGCGATCATTATATAAATCTCAGAGAAGTCACCGGAATTTTGCAGTTCAATCCTGCCTCTGAGCGAACCGACATAATGCCCCAGATGCAGGCGTCCGGTCGGGCGGTCTCCCGTAAGAATTATTTTCCCCATCAGTATTCCTCCTGTTTACACACTGTGTTGTCTTGTCTGTTTAATGCCTCTGATGTGTGAGCATTGCACGTATCGGTCAATTTGTCATTTATTGTATCATTCTCCGCTCCGGTTTCCCTAAGGATCTTCCAAACCTGCCGAAATGGTCACGCTCTGCTCCCCTTGACTTCGATCCTGTAAAACCGAGGCGAAAACTGAGCCGGCCATGATACAAAAAGCGCTGAAATAAAGCCATAACAGCAGCACAATTATGGCGCCCAGAGAGCCATAGACAACGGCATAGTTGGAGAAATTTGTTACATATATACTGAACAGATAAGAAAAGAGTATCCAGCTTACACTGGCTACAACCCCGCCCACCCAGGCTTTGCTAAATTTAAGGCGTTTGTCTTTGGGAAAATATGGACCATAACGGTAAAGCATCGCCAGTCCCAGTGATAAAACAATTAACGGGACCAAAATAAGCATATAATTCCAGATTGTCTCAGCGAGGTCTCCCCAGGAAAAATAATCTGACAAATAAGAATAAATCAAGCCGCTAAAAACTTGGCTGACCAGCATTAAAGTAATCAACGCAACTAAAAGAACAGTCGCTGCCAGCGCTACCAGGCGTGACCACCAGATTGGACGCCTGTCCTCACCTTTATTAAAGGTTTTGGTCATGGAATTTAATAAATTTTTCATGCCGGTTGAGCTGGACCATAAAGTCAAAATAAATGAAGACGATAACAAGGCAGTGCTTTTGCTGTTGACAATATCCATAATGATGTTCTGGAGAAAATCTGCAGAAGCAGAAGGCAGCAATGTCAGATGTTGAAACAAAATATCTGCCTGTCCAAAACGAGAATAGCTTAGGACACTAAGCAAAAAAATTGTAAAGGGGAAAAATGATAAGACAAGAAAATATGCCAGTTGAGCACTGACCAAGTTTACTCGGTCTTGAGCCAATCTCTTAATCCAGGCAAAGAGAATAGAGAAGAATTTAAATTTATTGAGTTTGACGCCTATCCGGAACAAAACGCCCATGATCCCGGATTTGCTGTTTTTCAGCGCTGATTTTTGCCGGCCGCTCTCACCACCGGCTGCAATTCCACTGTCATTGCCTGAGGCGCCCTCCTGTACCATTGCTTTTTTGTTTTTTCTTTCCATGTCAAACTCATGATCAATTGCTGATCTGTTCATGGATTAGATCTAACAGCTCTTCCTCCTCCGCTGATTCAATCTCATCCCAATTTAGCCTGTTCATGTCAGTCCAGCTCAGTTTATGTTTCTGCATAAACTTTTTTATATTATCTATCTCAACATTGCGTTTGATCTTCATCGTGGTCGTCTTGACCATTTCACCGGTACCATAAAAGTAAGTCTTAATTGATTTAAATGTCGGCATCTGGGCATTGATCTTTTGAATCACCTCGTCCAAGCGCTCCCGGACTGTCAGATTATCTCCTTGCTTCTTCAGAGCTTCCAGTTTTTCCTCATCAAGCACGATCTTAGCACTGACGATCGTGCCTCCTCTGTTGTCCTTTAAACCGTAAACCATTGTTTCCTTGATGAATTCATAACCCTTCAGAGCTGATTCAATCTCCTCGGGGAAGATTTTCTTTCCGGATTCAAGCACAATCATTGACTTCAGACGTCCTGTTATTTTGATCGTGCCGTTTTTAGGATTGATTATCCCCAGATCTCCTGAGTGAAACCAGCCATCTTCATCTATAGCTTCAGCGGTAGCCGCGGGATCGTTCAGATAGCTGTTCATCAAGATTGGTCCGCGGATCAGTATTTCCCCCGGTTCATTAGGGTCTTCGCCGTCTATGGCAATTTCAATGCCTGTCAATGGATGCCCGACAGTTCCGGGCTTGAAGAGACGCAAATTACAACCGGCTGCTACAGGCGCAGTCTCAGTGAGACCATAGCCTTCCAGAATTCTAAAGCCGACATCCTCAAAGAAGACAATTACTTCTTCGTTCATGGCTGCTCCCCCGGCAATACCTATCCATAATCTGCCGCCAAATGCCGCCAAAACATCTTTAAAAAAGACTCTTCGGAGGTCAATCCCAATCTTACGCAAGCCGCGGGACAGTTTGATCATGCGCCGCACCAGCTTCTCTTTCTTTTCTTTTTTGAGCACAGCTTGAATACGATTGTAAAAAGCGTCAAAAATCGCAGGCACGCCTATGATCAT
>DASRVY010000027.1:0-5186 GCA_035654855.1 Bacillota bacterium | reverse complement strand
GTATAAATGACAGCAAGTATCTAATTAGATTGATGCTTTTGTACGCCCGGACCTCTGCGATATTAGTCTGATATTTGCCATATTAGTCTGATATTTGCCGTTTTACTGATCAAATAATTTGCGCGACAATTTTGGCTGCATGACTTTTATGCACGCTGCTGTCGGTTAGATTTTGGAGATTAGATTTTGATCGTTTTAATTCGCTATTGACATTCGCGCAAACTATTATATAATATATAGTAGTAGCCGCTAGATAATACTAATAATTGTAGAGGAAGGTATCGTGTGAACATTCAATATAAAAAAGGAATTTTAGAATTATGCGTGCTGAGCTTATTGAAAAAACGAGATATGTACGGCTACGAGATCTCCGATCTTCTATCAAAAGAAATTAGCATTGCAGACGGTACGGTTTATCCAATTTTGAGAAAACTGAAAACAGACGGTTTGCTTACTACTTATCTGCAAGAAGAAAGCGGTGGACCGCCAAGAAAATATTATTCGTTGACAGAATATGGCAGTGAATCGTACGAAAGGGATCGTGAAGAATACATACGATTCGCAAAGACAGTACAAGCACTCATAGAAGGTGATCAAAATGAAAAAGAATGAGTTTATGGACTTACTAGTCACTGAGTTAAATCACAATAAAGTTCCTGATTCTTCTGATATTGCAGATGAATATGAACAACACTTCTTCTACAAAATGAATGATGGGTTTTCTGAAGAAGAGATTGCCGCAAAACTTGGAGATCCGGTTCAACTTGCAGGCCAATATGCTGCAGATGGGAATCAAAGAATAAATAAGGGTAAAGGAATCAAAGCTTTCACAATATTTGGACTAAGTCTGACTGCTGTTGCTGCTGCATTGTTTTTTGTCTTAATAATTGCCTGGGGGATTGTCATGGTCTTGTTTTCTCTTGGCAGCATTGTAGCGGCGGCAGGTTTGATAAGCGGTTATGAACCTTTGCTAAATATTGTACCAATGCCTTCAGAAAGTTCTATATTATTGGGTCTCTCTCTAACAGCCCTTTTTGTTTTGTCTGCTGTTGGCTGTATCTATTTCGCAGCCTTTATCAGCCAACTATTACGCGCGTATCGCAGATTTCATCAAAATACGATGGCTGCCGCAAATGGCAAACCGGGATTGCCGTCACTGACACTTTTTTACAGTTTCACTCTTAAAAGTAAACGCAATCTCCGACGTGTGGCGCTGGCAGCGTTGCTTGCTTTCGCAGCGCTATCTATTCTCGCCATAATTGTGTCCATGCTGCAAGCAGGTTCGCCGGAATTCTGGCATGTGTGGAACTGGTTTAGTAAATAATCTCTGAAAAATAACTAAAATACTACTCTGCCAAAAGCGCCTGCAATGAAATTGTTGCAGGCGTCAAAATTCGACAAAGTGTCAGGGAGTCCGAAAAAAGAAACATATCTTACAAAGAGACTCTTTTCCAAAGCTTTTCTTGATGGATTCGGGTGTCAATAGTAAAGTGTATTCACGAGCTTTATGAGGCGAAAGAAGAATAAATACCTACGTAAACAGCCCTTGAGCTCAACATTTCAGATGAAACGTCATCATATTTACCTGACGAAATTCTAGGAGGAACAAGAATGGAACACAAATTACCCGAACTGCCCTATGCCAAAGATGCTCTGGAACCCATTATCTCTAAAGAGACAATCGATTATCACTATGGCAAGCATCATCAAGCCTATGTAAACAACTTGAATAAACTAATTGTAGGCACTGAGTTTGAAGACATGCCCTTGGAAGAAATAGTCAAAAAAGCCGGCGGCGGCATCTTTAACAATGCTGCGCAGGTTCAAAACCACACGTTTTACTGGAACTGTTTGGCTCCAAATGCAGGAGGAAAACCGGGCGGCAAGCTGGCAGAAGCCATTGACGAAGCCTTCGGTTCATTTGAAGAGTTTAAAGAAAAATTCTCAGCTGTGGCTGCCGGCACCTTCGGTTCCGGATGGGCATGGCTGGTCAAGAATGCTGACGGCAAGCTCGAAATTGTCAGTACCGGCAATGCCGGCACACCGGCAGCTGTGGGTAAAACACCTCTGTTAACCTGCGACGTTTGGGAGCATGCTTATTATGTCGATTACAGAAACGCTCGTCCCGCTTATATCGAGAAATTCTGGGATCTTGTAAATTGGGATTTTGTTGCCGGCAATCTATAATCAGAAGAATCAATTCTATTGTGATACAGGGGTATCTCACACTGAGACACCCCTGTTTTTTTGGAAAATTTAGGTTTCCCGACAGGTCTAAAGTATCCCGTCTTAAGCCGGCTATCCTTATCTGATCCGGATAATCCAAATGATGTTTTCCTGAGCTCGGCGCACTTTCTCTTAGATTTCCAAATGGCGCCGCATCTTAGTCCGGTGAGCTTTTTTTCTTGGGCGGCAGGTCAAGCCGGGGAGATAAGACATGTCCAATGCATAGTCTCTAGTTGCCGCACTCAATGCCGATTTCGGTGAATATCTTGAGGACATCGTTAACAGTGGTGTCCACCTTGTACTGTCCGGCTCTCTCCAGAATTATCTCACCTTTATCCATCATGATGAGTCTGTTGCCATAATCAACAGCATAGCGCAGATTGTGTGTGACCATCATGGCTGTCAAATTCTTGTTTTTTATAACTTTATCTGTGAGCTCCATGATAATTTCAGCTGTTTGAGGATCGAGTGATGCTGTGTGTTCATCCAGTATTAGAAAATCAATCGGTGTCAGGGTCGACATGATAAGGGCGGCTGCCTGGCGCTGACCGCCCGACAATTCCCCCATTTTGACAGATAATTTATCTTCCAAACCAAGATTCAATGAGGAAAGCTGCTCACGATAATAGTCAAGTCTGGAGTTATTGATGCTTTTGCCAAGTCCATATCTCCTGCCTTTATTGTCTGCCAGAGACATGTTCTCCAATAAAGTAAGATTGGGACAACTGCCCCAGGCAGGGTTCTGGTATACTCTGCCCATTTTTTTGTATCTCTTATGGTCTTCCAGCGCAGTTACGTCTTCGTCGTCGATCAATACTTGACCACCTTCAATGGGAATGCTGCCGCAGATAATATTGAGCAGGGAGGTCTTGCCGCTGCCGTTGCTACCTACAATGGAGAGGAACTCTCCCTCGGTGACGCTTAGGTTGAAGTCGTCGAACAGGCACATCTCGGTAACAGAACCGGGATTAAATATTTTGCTGATGTTTTTTAGTTCAAGCATTGGCATTTGCCTCCCTTTCCCGGCGTTTCCCGAGTACGAGAATGAGAAGGAATAATACCGCCGTTGCCAGCTTCATCAGGTTTGCAGGAAGTCCGATGCTTATGGCCGCCTGAATACAGGCCTTATATATTATGCTGCCAATTAATACCGCGGTTGTGCTCTTGACGATTGGCATCTTGCGAAACAAGGTAGTGCCGATGATTACAGTCGCAAGGCCAAATACCATCTGTCCTGTCCCCATGGTACTGGAAAAGGCTCTCTGCTCATGGCAGACTACTGCGCCGGCAAGAGCGACCAGAGAGTTAGCGATGATCAGACCGATAATCTTTATTCTTCCTTTATCCTTGGCCAGAGTAGTTACCAGCACACTGTTGTCACCTACTGCCCTGAGCAGAAGACCGTTTTTTGTATTAAAGTACATGTCCAGCAGCAGCTTGCAAACTAATGCTATCAGTAGAGATACAATTAACTTGCGCATTGTCAGGGACATATCCCCAAAAACCGCCATGGTCAAAGGCGCGCTGAAGATGGTGTCCGTAGATCGATCCACAATTAGATTGGAGCCTGCAATTTGCAAATTTATGGAAAATAACGCGGTCATGGTGATAATGCCTGCCAGCAAGTCCCGCACCCCCAGCTTGACATGAATTATGCCGGTGATCAGACCCGCAGCCGCTCCGGACAACAGTGCTGCCGGCAGAGTCAAATAAGGATTAACTCCATTGCTCAGCATGACCGCCGTAACGGCAGCGCCCAATGGAAAACTGCCATCCACTGTGAGATCCGGGAAGTCGAGAACCTTGTAAGTGATAAGGATGCCATACGAAAGCAAAGCATATATCAGGCCCTGGGTTATCGTTCCAACAGATAAATCAATAAAACTGCTCATTACAATTCTCCTGCCTCAATCGTTTAGCCGGTGTCAACACTAAACTAGCCGGTGTTACTACATTTGCTCTGCTGCCTCGATCATCTAGCTGATCCAAGATGAAACTGCCAGCGCTGCGACATTTACTCTCCCATTTCAATAGCTTGAGCGGTCAGATCATCAGGAACGACAATTTCCATTCTCAACAATGCCTGAGTGTTGATATAGTAGCTGAAATCAGTTATGGACTCATAAGGCATATCCTCAGCTGTGGACTCCCCCTTGAGAATTTTTGCCGCCATAATTCCGGTCTGCTGACCCAGCAGAAAATAGTCAATACCGGCAGAGGCAACACAGCCAAGACGAACTTGTTCTACCTCACTGCCATAAACAGGTATGCCTGCCTGATCGGTTTTTTCCAGTATGGCGGGCAGGACGCCTACTACATTGTTGTCCGTCAGGTTGGAGAAGCAGTCGACTCCTTTTCCAATCAGATTGTCTGCGGCTAGAGTGACTTCCGACTGCTGCATCACGCCGATTGCCTCGATGGAAAAACCATAGTTGGGAGCCTTGTCCTGATACTCGGTAATCGCTGAAACGGAATTGGGCTCGCTTGTTGTGTAAAGAATGCCAATCGTTTCTGCTTGCGGCTGAAGCTTTCGGATCATTTCCAATTGAGCGTCAACAGGAAGCCTGTCGCTGGTGCCGGTTACATTGCCTTTATCCAGCTTAGCTTCTATAGGGTCGGTAATAGCGGTAAAGATCACCGGTATATCCTTATCCTCAGCAGCTGCGAAGCAGGCGGTGGCTGAAGGTGTGGCGATAGCGCACATCATGGCCACATTATTGGCAGAGAATCTCTGCGCTATCTGTGTGGCTATGTTATCGTCAAAGCCGGCATTTTGATAATCTATTTTGAAGTCTTCATCTTCAACCAGTCCATAGTCAATTAGACCTTGAATGAAGCCTTCCCGGCAATTGTCAAGAGAAGCGTGTTCTCCATATTGTGAAATTCCGATAACAGAGGTTTCAGATTTGCTGCAGCCTGCAGTAAATGTAAAGGCGAAGGCGATTATGATTAATACAGAT
>DASRVY010000026.1:0-2071 GCA_035654855.1 Bacillota bacterium | reverse complement strand
CAATCTCTAGAAATCCCGCTGACTTCTAGGACCTTTGTCTCTGTCATTTTGCTCGGAATCTCTGTCAGCCCAGGAGTCGTTATTGTTTTCATTCCTGCTGTCTTTTCTGCCGCCGGAACGCCTATCCTCGCCTTGCGGTTTGGAATCACGTCCACCAGATCGGGCAGAACCGCTGCGCGGTTTAGAGTCCCTGCCGGCATGGCTGCTTGATCTATCTACATTTCTGCGATCACGGCGCCCATCCTGATCGGAAGAACCGCCACGATACCCTTCGGGCTTCTCCATCAGATCGCGCATAGAAAGATTCAACCGGCCTTGCGCATCAACCTCTGTAACCACAACTTGTACAGTCTGCCCCGGCTCGACAACATCTTCAACTTTTTCGGTTCGTTCCCAGGACATCTTGGATATATGTACGAGACCCTCCTTGCCCGGAGCAATTTCTACAAAAGCGCCAAAGGGCATCAGTCTGGTTACAACACCTTCAAATACCGCTCCCGGTTCAGGATCCAGCGCAATAGCCTTAATTTGTTTGATCGCTTCGGCAGCAGCCTTCAAGTTAGGCGAGGCAATATATACATGTCCTATCGGACCATCTTCTTCGATATCTATCTCAGCACCGGTTTCTTCTTGTATGCGGCGGATAACTTTACCGCCTGATCCAATAACTTCACGTATCTTGTCCGCGGGAATATCTACCATCTCAATCTTAGGAGCCCATTCCGAGAGCTCCGCCCTTGGTTCTTGGATAGTAGACAAAATTGTCTCATTAATAATCTGCAGGCGCCCTTTGCGTGTCAGCTCCAGAGCATCTCTGATTATGTCATAGCTAAGACCGTCAACCTTTATGTCTACCTGGATAGCAGTAATTCCGTCATTTGTACCGGCAACTTTGAAGTCCATGTCGCCGAAGAAATCCTCGATACCTTGAATATCCATAAAGACCAGATAATCGGTATCATCTTGCGGATTGACGATCAGACCGCTGGAGATACCGGCTACAGGCTTGGAAATAGGAACCCCGGCAGCCATCAAAGCCAAAGTTGAAGAGCAAACAGCTCCTTGCGATGTGGACCCGTTCGACATCGTTATTTCAGATACGTTGCGAATGGCATAAGGAAAATCTTCTTCTGAGGGCAATACCGGCAGCAGAGCTCTCTCAGCCAAAGCGCCATGTCCCAGCTCTCGTCTTCCCGGAGAGCGGGCGGATCTGGCTTCACCTACACTGTAAGCGGGGAAGTTATAGTGGTGAATATAGCGCTTTCGTTCCTGTTCCGTAATGCCGTCCAAACGCTGACTATCAGATAAGGTACCTAGAGTAGTAACCGTCAGCACCTGAGTTTGACCGCGCTGAAAGACACCTGATCCATGTACTCTGGGCAAAACGTCTACCGCGCTGCTAAGAGGCCGGATCTCATCAAGAGCTCTCCCGTCCACTCTTTTCTTCTCGTTGAAAAGATAGTCTCTGACAACAGCCTTCTCTACCATGTCCAACACTTCAGAAGTCCAAGTTTCCCATTCCTCGTTTATGCCGATAAGGTGCTCATTGAGCTCCTCACGCAATTTAGCCAAGTTTTCGTCTCGTTCCGCCTTGTTCTTTGAGAGTACTGCGGTTCTCATCTTGTCCCATAAAAATGCATTAGCAGCTTCAAAAACCTCTGTTGGGGCTGAGGTTACTTCAATGCTAAACTTTTCTTTGCCGACCTCATCTTGCATTTGCTGCAGCAAATGGCAAACGGCAGTTATCTCTTTATGCCCGGCAATAATGGCTGACATCATGTCTTCCTCAGACACCTCATTGGCTCCGGCTTCAATCATGCAAACCTTATCTGCGCTTCCTGCCACAAATAGATCTAAATCGCTGGCTTGCGACTGCTCACTATTGGGATTTACAATAATTTCCCCGTCTATTATTCCAGCCTGCACACCTGCCAAAGGCCCCTTCCAAGGAATGTCAGATATCATCAGCGCAGCGGATGAACCAATAAAAGACGCCACCTGTGGTGAATTGTCCTGATCAACAGACAAAACCAGATTAGAAATGACTACTTCGTTGCGCAAGCCATCAGGG
>DASRVY010000025.1:0-1967 GCA_035654855.1 Bacillota bacterium | reverse complement strand
GAAACGATCAGATTGATCGATCTGGAAGGTTTTACTCAGGAAGAAGCTGCTCAGCAAATGGCAGTTGCTCGCACGACTGTTCAGGGTATCTACGCAGAGGCCAGACATAAGTTAGCTCAAACCTTGGTCAATAGCTGCGCTTTAATCCTTGAAGGGGGAGAGTACGAACTCTGTGACGAGTTAGTCCAAAACTGCGGACCTGGCTGTCGCAGACATGGCCGCGGCGCGGGACACCGCCCTGGTCAGGGGCAGGGACAAGGCACAGGCCGTGGTAATCACCCGGGCAGAGGTCAAGGCAGAGGCAAGCTGTCCGGCGAAGGTCAGGGCAGGGAATGATTTTAGTGATAAAAAATTAAGATAAATTTTTATGGAGAATATAATGATAAAAATCGCTATGCCGGTAAACGGAATTACTGCTGCGAATCTAGCAGACATAAGTGTGAATAGATCTTTTGGGCGAGCCCCATATTTCTTGATTTATGATACAGGAACGCAAGAAAGCTCATTCCTGCAAAACAGCGCAGCTGGTAATCCCGGCGGTGCCGGAATAAAAGCAGCACAGCTGATTGTAGATCAACAGGTAACTGCTCTATTGACTCCACGCTGCGGAGAAAATGCTGCAAATATACTGCAGTCTGCAGGAATTACACTGTATCAAACAATAGATGCATCAGTGGAAGAGAACATCAATGCATTTATCAACGGGGAACTGCTTCTGCTGGAAGATATTCATCCCGGCTTTCACGGTTAGGTGACTGAAGTGCATATTGCTGTTTTGAGCGGCAAAGGCGGGACCGGCAAAACGCTGGTCTCAGTCAATTTAGCGTCAGTCGCAGAAGCATCAACTTATATTGATTGCGATGTCGAAGAGCCAAACGGCCATCTTTTTTTGAAACCTGAGAAAGTTCAGGAAGACGATGTTACGGTCTTAATTCCCCAGGTTAACAACGCGCTTTGCGATGGCTGCCGCCAATGTGTTTCTTTCTGTCGTTTCAATGCTTTGGCCTATATTAACGAACAACTGATCGTTCTTGAAGATATTTGTCACTCATGCGGCGGATGTGTCCTGATCTGTCCGCAGCAAGCCTTGAGCGAAAAAACAAAGATAATCGGTCAAGTGCAGCGGGGTATCTCGGAGCGAATACAGGTCACAACAGGCATATTGAAGCCGGGCATTCCTTCCGGTACTCCCATAGTCAGCCAAATGATGCAAAACGATATGCTTGAGCCTTCGCAGCTGACCGTAATTGATTGCCCGCCCGGCAGTGCCTGTATCGTCATGGATTCAATAAAAAATGCCGATTATTGTGTGCTGGTTGCTGAACCGACCATCTTTGGTTTACACAATTTTAAAATGGTTTATGATTTGGTAAGATTGTTTAAGCTGCCCTGCGGCGTCGTCCTCAACAAACAACAAGCTGACAAGGATCCCGTTGAGCAATTTTGCTTAGACAACCATATAAAAATCTTGAGCAAGATTCCATATGACGAGGAGTTAGCGCACTTGAGCTCAAAAGGTCAGATTGCAGTGAAGGTTAACGAAAAATATCATACGCTCTTTTCTAAATTGCTTAACACAATCATCGAGGAGGCAGCTCATGAAACAACTCCTCATTCTTAGCGGCAAGGGCGGTACCGGAAAAACGACGGTGGCCAGCGCATTTATAAAACTGTCGGAAGCAAAAGTTTATGCGGATTGTGACGTTGATGCTCCTAATTTGCATCTAATCATGGACTGGGACAGTGCCCCGATAACATCGAACTATTACGGTCTGTCCAAAGCCGTCATCAACCATGAGCAATGCATCGATTGTGATTTGTGCAGAGTGCATTGCCGCTTTGCCGCTATCACTGTGAGGGAGTGTTATGAGGTTAATCCCTATGACTGTGAAGGCTGTGGAGTCTGTGAGTATATCTGTCCTACAGATGCCATAAGCATGTTGCCGCATGTTGCCGGAGAACTGATA
>DASRVY010000024.1:0-5667 GCA_035654855.1 Bacillota bacterium | reverse complement strand
TTCTTTTGCCCTGGAATTAGCTGATGCGATCAAAAATGCCAGGGAGCAAATACATTTGTGTCCTATTTGTTGTGATTTGACAGAGACCGATCCCTGTGAAATCTGCGCTTCGCCGCAGCGCGACCGTTCCATGATCTGCGTTGTTGAAAATCCCCGCGATATTGTTTCTATTGAGCGAATTCAAGAATACAAAGGTCTTTACCATGTCTTGCATGGAGCTATCTCACCGATGCAAGATATCGGCCCCGAGCAAATTAAACTTAAAGAGCTGCTAGTCAGACTGCAGAATGCTGATGAAGTATCGGAAGTCGTATTGGCGACTAATCCCACTGTTGAAGGAGAGGCGACAGCTTTATATATCGCCCGCCTGCTAAAAAATACCGGCATCAAAACCACTCGTCTGGCACACGGAATCCCCATGGGCAGCGATTTGGAATATGCGGACGAAGTCACTTTGATGAGAGCTTTCGTAGGCAGGCAAGACATCAATTAAAGCAAAAATATTTTACAGTTACACAACTTTAACAATAGCTGAATGTTTCAAGATAATTTGTTGAAGGCGCTTAACCTCGCGGGCAGCGCCTTAATCATTTCGTACATAGACTTGCTGATGGACAAATGGATAATAACGTCAGGTATTGCTTATAAAGATCAAATTCCGCTTCTACTTTTCTTCAATGATTATATCTTCCGGAGCGACCATGCCCAAACTATCTCTGGCCACTCGTTCGATATATTCAGGCGTTCCCCCAATACTGAGCAGCTGTTCCAATTCAGAATTGATAGCCTCCAGTTCCGCCTTCTCTGCAGCCAGCTCCTCATGTTTGCGCAGCAATCGTTCAGATTCTTGTTCCTGGGAGACAAATATAGTAAAGCAAACGGCAAGTACAACTATCAAAACACCGGAAAAAATCATCCTCGTTAACGCCGCTCTCGACATTTTGGTTTTAACTTTTTCAGTTGAGCGCCCGCCGCTCATAGCCACAAGACCTCCTGCTGACGTTACATCATTACTTGACAGTCTGTGTCGTTCATTGTATCTGTTTTTTGTTCGGTTTGTCCAGTGGAGGAGAGCGTTTTTGCTGTAAAATCGGACTAAAAAAAGTCCAAAATTGGACTTTTAAATAAAAGTAATCAAACTGTAACAATCTAAAAATGACAGGGCATGAGCTAGTTACCGCCCCTTACTCTGTTCCCTTCTTAACTCAAGAGTTGGTATAGAGTTTCTGCCTCTTCTTTTTTTACCGACTGCTTAATATCAGTAACCTTAATCTTGGTCTGTCTCTCGCCAAAACCGATTTCAATTATATCTCCGACAGCAACTTCAGTGCCTGGCTTCGCTCTCTTGCCGTTGATACTGACTCTGCCGGCAGCTGCCATATCATTAGCGACAGTGCGGCGCTTAACTATTCGTGACACTTTCAAAAACTTATCTACTCTCATTTTCCTCTCTCTTCTCAATCAACTTAATCTCATCCCACAAATTATCCAATTCCTCCAAAGTCATACTCTCCAAATCTCTGTTTCCGGCCTTGGCCAATTGTTCCATGCCGGCAAATCTGCGAATGAACTTATCCGTGCAAAAATTGAGTGCAACTTCCGGTTCAACTTTTAAGGCTCTGAGGTAATTCACAACGGCAAACAACAGATCGCCGGATTCTTTTTCTATAGCTTTTTGACCGTCCGCGGCACTCCATTCTCCGGCGGACAATTTCTTTTGAGCTTCTTCTATCTGCTCTTTTATCTCTCCCAGTTCTTCTTGTATCTTCGCCAGCGAACCACTGCTGTCAGGCCAGTCAAAACCCACTTGCGCCGCTCTTTTTTGGACTTTGTACGCCCTGGTAAGAGCCGGCAGCGATCTAGGCACATCCCGGAGGACTTCTGTCTGGCTCTTTTGCCCCTTCTCGATTTTTTTATTCTTTTCCCAAGTGCGCAGCACTTCAGCAGAGTCACACGCCACATCCTGCCCGAAAACATGTGTGTGCCTGGAGATCAATTTCCGTGATATGGAAGTAACAACGTCATTGAAATCAAATTTACCATCTTCTTCCGCAATTTTGGCATGAAAAACGACCTGCATCAGCACATCTCCCAATTCTTCCTTCAAGCTGTCAGGATCCTCTGCCTGTATAGCATCTATTGCCTCATATGCTTCTTCAATTAAATTATGCTTGATGCTGGAGTGAGTTTGCTCTCTGTCCCAGGGACAGCCGTCTGGAGAACGCAAAAATGTCAGAATTGAAATAAGGTCGTCAATCCCATATTCTTTTTTTATTAATTCTTCGATGCTGAAATTTTTAAATTTTTCCTTGTCTGCGTTCACTGTCTAAGTTCTCCTGATTCTTTATTTATATAAATTTCATGCATAGCCAGTATACGCTGATTACTGCTGCCACGGAAACTTTTTGTCAAGCTGCCGGTAAAACTCCTTTAGATCGCCGCGCGCCGCTATGCTCTGCTGCGGCAAATAGATGGAAGTGAAAGTAAGCGTTCCGCAGTCATTGGTTACTTCGCGCGAGCGCGGCAGCCCATAATAGCGTAACTTGAGTTAAACTATGGATAATACAAATTTTACAAAGGAGCAATAACCATGCTGAAAAGAGTATTGATTGTCGGTGGGGTTGCCGGCGGCATGTCTGCGGCAGCCCGAATCCGCAGACTTGATGAAGAAGTGGATATAATTGTTTTTGAACGCGGTGAGCATGTATCTTTTTCCAACTGCAGTTTACCCTATCACTTGAGTGGAGTGGTCGACTCCAGTGAAGAGCTGGTTTTAACAACTCCCCAAACGTTAAAAGGCAATTACAATATTGATGCCCGTGTTCGGCACGAGGTCATCGATATTGACCGTTCTAAAAATGAGGTAATAGTAAAAAATCTCAATACCGGCGAAATATACCGCGAAAATTATGACAAGTTGGTTCTCTCTCCCGGGGCCAGAGTACCTTTACCACCTATCAAAGGTCTTGACGAAATTACCTATTTCACAGTGCGCGATGTTCGGGATGCTGATACTTTGCGCAAGCGTATTGCAGAAACAGGGAGTGCCAATGTCGTAGTGGTTGGCGGCGGCTTTATAGGCGTAGAGACAGCTGAAAATCTGCAAATGGCAGGCTGCAATGTAGCTCTGGTCGAGATGATGCCTCAAATTCTGCTGACTTTTGACTTCGACATGGTTCAAATACTGCAAAAGGAAATGACGGATAAAGGGATAAAGCTTTACTTAAATCAGGCCGTCAGGGCTTTTGAAGATGGTCAAGCTGTCTTGGATTCCGGAGAAAAGCTCCCTGCAGACATAGTTGTCATGGCCACAGGCGCTGTGCCTGTCTCAGACTTGGCAGAGAAATCAGGATTAGAATTGACAGGCAGAAAAGCTATCAAAGTTGATACAAATTTTTTGACCTCAGATCCTAATATCTACGCCATTGGTGACGCTGTCGAGGTCTATCATCGACTTTCGGGGCAAATTGCTCCTCTGGCTTTGGCAGGTCCGGCACTTAAGCAAGCTCGTTTCATAGCTGATCACATGTATGGCAGATATACTATGAATACAGGTTATATCGGTTCATCCTGCCTTCAAGTTTTTGACTATAACGGTGCGGTAACCGGCCTGACAGAAAACATAATTAAACGTAATAAACTACCCATACCCTATGACTATGTTTATGTTATTCCCACAGACATGGTAAGCATTATGCCCGGTGCCGAAAATCAATATTTGAAAGTGATCTTTGAAGTGCCTACCGGCAGAATACTGGGTGCACAATGTATAGGAAAAGGCGATGTTGTCAAGCGCTGTGATGTAATTGCGGCTATGTTGAAATTCGGACCAACCTTGGAAGATCTGAAAGATCTTGAGTTATGCTATGCGCCGCCATTTTCTATTGGCCGTGATTCAGTCAATTTTGCCGGCTATGTAGGACTGAATATTCTGCACGGAAATCTTAAGCAAGTCCACGTTTCCGATGTCAGAGGGCTTGTGGAGTCGGGCGCTTGCTTCATCGATTCCCGCTATAAGTCAGAATTTGATTGCGGTCATATCAAAAACGCAATAAATATCCCTTTACATGAAATGAGACAGCGTATGGATGAAGTCCCGAAAGATCGGCCGGTCTACCTCTACTGCCGCTCTTCCACACGCAGTTACAATGCTTTGTGTGCCCTCCAAAACAGTGGCTGGGACAATATCTTTCTAGTTTCCGGTTCCATGCTGGGTGTATCCTGGTATGAATGGTTTGAAGATCAACGTACCGGCAGAGAGCCTATCGTCACCGAGTACAATTTTATTTAAAAAGTTTGGATAGCAAGACTTAAACATTCAAGACACAGACATCCGAGACAAGAACATTTAAGACAAGCAAATCGAAAGGAAAAACTTATGAATGACACTATGAAATCAATTTTTGAACGCAGCAGTACTCGCGCTTATACCGGTGAAGCTGTCTCCCCCGAGATGATTAAAGCTTTGAAGGAGGCTGCTCTGGCATCGCCTACAGCTGATAACGATCAAGAAAACCGCTTTATATTTGTCACTGATAAAAATTTACTTGCCAAAATCAATGAAAAAACTTATGAGGTTATGATAGCTGACAGCGACGATGAAAATATTAATTGCTTGAAACAGCGCAGCGCTAAAGACATTTTCTACGGGGCGCCACTGGTCATAATTATATATTCTCAAAATTCACATTTCGCTTATATAGATGCCGGTATCGCAGTACAGAACTTGGCGCTGGCTGCTCATTCTCTTGGTTTGGGTTCATGCATCAACGGAATGTGCAGGCGCGCCTTTTATCGCAATATATCGGGAAATCTCAGTTCCGAATTAGGCTTTGCTGAAGACGAAGATTTCCGCATAGCTATCGGCATAGGGCATATCGCCAGGGATAATGAACCGCATAAATTTGATTACTCGCATATTCGAGAGATTTAGCAGTTGTGCCGGCAGTCAGATAACAGACATCTCAGCAATGCTTACCATAGGGATACGAAACAATCAGGATTTAATAACTTTAGTTATTGACATATGTCACAATCATGCTACAATGAATATAAAAGACATATGTCAACAACTGAAGGAGGTGAATTATATGCCCAGAAGAGATGGGACAGGACCGAGAGGTCAAGGACCTTTGTCAGGCAGAGGCTACGGGCCGTGCGACGGCACGCTGAACTATAGATATGGGGCCGGTTACGGTTACGGCTGCGGCCGTGGATTCGGCAGGCGCGCATTTTGGGGTCAAGGCTCAGTTAGGTCTGATGAAGAGATGCTGGCTGAGGAGAAACAATTTTTGTTAAAGCGTCTGGCTGACATCGATGAACAACTGGAATAGAAAATGAGTATTTAATTTGACACAGAGGCAATCAGAGTACTCTGATTGTCTCTGTGTCGCAAATAGGAGAATGATTGTGCCAAGACCGATAAAGCGAAGAAAAGTGTGCATGCTTCCCGATCAAAACCGATTTGGGCCATTAGGGCCTTCTGACATTGCCGTAGATGCAATTATCATGACTATCGATGAGTATGAAACGATCAGATTGATCGATCTGGAAGGTTTTACTCAGGAAGAAGCTGCTCAGCAAATGGCAGTTGCTCGCACGACTGTTCAGGGTATCTACGCAGAGGCCAGACATAAGTTAGCTCAAACCTTGGTCAATAGCTGCGCT
>DASRVY010000023.1:0-1737 GCA_035654855.1 Bacillota bacterium | reverse complement strand
CTCGGACAGATTGATATCTTCCCGCACCAACTCACGAAAATCCGCGTCATCTGATTCTGTAAGCAGAACACGGTTCTCCTCTATCTCTTCCTTGAGTTTACGGCTTTGCCTGATATCCGCAACCAAGTCAGACAGGGCGGCGTGCTCCTGCACAAGAGCTAGATATTTCTCTTGATCCTTCATCGTCTCGGTATCTGCCAACAGAGTGTTTAATTCTTCGTAACGGCTGACACTTGCATCCAGCCTCTTATCTCTATCATTTGCCATTTGTTCCTCCAGCAAATATTATCAATTGCTCATAACACCGGTCCATCAATAGCGGCAAGTCGCCGCCGGTCAATATTTCCGGCAAATTCACGCCATTCTCGAATTGAACGGGCTCCTCTATTATACATGGAACGGATATTGCAGAGCGTTTCATGAGTAAGCCGCCAGTCTGTCCGGCAAACCATAAATCTGTTCAATCAGTAAGTGGTGAAGGCGCTTAGTTTTAGGACTGGAAATTCTCTTTGAACTTGCTGCTGTGTCACTAGAGCTCTGCAGTTCACCTATCAGCACATGACGATACCGGCGGCAAAATCAAAAGAGCCCCTAGGACCGCTAAAGCGCTAAGTATGCCCTTTAAGAATCAAGGCTCTTTGGACACCGTTATAATCTTCTTTAAGTCGAATCCGAGCCTGCTCAGCAGGCTGAAACAATGATATTACCTGTTCGGCCTGACCTGCGCCAAGCTCCAGAATCATAACCCCGGAACCCGCCAAATAATCTTTGCAGCCATCTGCCAGCCGACGATAAAAATCCAGCCCGTCCGGCCCTCCGTCCAGAGCTATCTTTGACTCCCACATTGCCACTTCAGGCATTAAAGCAAAAATATCTCTGCCGGGAATATACGGCGGATTGCACAAAATAATATCATATTTGCAATCAGATTCAGGACTGCGGACCGGCTCAGCTCTGACACCAAACCTGGCCCCGGCACTCACATCTGCGTCAATTCTCGCCGGCCACAAGTCAGATTTCTCCAGGCTCACCTTATCCAAAAGATCAAGTCTTGCTGCATTTTCTTTGGCTGTCTGCAAGGCCAGATCATCCAAATCAACCAAATGCAGACAGGCAGCGATATCCATATCTCTCAATTCCGCCAGTAAAGTCAGACCTAGACATCCTGTTCCGCAGCAGCTGTCTAATATACTGAGTGGTTTATTATCCGGGGTTGTAGGAACTTCCCGCAGAACCATATCTGTAAGTTCCTGTGCCGCCCCTTGATTTTTCGGTTCTTGAACCTCCGGCACCTGGGCTTTTACTGCTGCGGATGCATCCACAACCATCTCTTCAATCTCTTCAAGAGCGGCCTCGACCAGCACCTCTGAGTCAGGACGGGGAACCAAAAGATTGGCCTTCACCAAAAAACTGCGTCCATAAAACCATGCCTTACCTGCAATGTATGCCAGCGGCTCGCGGGCAGCTCGGCGTTTGGCTTTTAACCAAAGATCAGCCTCCATCTCTTCCGCCAGAGGCAAATCTGCTCGCGCCAGTTGTTCTTCCAACTCAAGCCCCGTCATCTCCCGCAAGAAAAATCTCGTTTCCACTCTAGGCTCATCCAAACCGGACCGTGCAAATAATTCAGTTATTTTGCGGCTGAAATCGCGCAAAGAAATTCCCATCTAATTACCATTTATCACTGTCAGGATCTGCCGGTATTACAGGTTTAATGGCTGCGATGGCAACTTCCAGCAT
>DASRVY010000022.1:0-1254 GCA_035654855.1 Bacillota bacterium | reverse complement strand
ACCGTTTTCTTTCGGTCTGCCCGCTGCTATAGAGTCCGCCGTTGCTTTTGCCGCCTTTTTAGCCGCAAGACTTGCTAAGGTTGTCATAAGCTCGTCATTATGCACTTGCTTATATGCTGCCTCAAAGGGGCTATCGAACCCATTTTCAGAAAAAATGACCGCAAGCTCAACTACTTTAGGGTCTTCAGCTATCGTTTGTGAGAAATCGTATTCGGGAAACAAACTTTTGATGCTCTCAGTTTCCTGCCCCCAAAGATTTAATCGTTCTCGTATCTTTTCTTCTTCCTGCCTTGCCGCCTCTGCTTCCCTGAGCGCCATCAGCTCTTGACGCTCCGCACTGCGTTCTAACTCCGTCTTAATTTCTTGGCGTACATCATCTGTCGATTTGCCTTCCTGCATAGCCTTGTACTCGATATATACTTCATCATCTGTAAAAGCTTTTTGCAGTCCATCTAAATCGTCAGAGTTTACACCATACCTTTTTGCAAGACCTTCTAAAAGGGGATTGAGCTTTTCAAGTCTCGCCTCTGTCTTTTTCGCCGATTTAAACCGCTTATCAATGATTTTTTGTGTCCTTTTGGCAAAAACATCTTTGAAGTCACCTTTAATAAGCTCCTCAAATTCAGCCTCGTAATCCCTTTGGACTTCTGCGACTTGTCCATCATCTTCCGCTTGTTCAGCTTCAATGGCGGCGCTTTCCGCCTCTGCTGCTTCAGCTCCGTCCGCAGTTTCCCCGAATAACCGGAGATTTAATTTGTGTTTTTTCATACAATCCTCATCAGCCGTCTTTCCGGCGTGTCTTTTATTCATAACCCCTTAGGGGATTAAGCTAATTTATGAGTGCAAAACTTACATTTTCGGGGTAATTTTCGCACAATGCCTCATATCCATTTTGCGCTACTGATATTGCACCCTCTATAAAATCATTGCAATCATTGCACTTTATAGATACAAACCCGTCAGAAACATCAATGTCAGAACATAAAGCCTCGAAAGTGTAAACCAAAGCGTATGTTATCGCCGATATGCCAGCACATACTATATCATCACCGGCAGCAGAAAAATCCGCGTGCCCCTCTACTGTCAGCTCTATCCCTTGTCCTTGCCTTAATGTTATCTCAATCATTGTGGTGATACAGAGTCGGCTACTCTGCCCTTAGCCTTATTAATTATGTTTGATGTTCTATCCTCGCCTGTGTCCGCCATTTGCCCTATATTAGATTGTCCAGCACTTTCGACCTCGCTTGATACATT
>DASRVY010000021.1:0-1837 GCA_035654855.1 Bacillota bacterium | reverse complement strand
AGAGGCTGACCGCCTCCTGTAATTTTCATTGACCGCATAACAACTTTTACTATTTCGCCAAAAGCCAAAGTGGTGATAGCAAGATAATCCCCTCTCAGCCGGAAAGCGGGGATACCGACGACTATACCCGAGAGCGCCGCCATCAGACCGCCTGCAATCAAAGAAACAATAAGAATAAGAGTGTTACCCGGCTTGCCGGCAGACAGCGTTATCAGCGCTGAAGTATAAGCGCCTACAGACATGAAACCGGCATGCCCCAAACATAATTCGCCCAGAAGTCCTGTCGAAAGATTCAAAGATACCGCAGCTATGCTGAATATACTGCAAAGAGTGAAAAGGTCTATGAGGGTGCGGCTTACCAGTCCATTGCTGAATATGAGATATAAGATCAGATAAACAAAAGCCGCAATAGCCAAATTAATTGCATATGATTTGATTTTTGATTTTGGCATATTCTTCCCCTACACTTTCTCTCGCTCGCTCTTACCCAATAAACCTGCCGGTTTCAGCAGCAAGACCAGGATTAGGATGACAAAGACGATACCCTCAGATAGCTGTGCCACTGATGAAGGAATATATGCACGAGTCATTGTCTCTACGAGCCCAAGCAGAAAGCCGCCCAGCATGGCCCCGGGCATAAGCCCTATCCCGCCCAGCACAGCCGCGATGAAGGCCTTAATGCCGGGCAATGCTCCCATATAAGGAGTTATCTGGGGATAAGAAACAATATAAAGCGCTGCAGCGATGGCTGCCAGAGCTGAACCGATAGCAAAGGTCATCGATACTATCCGGTTCACCTTGATCCCCATCAGATGTGCGCCCTTCAGATCTTCCGAGACAACCAGCATCGCCTTGCCGGCTTTGTGGCGGGTCACGAACAGTTGCAAAAGAATCATCACAACTACGGAGACAGCTATTGTAATCAAGGTCCAAGAGCTTAAAGAGATCTCACCTAACTGCAAGACAGGAAAGCTGGATGCGGTCAGTGGGAAGGCTCTGGGATCAGGCGTGAATAAAATGGCGTACAGGGTTTGCAGAAAGAGGCTGACTGCGATAGCGGTAATCAATGCGGAAAGTCTCGAGGCATTGCGCAAACGTCTGTATGCTATCCTCTCAATCAGCACTCCAAGAATGACAGAAAAAACTGTTGCCAGAACGACGGCCGGAATAAAAGGCAATTTCAACAATGTCATGAAAAAATAAATAAAATAAGCTGCCGTCATCATAATATCGCCGTGAGCGAAGTTAATCAGCTTAATAATCCCATATACCATTGTGTACCCTAAGGCAATCAGAGCATAAATTGAACCTATCTGTAATCCGTTCAAAAACTGTAATATGAAATATGTCATAAATAATCTCTTTTCAACAGAGCTCCTCAAAAAAACAACAAATGCCATGAACCAAGAGGATGTTATCCTGCCTGGTTCATGACTTTGATATAAAATAACTTGGTTAGAGAGTTAAGTCTTTTCTGCGTTTTCGATGCTACTCGTCACTTTGCATCTTGGTAAACAGCGTGTATTCACCATCTTTGATCAGAATAATACTCACAGTCTTGATTGGATTGTTATTGTCATCAAAAGTTATGTTGCCGGTAACACCCTCATACTCTATATTCTTCATAGCAGTAATAATGGCATCTGAATCGGTGCTTCCGGCCTCTTTGATAGCTTGAATCATCATATTAGCCGCGTCATAGCCGAGAGCTGCGAATGAAACAGCTTCCATGCCGTATTCTTCGCTGTAGGCACTCAAGAATGACTGCAATTTCTCATTAGGATCGTCTTGAGCGTAATGGTTGGTAAAATAAGCTCCATCAGCATCATTCTTTTCT
>DASRVY010000020.1:0-3736 GCA_035654855.1 Bacillota bacterium | reverse complement strand
AATCGCAGGGGCCGCAAAAACCTTCGGGTTCAGCTTCGACTACCTGATGTGGGGTATCAGCTGGCAGAACTTAAATCTTATGATGGCAGATTTGCCGTGGTATGATTACGATAAGAAGGACGAAGCCAAAGAGGTGAAGTCCGGAGATTTGGAAAGGGACCTTTTCGCCAAATATGCAAAACGATAAGTAATGGCCAATCTATATTTTGAAGCAACGCTGGACGCTGACCAGTTGAAGAGAGAGCTCAGGGATGTAAACAATCGCATCAATGGATTTACGCAGCAAGCCAAACAGCAGGGCGCTGAAATGGATTCAACCTTTAAGCGCATCGGGGCCGCAATGGCCGGGTATTTTTCATTTGCAGCCGCTAAAGGCTTTATAAGTCAGATGGTCCAAGTCCGTGGTGAATTCCAGCAGTTAGAAATCGCTATGGAGTCTATTATAGGCAATAAGGCGCGTGCGGATCAATTGATGTCTGATGTTATAGAGATGGCCGCAAAAACGCCCTTTTCATTGGCCGAAGTGGGGCAGGGTGCAAAGCAGCTACTTGCTGTACAGGAGCCTGTGGATGAGGTTATGAACAGCCTTCGTCAATTAGGAGATATCTCTGCGGGGTTATCTGTTCCGCTATCGCAATTAATCAAAGCTTATGGCGATGTTCGGGCTAAAGGCCGGTTGATGGGGCAGGAAATGCTTCAGTTCATGAATGCTGGCGTCCCTATCGTTGCGGAGCTTGCGAAGCACATGGATGTAGCAGAGAGCGAAGTCTCCGACCTTGTAGCTAAGGGTAAAGTAGGGTTTAATGACCTTAAAGCAGTTATCAGCAATCTGTCGGATGAGGGTGGGATGTTCTATAACCTGATGGAAAAGCAAAGCTCTTCTCTTACTGGAAGACTTTCTAACCTGGGGGATTCGTGGGAACAAATGCTTAATAAACTCGGAGAATCTAACGAAGGTATTCTATACGCAGGTATTGAGGGGCTTAATTCTTTAGTTGAGAATTACGAAACTGTTTTGGATGTACTCAAAGCTATCGTAGTTACTTATGGGGCCTATAAAGGAGCTGTTGTACTCTTGCACATGGCAGAGAAAGCCAGAAACATATCTGGGGCCATATCGGCATGGTTCAGCCTTGCCAAAGGCATAAAAACGGCCAAAGATGCACAGCTGGCCTTTAACCTTGCCACAAAGATGAATCCTTTGGGACTGGCTGCCGCCGGAGTTGCTGCGTTGGTTGCTGCCATTACGTTATTTGCCAACAAAACAAAGTCAGCTCAGGATATTATTGCAGACCTGAATGAGTCTGTTTCCAAGTTCTCAGATTCAGGCAAAGAGGTTGAACGGCTTGCTGGTGAGTACGAAACCCTGAGAGGGAAAGCTGAAAGGACGAAGGACGAAAACGACCGCCTTAATACTGTAATGGAGGCCCTTTCAAAGTCAGTACCCGGAGTTGTAACCGAGTTTGACGAGTACGGCCGTGTTTTGGATGTGAACATCGAGAAAGTAAGGGAATTTAGCGAAGCGCAAAAAGAGGCCGCCAAAATACAGCTTACTAAGCAAATCGAGGAAGCTCAAAAAGCTGTGGAGAAACTGGATAATAAATTGGCTCCATTGCAAAGAGTTTTTCAGGAAGGTATTACATCGTCAACCATTGCCACGGCCACGGGTGGGACCAGAACCATTGAGCGCAGGGCCAACGAAGACGAAATTGCCAAAGCTGCGGAGCGCGCAAACAAAATATATTCAGAGCGGGAACAGATTTTAGAAAGCATTGCTCAAGCTCAGAATGCCCTGAATAATTTGACAGCGGAGCCGCCAAAGACCGAGCCGCAAAAGACCGAAGAGGAAGCCCCCGCGAACGTATTAGAGGCCTTTAAAAAGGGATTGGAAGAGCGTAAAAAAGCCTACGACGATTACAACGACGCTGTAAGGAATGCACGGGACGAAGACAAAGCTGCTGTTAAGGGGTATTATTCCGAACTCATCAAAGATGGGAACACTTACAAGGAATATCTGGAAGGGCTGTTGAGGGATTCCCGCAACAATGTAGAAGCCACCACGGCCATTTATTTGGCAGCTGCAAAAGCAAACATTGACCTTATAGACGACCGGCCAGACCCGATAAAGGGCAAACCAAGGATGAGTCCCATTGAGGCCATTACCCCCGGGCCGGCAGACACAAAAGCATTAGAGGCCGCAGTTCAGAGGTATGAAAAGATTTATTCCATTATCCGGGATATTACCAAAACCTCAATGAACATCGAGCTGGCAGAGAATCTAATTGATTCAGCCTATGCAGCGCAGGACGTTGCAAGGGCCGTTTCAGAGATTGACGCTGATTTAGGCAGCGCACTTATGAAAGTCGCTGATTTGATTGGCGGAGTTGGGAATGTTATCGGCACCTTGAATGACAGCAACGCTTCAGGTTTTCAAAAGGTATCTGGAATCATATCCCTTGCCATTACCGCAGGGGGTGAATTGGCGAAAATCCGGCAGGGGTGGCAAAATGAAGAAGTGAACGCTCAAATGGCCCTCAATAAATCGCTGGCCAGCCAGCTGGATATGGAGGCCGAAATAAACAATTTGCGCAGAGAAAGGGCCAAACAAGAGTTATACCAAAGCGCTTTTCTTGACCCTAACTTCAAAAAGCAATATGAGTCTGCTTTGGATGTGATGGGCGATTCAAAAAAACAAATGGATGAGGCCCTTGGGACATTGATGCAAAACGCTGTTTTCACCGCTGAAGGTAGCGCAAAACGTCGGCTGTTCGGCACCAAAACGGACAATTATTCTTTTGGCATTGGCCAGATACTTGGTGACTACATGGCTGATTATGCTGGAGAAGGCTGGCAAGACTTACTTTTCGGTCAGCTGAACGTAGGGCTGAAAAATAAATCATTCAAAGATTTCCTTGGGGGATTACTTGACCCCGCCGGAATATTCGGTGGATATGCAGACCGGAAAGCACAAGGGAATGCTTTAGGCAAATTACGTGATGCCTTCAACGACACCTTCGCAGCGATGGGCAAAACATCAGCAGACATTGCCAGAATGAGCAGCGAAGAGTGGGCAGATTTCTTTTCGCTGATGGACGAAATGGGCTACATAACCGACGAGGGCACGAAGAGAATGGTCGAAAATGCCAAAGCCGCGGCCGAAGAGTACGCTCAGGCTATGGAGGAAATGAAAGGCATAATAAAGAGCGTGGCCGGGGATTTAGGAACCAGCCTTGAATCCACCCTTGTAGATGCCTTTAAAAACGGCAGCGACGCAGCTATGGACTTTAAGGATGTGGTGAACGATGTTCTTCAATCTCTCTTTATGAAAGAGATAATCACCCCTTATTTTCAATCCTACTTTGATAAGCTTCAGAGTGAAATGCAGTCAAGTATGGATGGTGGGGATGGTAGCTGGATGGATGATATTATGAGGTTTTCGGAAAACGTTGGGCCGGCTTTTGGCGGGGCCATTGATTTGATGAAAGACTTTGATAAGGCGATGCAAGAGGCTGGGTTTGATGGATTCTCGGCAGGGGCCGCAGATGCCGCAGATGCTTCTTTGTCAGGTGCCATAAAAGGGGTAAGCGAAGAGACAGCCTCCATTCTGGCCGGGCAAATGAACGCTATAAGAATTAACCAGGCCGAAAGCCTTAGACTTATGAACGAATCAGCAAGATATTGGGCAGAAATAGCCGCCAACACTTCTTACAACAGATACCTGGAGGGTATTCATTCT
>DASRVY010000019.1:0-1882 GCA_035654855.1 Bacillota bacterium | reverse complement strand
GATTGATTTAATAGAGGACGGGAATCAACTATTATTGACACATGGGAATGGTCCCCAGGTAGGGATGATCAATCTGGCTTTCGAAAAAAGCGGTGATAATATACCTTTCCCTGAATGTGGCGCCATGAGCCAAGGTTATATTGGTTATCATCTGCAAAATGCACTTCAGACCGAAATTTTGCGCAGAAAACTTGCAGTTCCGGTTGCTACAGTGATAACTCAAGTTAGAGTCGATCCTGATGACTCTGCATTTGAAGATCCGACTAAACCTATCGGATCTTTTTATAGCTCTGAGACTGCCCGGGAGATTGCCGGGGAGACAGGCTGGGTTATGAAGGAAGATGCAGGAAGAGGGTGGCGGCGCCATGTGCCTTCACCTCTGCCCCAGGAGATTGTTGAAATAGAGACGGTCAAAACTCTGGTTGAGGCCGGTCAATTAGTTATAGCCGCCGGCGGCGGGGGAATACCTGTTATTGCTGATGAAGGCGGACTTAAAGGTGTGGCTGCCGTTATCGACAAAGATTTTGCCAGTGCAAAATTGGCGGAATTGATTTCTGCAGATTTGCTGATTATTCTGACAGCTGTGGACTATGTTTCAATTAATTACGGGAAACCGGAACAAAAAGATTTGCATAATGTCTCTGTCGATGAGATCAGAGAATATATCAAGGCCGGCCATTTTGCCCCGGGAAGCATGTTGCCTAAGGTAAATGCCTGCCTCTCTTTTGTTGAGTCAGGTCCCGGCAGAGAAGCAATTATCACTTCATTGGCGAATGCCTCAGAAGGTGTGAGCGGCAAGAGTGGTACCAGGATCCATTGCTAATTGGGTTCCATGCCGGATGATGACAAAACAAGGAGCAGGATAATCCGGCTTAGTTAAAATATATATCTGAAATATTTAGCAGATATTTAAAAAGAACGACACATAAGGAGGAAAATTATGCAAGAAATCAAAGTTGGACTTTGGGGCTTCGGAGCCATGGGCAGCGGAATCGCCAAAATGATCACAACCAAAAAGGGCCTCACTATTACGGGCGTCTGCGACAAATGGGATGAGATCGTAGGGAAAGATATCTATGAGCTGCTGGAAGTGGACAGAGGAAATCGTCCTGAAGTCAAAATCACAAAAGATGAGAGTGAAGTGTTTTATCCGGGAAGCTGTGATATAGCGATCCTGGCAACAGACAGCTTCACAGAAGCTCAGATGGACAAGTTGGTTTTCTGTATAGAAAACGGCATTAATGTCATATCTACCGCTGAAGAGATGGCTTGGCCGCAAGCACAGCATCCCGATCTGGCAAAGAAGCTCGATGTTCTTGCTAAAAAGCATGGTGTTTCAGTTCTGGGAACAGGCATTAACCCCGGCTTTGTGCTTGACTATCTGATTCTCGCTCTGACAGGGGCCTGTGAAAATGTCAATTCTATCGAGGCGGCACGTATTAATGACTTGTCTCCATTCGGCACAGCTGTAATGCATGAACAGGGTGTCGGCATTTCCATGGAAGAGTTCGAGAGACGCATGGCGGCCGATGACCTGGCAGGCCACGTTGGATTCCCTGAGTCTGTGGGAATGATAGCTGCAGGCATGGGTGTTAAAGTTACCGATTCAGAGATCACCAAAGATCCGATCATTACTGAAGTTGATCGTAAATCAAAATATGGTGAAGCGTTAAAAGGCAACCTCGCCGGTATCCGCCAACAAGTATTTGGCCGTACCGCTGACGGTGAGACCTTTATTCATCTGGATCACCCGCAGCAGATCTTGCCCGAGATGGCAAATACTAATACGGGAGACTATATCACCATTCATACCGGCGATTACGACATGAATATGAGGATTAAACCCGAGACTCCGGGCGGAATCGGTACGATCGCAATGTGT
>DASRVY010000018.1:0-2848 GCA_035654855.1 Bacillota bacterium | reverse complement strand
GCGCGTGTCCTGCAATGAAGAACATCGCCGGGATCCCAACCTATTTCTGAATATAAATCGTCCGGATTGTACGCGTCCGGTTCTTCTGCGAGTACAAATTCAAAGCCTTTAATATTGTAGCCCGGCATTGCGGCTTCCCATTGCTGCAGAGCTTTTTCGTCTTCAGGAATACCATACATTGGAACATAAATGCATTTGTTTAAAATCAGACTGTTAACATAAGAAGCCATTCCTTCACCATCAGATAAAACACCGGTATCCATTCTCAATACTTCCCATGGCCTGCCATAAGAGTTCAGAGCATGTGATATTTCATTATTGACAATGTCTTCATATCGCTGGAACAAAGGATGATCTTCCGGCGGACGCAAAACTAATAATCGATGGGCATCCAGCATCTTCAATAGAGTGTCGACATGCTGCAAGCTATAATCTTCATAGTCCGAAAATATGGAATAATTGTTCATGCCCGAGATTAAAGCGACATCGCCGAAGAACTCTCTTTCGCGAAATCCCTTAAATTTATTTTCTAAAAGCAAGACTTCAGTACTCAGAATGCTGTCTATGCCGTCAGAGAGGACATTGCCGCCTGTAAAGGCAAAGGGAAGCTTTATGAAGTCTATATCTAATTGCTCTGCGATAGCAGCGGCTGTCAGATCATCAGAGGTGTCCCCTTCGAATTCATCAATAGGTTTTGGCTCATCAAGCCAAGGAGCGCAGGTCAAAGGGGCATCATGTTCCGGACCGCAAAAGGGTGTACTCAGGACATAACTCGGCCCCAAAAATTTGTATTCCCCTTTTTCAGTAAACAGGGGATGCGGACCCCAGTCTCGAGGCCATGTCGCATCATCTCCTTTTGGAACCCTCAGATATTTAACGGTTTTTGCATCAATTCCGAATTTCGTCATGAGATCCTTTGCTTTGTTGATCTCATCGGTATCATCCGGACAAAGTAAGTATATCTGAGTATCTTTCGCAAGTTCACATACAAGAGCACGGGGTAAAGATATCGGATAAGCTATCATAACGCCTTTTGCAGGTTCCCATTCTGCTGCGATTCGTTTCTTCATTAGGTTTCCTCCTTATCTTTTTTGACTTATGATTTCGCTCGTTATTAATTGATTTGCCGGGTTAAAAAGATCAATTGCTGACGACATTAGTTCTTTCCACGATCTTAAGAACAATCTCTCCTGAAACAACCATCACTACTAAGCCTAGAATATTCGTGACCACTCCATCTGACCATCCGTAGCCGGGAACATATACCATCAGAAGCAAAACAAGTACTTGAATTATTTGCACTATCCACGCCCACACCATTCCGCCGGGTGTCTTGAGCTCGGTATATCCTCCCATTCCTTTTCTCTTCAGGTTTTGATAGGAGATAATCATAAAAACATAAGGCAATAGGGAACCTATTACTCCTGCGTTTAGCAAGTTAAAGAATAGATTTGAGGCATCTTCAGACAGCAAAGCGTATACAATCAACATGATACTGGCGGCGATGGCAGTTATCATAATTGCTCCAATAGGCTGTCCTCCCGCTGTTTCTTTGCCAAAAACCGCCGGTAATTCTCCCGCTTTTGCTGATTCAGCTGCCCCGCGATTGCCGCCAATCATCCAGGTTACACATTGCGCGAAAACTGCGAACAGGAAAATGACACCGACAAAGTAGTAGAATAACCCTCCTCCGAATACTGTTTCGAACACATCCAGCAAGCCGAGGTCAAGATCTATAGCTTCAATTGGAAGCACCAGCATCATGCCTAAATTTGCTATTACGTTCAAAACCACCGCTAAAACAGCCACACCAATTATCACTTTTGGAAGGGTTTTAGCAGGATTCTTCGTCTGCTCCGCTGAGGCAGAAGCCAACTCCATACCGGTACAGCAATATACAATAATTGGCAAGAACATTAAGCCGCTGTCCATAGTAGGCATAAGAGTATTGAGGTTTATGTCATTGGCGGCAGCGTGGCCGCGAGCGATGAAGAATATTCCGGACGCAAAACAACCTAGGAACAAGAAGAGTTTGACAATTCCCGCTATATTAATCAGCCACTGTGATTGCACCATAGGCATGCAGGAAACGCCGATCATAACCCAAAGCAACACGATCGCAACTACTACGCGCAGAATAAATGATGCGCTGGGATAAAATAGCGCAAACAAAATATCACTGCACATAATAAATGAAGAAACGGGAATAAATAGACCGCACATAAAAAACAGCCAAGAAGATCTTGCTGCCCACTTTGGACCCATCCCCTCTGTTATCCAAACAAAAATTCCACCTTCTCCGGGATAAGCTCCTGATAACTCTGCGATTATAAAGCCCGAAGGAATCATGTACAGGATGCCCAAAATAACCCACCAAGTTATAGAGGCTATGCCGGCATTCGTGTTGCTGGCAATTGCGTCTGCAAACATAATTCCAACAATAAGCATCATGAATACAGAGAATCTGCCTAGTTTTTTCTCTTGCATAACATCACCTTTTCTTTCTTACATCCATCAGTATTTATTTCACAACCGGATTCTATTTTTCCGGATAATGATCGCCAGGCAACTTTCGCTCATGCTTATTAAAAATTTCTTTTGCTTTTCCCATATAGTGTGAATAAGACTCATCACTCGGCTCTCTCCCTGACATAAACCATGCGCAAATTGCGCGCTGTATATGCAGACGGTTTTCTGCCTCTTCAAATAATAGAGAATTGGGGCCGTCCCAGACTTCCGTAGTAATGTCTTCCTCTCGCATTCCAGGCATGCAATGCATGACCCCAAGAGTCTTTTTGCCGGCATCTACCAATTTCTGATCGACACGATAAGTTGGAAACAATAGATT
>DASRVY010000017.1:0-17841 GCA_035654855.1 Bacillota bacterium | reverse complement strand
TTCCATCTCCTGCAGTTTTTCTGCAATAAAATGTTTCACAGGTGTATAGATCTTATAAACGACAGCATTCAACTCATCTGCTTCATACCGCTCGCTGGTCAGCTCCTCCCCCAGTATGATTTTCTTCCCATACAACAAGATGGATTTATATGACTGCCAAATTTCATAGGGCGAGAAATTAAAAGGCGGACAAGACCAGTTATTTCCGTATTCCGGACACGCTCTACAGAATTTAATAAATTTTTTCATGTCAACACAAGCAGACACATACTCAGGCAATGCCACCTTATGTTGAAGAAGCTGCGTTTCGATCATAACACTGATAGACCGTTCCCCTATATCGATTTTTATATCACCGTCCGAAATCTTGATACTCCATCTCATTTAATTAGTTGTTTCAAAATAACAGACCTCCCTGTTTAAGTTCAAGAACTTCGGGGGAAATATATAAATTCCGTTATCATCCCAATACGGTAAATCAAATTATATGTATAATAAACGCAAACACTCCTGGGGTCGAGAGCAAATCATACACCAAAAATTGCGCCGGATTATCCGGACTGTTGTCTGCTTCAGATTTCCGGCCAGTGGACAGGCTTCCTGCTTCAACATCAGGATCAGATATAATTTTGAATACTGTCACCATGTATGGCAGTATTATTAGATTAAATTTCAGGGAGAAAAATATGAGCGATGACGAGCAAAAAAACGAACAGGACTTAGCATCATCCAGCGGGTATCCTGAAAGAGAATTATACCCGAACAGAAAAGTGAATAAACATCGTGAGCTGCAGCGAGAGGATTATAAACAGCTGGCACAGAAGGAAAAGAAACCGTGGGTCGGAATACTTCTCGGTGTCATCGTGATCGGACTTATGGTCTATAACGCTTATATGGACAAAAAAGTGCGTGAAAAAGCTGAAGCTGATTCATCCAAAATTTCGCAAACTGAGTCTCTGAGCGATGAAGACGCGGCTGAAATGCAATATAAAGTAAACAGCGAATCCGTAGCCTATACTGAGCTGATGACAAATCCGGAAAAATATGAAGGAAAAATTGTCAAACTTACAGGAGAGATTGTTGAGGTATTAGAAGATACTCCCGAAGAAGGTTACTATACTTATGGCCTCAATGTAACAAAAGGTGAAATATCCTGGGGAGACAGTGTTTACGTAACCTTTGATGTTCCCGCCGTTACCGAAGCTTATGCCAAAGATTGGAATCTGACTATTTACGGCGAGTTTAAGGGGCTAATAGATTATGAAGCGGAGGTCGGAGGCAATATCACTCTTCCCTGGGTAGATGCCAAGTATATAGACCGCAACTGAAAGGTTGAAGCTTAAAGAATCTTCTTCGAGTTGATTTTTAATACGGCTTTATAGACCAAATCAATGCAAGACAGGCAAAAAGCATATTAGGGTTCTTGGCCGCCATTTCGAATGTTAGTTCTCATTAAATTGAGATTAGCTGTCCATTTGAATGAGGCTAATCTGGTTCCATCATTAATAACATGCCTCCCGCTTTGTTTATGTGAGAGTGCAGGTTTTTGTTTATGTCTGCGGTGTTCCCTTGCAGGATAGCGTTTAAAATCAGGTGATGCTCTTCAATAGATTCTTCCATACGATATGGCTTGTTCATGGCTTCTACCAGGAAACGTTTAATAAGATTAACATTTTTATCGTAATTAATATTGAACAAAGTGTTATTTAAGTAGCGAACCATCTCCAAGTGAAACTGGCTGTCCAGATCTGAGAACTCACTGATATCCGAAGGCAGCAGCTGCAGCTGCTCCATGCTTTTAATGCAGGAACTTAGGGCGTCGACTGTCGAACTTACATCTTTTCCCTCAATAATATCCTTTCCAAGCTGGCTGGCACTATATCCTTCAATCGCACATCGAAATTGAACTATTTCACGAATGTCTTTATTTGTTAAACGACGAATGCGAAATCCCCTACTGGGCATAACCTCAACATAGCCGTCCTGCTCCAAACGCTGTAATGCGTCGCGAACAGGAGTTAGTGACATATCAATTGACTTAGCGATGTCAGTACTATAGTAAAGCTTATCTACCACAAGTTTCTCGGAAACAATCATCTCACGCAGATACTCATATGCAACGTCGTGCAAAAATTTTACCGATGTCATCGTACTACCCTTTTCTAAATATTAATATTTCTATTATATCGTTACATGACAGTAATTTGCTAAACAAGTATCGAGTATCCTGGAAATTTTCTTTATTTTGACAAAACAACAATTTCTTCTGCTAAATATTTTGTCATAATTTTGGCAGCAGCCTGTTCTGTTAGTTCTTTAACTTTCTTCATGGCACAATTATTTGGAATCGAGGTATTGATTTCCACTATCTCGTCTACACCATAATTCAATACTTTCTCAGCACCCGGTCCTTTGTATCCGCATATTGCGACAACCGGCAATTGCGGAAACACTTCTTTTACTCGTAAGGCGACTCCAATAGGGGCTTTGCCAAATATTGTCTGTTCATCTATGCATCCTTCCCCTGTTATGACTAAGTTTGCACCTTTTAGCAGGTTCTCAAAGTTGGCTTTGTCCAATATCACATCAATTCCCCGCTTCATCACTGCTCCACAAAATACCATCAAGCCAAAGCATGTACCGCCGGCAGCACCGGCCCCGGGCAAGACAGATAGATCTTGTTCTACAAACGACCGCGCTTTTATTGCAAAATTTGACAAATTCATATCAAGCTCGCGTACCATTTCCGGAGTAGCTCCTTTTTGCGGGCCGAATATTTCAGCAGCTCCGTTTTTCCCGGTTAGCGGATTGTTTACGTCACAAGCAACAATAAATTCACATTCCTTGACCTGAGGATCTAATCCTGCGATATCTATTTCGTGAAGATTCGCTAATTCTCCTCCGCCATAGCCCAACTCATTTCCAGCTTTATCTTTGAAGGAAATACCCAAAGCTTGTAATAGACCCATCCCTCCATCGGTTGACGCTGATCCGCCCAAACCTACGATAATATTTCGACTGCCGGACTCTATAGCAGCACGTATCAGTTCGCCGGTTCCATAAGTTGTTGTACTCATGGCATTTAAATCTTGATAAGATGAATTTAGTCCTGATGCCTGAGCTAATTCAATAATTGCCGTCCCATCAAGCAGTTTTGCCCAACTGGCATTCTGCCGATAACCATCAGCACCTATCACCGGCATTGTAAAGCGCTCACCTCCGGATATAGCTAACATAGCATCACAGAAACCTTCTCCGCCGTCAGAAATTGGAAGCGACACACAATTGGCAGAGGGATCAACGGCCAATATTCCATTTTTAATATAAACTGCTATTTCTTTTGCAGATGCGCTGCCTTTAAAAGAATCTGGAGCTATTACAATATTCATGGCGCAAACTCCTTATTAAAATTAGTTCTACTGAATGTGTTTAACAACTATGCCTTCTTTCATGACCAACTTCGTATTGTCCACATCCATCAGACAGCTAATATTATCCAGAGGGTTTTCCTCTACCACGATTAAATCCGCCAGCTTCTCTGCTTCCAGTGTACCGAGTTTATCTTCACTTTGCATTGTCATAGCGCCCATTTTGGTCGCACAGCTAATTGCTTCCAGTGGTGAATAGCCAATTTTTGTAAATTCCAGCAGCTCTCTGCAATTCTTGCCGCCGTATTCGTTTTGCCCTTTGACACTAAGGTAATCGGCGCCGCAAGCCATTGGGATACCTGCTTCACGTGCTCTTGCAACAGATTCCATAGCCTTAGGCACAACGTACCTTATCTTCTCAGCCACAACGGGAATCATGCTGTCTACATTTTCCAGCAGTATTGCCATAGCACTGAGAGTTGGCACTTGCCAGCAACCTCTCTTAAGCATCTCTTCTAATGTTCTGTCAGTGGTCATATAACCATGTTCAATGGATTTTACTCCGGCAACGACCGCATTATAAACACCTGCGTCACTTTCAGCATGAGTTGCGACATATGTGCTCATTCTTTCAGCTTCTTCTACACAAACCGCAATCTCGTCATGATTAAAATAGGCCATACCGGGGTCTGATGCAGTATCCATGATACCGCCGGTCGTCATAATCTTGATAAAATCAGCCCCGTGACGAAACTGGGTCCGGGATACTTTGCGACATTCATCAACACCATCAGCGACAACATGAGTACCTTCCCACTCTTCAAGCAATTGGGGAGAGAAATCAGTCCAAACATCTGCATGGCCGGAAGTAGGTGATATCGCCGCATTCGCTGTATAAATTCGCGGTCCCTGGATCAGCCCTTTGTCCATAGCACGGCGAATAACGCCGCCATAACCTCCGCAATCGCGGACAGAGGTAAATCCGGCATTGAGAAGAGCTTGTAAGTCATGGACGATCTGACAAACCTTAATTGGCATTGGGTCAATGACCCAGTCCAAAGGATTATTGCTGCCATACCCCGAGAGATGTGAGTGTGCTTCTATCAAACCGGGCATAATATATGAATCAGTATAATCATAGATTATTGCATCTTGCGGAAGCTGATACTGCTCAATTTTTAGACCAACATATTCTAGTTTTGATCCCTCAATAACTACCATGCCATTTTCCAGCAAAGGCTGGCCTGTTCCGTCGATGATGTTTCCATATAAAACAGTCTTTGTCATTTTCTACCTCTTTCTTTACATAAGTATGTTATAAACGGTGCTTGTTACTCAGTTTTATTTTTTCCGCTAGTCTTTATTTGATTTGTCCAGGCATGCAGCGCTAAAGAAACGGCTATTACGGCGTATGACACAAACACACGGAAGTATTCGCCGATTTGAGCGTCACCAAAAATATTTTTGCCTGCAATTGGTGCCACGATGAACATCAAATGAAACAAAATTGTACCCAAAACTGCGTGCCCAATATTTGCTTTGATTATGGAAGCTCCCCCTACCAGCAATGCAGCAACTGAAAAGGTGCCTATTTGATCTGCGGCAGAATATGTGGTTAAGGTACCCAAATTCTGCAAATAAATAACTTGCCCAATCGCAGCTATAACGGTAGAGAACACAATGGCGATTATTCGAGTTTTCTCAACATTAATGCCCGCGGCCCGAGCGATAGGCATGCTTTGTCCAACAGCCTTAATATCACTTCCCAGCTTGGTGTTGCCAAGAAAAGTGATGAATAAACATACAATTCCGGCTATCAATGCCGTTATCATCGGGATGCTGGTAAAAATAGAAGTGCTGATAAAAGCTTCCCAGTAATTGGAGAAAAGATAAAGCAACAATGAGCTGGCCCCCAGCAGAATAAATGGCAAATAATTTCTTACAAAAGTTCTAGGGGCTTTTTTTATGACTGCTTTTAGTAATCTGACTAAGTAGTAAGCAGTAAAGATAATTATTACAACCCACAAAACTTTATCCAGGGTTAGCATCCATAATTTATCCAGAGCTCCTCCAAGCGACTGATCCAACGTTATGATACCGTTAATGCCTATACCGTTAGGCAGCAAGATATTTTTATTTCGGATTGGGAAGACGGGTCCGCACAGATACATAAATACCAACTGATATATACCATTCGCAAAGAATCCTAAAATCATGCCGGTTATCATTTCTTGCCCTTTAGTGTGATTGAACAGCTTGCCGGTAAGAAAACCCAAAAATGCTGCAATCAAGGCCCCCGTGAAAAATGCTAATAATATTCCGATAACACCTGAAATATCATAGTTGAGAGAAATAATCATTCCTGCCTGTGCAGACATAGCACCTACTACAATGCTGAAATTCAATCCCATACCGGCCCAAACAGGCACTATCAAGGAGAGAACAAGCACAATGTTTCGAAAAAACCGTGTGGTAACTTGATTTATAATATAGTTGACAGGTTGATCCGCGTATAACAGGCCGATACCGCATGTAAAAACAAATAGTATCAGTACGGCATTATCCAGAAAAACATTTTTAAGTTTATGCTTTGATATTCCGCTTTTTTTAAATTTATCTAAAGATTTTTTATTTTTCATCATTTGTGACGCCCTCCTTCAAATCTGGAAAGCGCATATAAGATAATTCCGTTACTGACGATTACCCTGAATACTTCAGCCAGATTTCCTTCAGGAAAAATCGCTGCGGCGACCGGGGAAGCGATTGCCAAAATGCTTTGGAATAGAGTAGTTCCGATCACAACATTTGATATCTTGATCTTAGCTGCGCTTGCACCGCCTATCAATACTGCTGCAACTGCAGGAAAAGCCATCGTCATTGGCGCACTGTATAACTGATAAAATCCAAACCCTTGTGCATAAACAATAATGCCTAAGGCAGCTATTACTGTCGAAAGTATCGCTCCGACAACACGAGTACGGTTCGGATTAATGCCGTTGTAACGGGCAAAGTTCGGATTGCTGCCGCCAGCCATCAGACTCATTCCGGTACGACTGCGGATATATATCCAGACCAAAAAACAAAATAGCGCACAAGTAAGAATCAAACCGGTTGGTATCGTAACTCCAAAAACTTCAAAAGCCCAAAGTTCATTAAGAGCTTTGTCGTACCACTCATCAAGCGTTATGGTTACACGCAGACCGTCGCCCATTGCCCAGCCTAGACTTGGGTTATTGAAAGGCAGCTTAAGCCAGGCTATACACATAAGTGAAACTACAGAGAATCCAACATAAGTACCTACCATCAGCTCCGAGCCTTTAACCTTGTTTAACAGCAAGCCATAAACCCAGCCAGCCGCTATCGCTAAAGGCACTGAGATTAACCAAGCCGCTAAAATTCCTAAAAGACCCGTAATATTGTATTCCAAGCTGATGAGTCCGCCTATCAGGCCACAAATAATCCCTAATGGCAAACCAAAATTCATACCTATACCCGACTTAATTGCAGGAACCATTGCCAAGGCAAGAACCATATTAATACCGGATCGGGTAATAGACTGACTGACAATCATGCTAAAAGGCAATTGATAAACAGCAACCATGATTAACAACAGCAGCAAAAAGATCGACATTATCAAACGGGGCATTCCCAGACGGTTTGCGAAATCCTTGATCCCACTCATTAGGCTGCACCACCTTCCTGGCGCACTGATGGATCTCCTGACATCATCAGTGCAAAATCTGCATTGGCGGCGTCAGGCTGCAGAATACCTTGCATTTCACCGCCGGAGATTATTGCAATCCTGTCGCAAATCGAGCGCAGCTCGCCTAATTCGGAAGAAATCATTACTATGGTCACTCCGGACTCATAATTAATTTTCTGAAGTCGATTAAGAATCAACTTCTTTGCGCCAATATCAATACCACGAGTAGGCTCAGAAACAAAAAGCATTTTAGGGTTCGCGATAAGCACACGCGCCATACAAACTTTTTGTTGATTGCCGCCGGATAATCTGCCTACAGGATCTTCAGGTGACTGACAGCGAATTTCTAATTCCTGGATCATCCTTTCAGCATCCTGGCGAGCTCTTTCATGGTCATATTGCGTGACAAATCCGAATTTTCTTAGATAATGATTCTTCTGAACCATATTAGTGAAAGTAGTATTAACAATTATGGATTCGTCCAGCAGCAACCCCACTCCTTTTCTGTCCTCAGACACAAAGGCAATATCGTTCTTAAGTGCTTCGCCGATTTTATTCGCATTCAGGATACTGCCATCAAAAAACACCTCACCGGTATAGGGATACATCCCCGCTACTGCATTGCCTACAGCTAATTTCCCGTGTCCCGCTAAACCGCCTATCCCGAAAATTTCGCCACGTCTAACTTTCAAGTTAACATGCGATAATTCTTCTCCGGGCATGTCAACAGAAACATCACGAAACTCAAAGATAATGTCTTCATCCGATAAATCTCGTTTTTCATCTGAAGCAAAAGATTCTGCCAGAGGGCGTCCGACCATCATCTCCGCTATCTGAGTTTTAGTCAATTTATTTGTGAGTTCATCTGCTACCAATAAACCATCTCGCAGTATAACCACTCTGTCGGACACTGCAAACACCTCATCGAGTCTGTGAGTAATGAAAATTATTGCAATGCCCTCGTCAGAAAATGAGCGCACAGCCTCCAGCAATTGTCCGGCTTCAGTTTCGGTCAAAACCGCCGTAGGCTCATCAAGTACTAACAATTTTAGATTTTCTTTATCAATTTCGCGGCTAATCTCAACAAATTGCTTAATACCGACGGGCAGCAATGCCACGTGGTCTTCAGGGCTGACATTAGTATGCACTCGATCTAAAGCCTTCAGAGCATCTCTTTGCATTGCCTCGATATCAATGGTGTCAAAACTCTTGCCAATTAGACGGCTAAATAAATTCTTCTGCAACGGCTCCCGATTTAGCTTAATATTCTGCTGAACTGTAAAGCCCGGAATAAGCATAAATTCCTGATGCACCATTCCAATACCGTGTTCAATAGCCTCCAGAGGGCTGGTAATACGTACTTCATTGCCGGCAATGTGAACCGTTCCCTTAAAACCTCCGGTTTCCCTGATAACATCCATGCCAAAAAGGATATTCATCAATGTTGATTTGCCGGATCCGTTTTCACCAACGAGAGATACTATTTCTCCTGGATGCACATCAAAATTTAGACCTGTTAGCACAAGATTATCGCCGAAGCTTTTTTCAATGTTCTTAAAGCTTAAGACCGGCTGTGAATTCATGCATTTCCTCCTTTATTACCCCTGCGCCTTGCAATGGTGCAGTGCTTGGTGTTCACCAAGCACGCACTATCGCAAAACACATAAACTACACGAATCTTGAGAAAGAAATCATTGTTGTAGCTATAGTAAAACAGTTACGCTTAAATACACGTAAAAATTTGGAATATCTTCACCGGTATATAGACTGCAAGAATAACGTCCGTCCGTAGATTCATCAAGGATGGCGTTCAAAATATCAACTTGCAGATACTCGTCAGGACTATATCCGCCTTCAATGACACGGACACCATATTCAGTAAGTGATTCAATAATTAATGGCAGAGCAGGAGGCATCCACACACCCATTCGCCCGGTCATATTTTTTTCAGCCAGCTTTTTAGATATCTGGTCACACATCCATTCCGCATCATCTGTTTTGTCATCAGGTACTTCTATGCCCAATGCGCCGGGATAGGCATAAAATGGTGAAGGAGTATCCGGATGCGGGAAAAGTGCTCCGGTTTCATAGATACTCTTAATCAAAGCCTCATGCATACCAATATTAGTGCTGAAAAAAGCAGTGTCTTTTCCATACTGATCAACTTTACGCGGAACATCTTCGAGAATAAACTGCTGAGTCGCTGTGACCCCGGCTTCAGCCATTGGATCCGGAGTAGTTCCATCAACAAATTCAATACCAAGTTCTTCGCAGGTTTCCTTCATTTTGTCGTGACGCGCTAAATAGATAGGGTTAGCCATATGGCGCGGGAAAGAATAATGAACCAAAGTAGTAGCACCCATTATATCTGCAGTTTCAGCAACTCCGGCACCCATTCCAATAAAATCAGTGCTGACAAGCAGATCGCAAGCAGGTCCAAGTACTCCCGGATCCTCTGTCGGCGCTCCACCTAAAAGAAGGATATCCGGTCGAGTTTCACGAACCTTCTGGAAAGCAGCTGTAGTTCCTTCCATTGCGTAAGCAGCCACAATTACTTTTACTTCAGGATCAGCAGCTAAACTTAAAATTGTCGAAATAGTAGTTTCTTGCTCGCTGGATGCCTTGTCAGGAAAAGTGCGGTGAATAATCATATCCTCACCATATTTTTCCACCATTTTTTCTGCAGTACGATAAGCTTCTTCACCCTGTGTAACAGTATCAGTCATGATACCAATTTTGAATTTCTCTGTCTTAGCTTCTTCGGTCTCTGATGTGTCAGTAGTGGTAACATCAGGAGTTTTGCCGGGATCTTTTTGCCCGCAGCCTGCGAAAGCTACTAAGCAAATCGCCAAGACTAACATTAGTGATATTTTTTTCTTCATTGCTTATTCCCCTTTAGATATTATATTTTCCGGATAGAGTATTATCCGGTATAGCACATATTAGAAATTTCGAAGAAACTCAGCTAATGATTAGCAAATAATCTTGCGCATATCAACCGACATACCGGTATATCGGTTTGTTTTACATTACTTCAACTGACAAGTTAAGTCAAGCAAACGTAAAATGTTTTTGCACAAAATTTTCAATTGAAAATTGTCTGAAATAAATAATTTTTAATCTTGCTTACTTCAATGACTGTACGCTTGTATGGTTGCCGTCATCGTTATCTCTCCCATATATCAATGCTCAATTGCACCTAAACTGACGCCTGGCATAACTTAAAAACATGTGTGCTATAATCTTTCAATATCAAGGGAATAACGATCTTAATGTCTGGATTCGTTTGAGATAAATGATCAGGAAAGCAAAGGATTATGTCGAGCAAAAAATCATATTTGGGCACATACATCTGGTTTGGTTATATGCTTCCTTTTGAAGAAAGGCTCCGATTGATAAAAGATGCCGGCTTTGATTCCATTTGCAGCTGGTGGGGCGACGATTTCGCTTTTATGGACGGGGAAAAAGAAAAACATGTAAAGTTGTCTGCCGATTATGGCTTAAAAATCGAACATGCCCATCTTCCCTATGCCGGCTCGGATGCCTTATGGCGAGAGTTTCTGTTCGGACATGAATTATTTGAAATCCATAAAAGAGAAATTATCAATGCCTCCCGTTGTGGATTAGACACTCTGATTATTCATCCTTATGAAAACGTAAAAATATTACAGACAGGAAATTACGGTATCTTTTTGAACTATATGCACAAACTGGCGGAAATCGCATTTTACTCAAAAATACAACTTGCTTTTGAAAATCTGGAAGAGTATGAGCTGCTGGATAAATTGATGCAGGAGTTTTCTGATAATTCGGCTATTGGCTTTTGTTTTGACAGCGGCCATGCACACATAGCAAATCCCGGCAATTATTCATTACTCGAAAAATACCCGGAAAAATTGTTTGCTTTGCATTTGCATGACAATGACGGAGTGCGCGATCAGCATCTATTGCCAGGCAAAGGGACAATTGACTGGCAAAATTTTATTTGTTCTTTGCAAGCAACAAATTTTACAGGGTCTTTGATGTTGGAAGCCGGTTATCCTTTTGACAATACTGAAGAAGATGGCAATGACGCTTATCAAGAACCGCCAATTTTGCCTGAAAAGTTTCTCAAAGCAGCTATCGAAGCATGTGTAAAACTCGCAGGATATACTCGCGTATCTAAAAGATGATCTTATATTTACTGCAGACACTGTGATAACGCTGTCAACCTGCTCGGAGATGAATCGAATCAAACTATCCTGAGGCAAAATTGCTGACTGCTAAGACTTTGCCATATCAATGCACCTTCACAGGTTGAAACCACAATTTTCTTTTACCCAAGTCAATTGTTCAAAACGTCGATAGGAATCAATAATGGGGTTATTCTGCCATTTTTCTTTATGCAGCAGCAACTCGTAGCCTTGACAATTGGGAACGTGCCAAGAGAAATAAGGCTGCCACGGATCGGCAAAACTTGCCATTATGGCCATAACACTGCCGCCATGAGCCACAATTGCCGCCGAATCGAGTCCCTGCAAAAAGACATCTTCTACAATGTTAATGAAAGCTTTTTTTACTCTTTTTTTTAGCGACAAAAAACTTTCTCCGTGCGGGCATTGGCTTTCACAATTATTATTAAGCCAGTCATTATAGGAAGGATCATTTTTCATCTCTTCAGCCGTCCGGCCTTCGAAATCTCCAAAATCCATCTCAGTAAGATCTTCTACAATTATAGTTTTCGCATTAGGGAAGCAGATTGCTGCTGTATCTTTTGTCCGTGACAAAGGACTAAGGTATACTCTTTTGATTTCAGTTAAACTGCCGGCTTTTTCTGACTGTTTTATTCCTAATTTGCTTAAAGGCTCATCCGTTCTGCCCAGATAACGGCTTGCCTGATTACTTAAAGTTGCCCCATGACGCAGTAAGATTATTCTCATCGGTCTTCACCTTTAATAACATTGGGGATGCCGCAAACCATACGGATTACAATTTTCGCTTCCCTTGCTAATTGATTACAAAGCCTGCCTACTGCTTCACGTGCTTCACGTTCAGTGCGATTAATCGGTATTATGCCGCTGCCCACCTCATTACAGACTATAACTTCCTTATGCAGCAGCAAAGCAAAAAAATCTCCTGCACCCCGAGGATCCGAAAAGATCATATCTTGTAAATTATTTATGACAGGTCTTTCATCTATTACACCGTCAGCAATATCTTTATCAGAATAACCCAGTGATTTGACATAATTCAGTTTCCCGGAAGCGATAGCTCCAATTACAAGTATCATATTCTCACCTTTTCAACAACGAGCAATACAGCTAAAAGAATAATCTCAACAGACTGCAGCCAAAAGCCGGCAAGATCACCACTCATACCGCCGAAATCTCTCGTGAACTTAAAATAAATAAAGATCAAATATAAGGCAGCTGCAAGAATGACAAAAACAAAAGTCCAGCCCAGCAGCATAAATAACACTAAGTTTGTGGCAATAAAGAATATACTCAGAAGAACAGCGCTCGTATTTTTTATACTCGACTGTTTCAAGAAATAAAATAGTCCCTCTTGATTGGCAGACGGAAAATATAAGATACCAAAGCTGACCAAGCAACGGCTTAGTACATGTATAAGCCCGATTGCTAAAACGGTGGCAGCTGTCTGCGAGACTTCCGAGCAAAGAGCAAAATAGATTAAAAAATATGAGCAAAGTGATATTACTGCAAAGGCGCCTATGTGAGGGTCAGACAGTATGCTTTTCTTTTTGTCTTTTTCCGCTCGGCTGGATAATGCATCGACAGTGTCACAAAAGCCGTCCAGATGAATGCCGCCAGTAACAAGTACAGGCAAAACAGTCAATCCGGCAGCAAAGATTATGCTGCCAAGAGACAGCCGGGCACAAAACCACAGCCAGCCTTGAAGAAATAAGGCAATCACGGCACCGAGCAAAGGGAAAAGTCCGGTTGTATATCGTAAATTTTCTTCTCTCCATTCCAGCCTCGGCATCGGAATCCTGGAAAAAAACGAAAATACCAGAACTGTAGATCTAAGCAATCCCATATAAATCCCCTTTCAAGGGCAGTGCTATTCCGCTTATAAGTTCAAAAACATAATCAGACCTTTGTGCCAACTCAGAATTCAATCTGCCAATGGTTCGAATATACTCCTCAGTACCCTGATCATAGCCGCCGCCATCGCTGCCAACGTCATTAGTCACAATAATAATAGCCGAAGATTGAGCAGCAAGTGATTCAACGGATGTCAATATTTTGTCAAACACATCACTGATCCGACCTTCATGGTCAAACATTTCATTTGCAGTCAGATTGCAAAGACATTCCAATAAGACGGTGCCCTTTTGGGGCAGGATAATCTCATCAAGATCAGTCTCTTTTTCAATGGTTATAAATCCCTTGCCTGCTCGCATTTTTTGATGTTGCTTCACTTTCTCCAGACTCTCATCGTCATATTTTCGCATCGTGGCGATATAATAATAAGGCGGCGGAAGATTTAGAGCTATTTTTTCGGCATAGGTGCTTTTTCCGCTGGCAGATCCCCCGGTCAGCAAGATTTGCATCATGATCACCTACATTCCAATATCCTCATAGGTCATAAGATCTCTGTAAACTGCAAGACCCATGTCTATAAGGGGCAAAGCGGCGACTGCTCCCGTACCTTCGCCTAATCTGAATCTAGCATCTATCAGGGGGGAAAGTTCCAATTCATCCAGTATCTTCCTGGCGGCAGGCTCTGCTGAAAGGTGGCTGGCTATCATGAAATCTCTGGCTGAAGGGCTAAGCCTATATGCCAGAAGCGCTGACACAGAGCTGATAAAACCGTCGATAAGGATTGGTACGCCATGGCGCTCCCCGCCTAAAAACACCCCGCAAAGCGCCGCGATGTCAAATCCTCCCAGCTTGGAGAGAACATCCAGCCCATCTGCTTTATCCGGTTTATTTATTTCAATCGCTTTTTTAATCGCATTGATCTTGCGCAAAAGACCTTCATCAGTAAGACCCACGCCTCTGCCGGTCACATCCTCGACTTTAAGATCTAGAAGAGCGGCAGCAACAGCACTTGAACTGGTTGTATTGCCAATCCCCATCTCTCCCGTGGCGATAATCTGATAACCTTCCAGTTTAAGTTGTCCAACAAGCTCTATACCGGTTTCAACACCTCGCTTGGCCTGCTCAAGACTCATGGCCGGGCATATGGACATATCTTTTGTGCCGTCTCCCAGCCTGCGATCGAGAATCTTTGCCTCCGGCAAGCGACTGAACATACCCATATCTACAGTGATGACATCCGTATTGGCTGCTTTTGCCATAATGCAGACAGAAGAACGACCCTCCGCAATAAAGCTCGCCATAACCGCAGTAATCTCTCTCGGCGTCTGCGCCACACCCTGAGCCACAATGCCGTTATCGGCACAAGCCACAATAACGGCTCTTTTGTCGATGACGGGATTGGAATTTTTTGTTATCCCCGCCAGACGAATAATAACATCTTCCAGAGCGCCCAAACTCCCCACAGGCTTGGCAATATCATTCCAGCGCTTTTGAGCTGCCTGCATTGCTTTTTTATCGATTGATTCTTTCATATAAGTATCCTTAAAACTCCCTTTCACATCCATTGTTTTTATTGCCACTGCTTGAGCAGTTCCCGCATCCAGGAAAAAACATCCATTCCATATACTTCATCAAGATTCTCTTTTGTCAAAACCTGCTCTATAGACCCGGCCGCCGCCAACTTTCCCTTGTTTAACAATAATGCCTGCGTTCCAAATGCCTTAGCATGACCTAGATCATGCATGACGGAAACAATTGCCCGTCCCGGCTTTTTAAGCCATTCCCGTAAAAGGGCGAAGATCTGTTTTTGATATAACAGGTCCAAATGGTTGGTCGGTTCGTCCAGCATTAAGATATTTGGATTTTGAGCAAAAAGCTGCGCCAGAAAGACACGCTGTATCTCTCCTCCGGAAAGAGTCAGAACTGACTGAGCCAGAATAGACCGAAGCCCTGTCATCTCAATCGCTTCATCAATATATTTTTCATCTTCCGCTTTTTGCCTTGAAAAGATACCCGGATTATGGGCATAGCGTCCAAGTCTAATGATCTCCTCAACAGAAAAAGAATAATTTAGATGGTGGTGCTGGGCCAATATACCGATCATTCTTGCTCTTTCGTATGATCTATACGATTTTATATCTCTCCCATTAACATAAATCTCACCGCTATAGGGCACACCTTGTGATACCGCATTGATAACGGTGCTTTTTCCGGCACCGTTTGGACCTGCAATCATTAGCCACTGCCCTTCTTCCAGGCTAAAACTTAAATTCTCAACGATGACCAGGTTTCCATATTGAACTGTCAATTCTTTAACTTCAAACATTTCCCGTCTTCCTAGTCGAATAAAAGATATAAACAAATACTATTGCGCCTATAAAAGATGTTACTACTCCAAGAGGAAGCTCTGTTGGGCTGAAAAGCACGCGCGCTAAGAGATCTGCCAGCATCAAAAATATTGCGCCGCCAAAAAGAGACGCCGGAAACAATTTTTTATGATTAGGTCCCGTCAGCATACGCGCCATATGTGGCGTAACCAGGCCAACAAAACCAATAGTGCCCCCGATTGAAACAGAGACACCGATCAGTACTGAAACGGAAATCAAGATAATTAATTTTACTCGTCTGGTATTGATACCGATGTGGCGGGCATTGTCTTCACTAATAGCAAAAGCATTGAGCTCCCTGGCATGCAAAAAGATGATGCCTCCAAAAATTACAAGAGCAACTAAAAGAACGATAGCATTGCTGTAACTGCTGCCGGCGAGACTTCCCATAGTCCAGAAAGTAATATGTCTAATGCGGTCTGAGGCAAAAGCAATGATCAGAGACAAAATGCTGGAGACAAACATTGAGTAGATGACACCAATTAAAATAATTGTATTTGTTGAAAGAGAATAATCCAGTCTGTAGGCTAGTGCTAAGATTATGATTAAAGAGATAAAGGCAAATAGAATTGCCATCACCATTGTGCCGGCAAAGGGTAAAGAAGGCATAGTGATGCCAAAGGCTATGGCAATGACTGCTCCCAGAGACGCTCCAGCAGAAACTCCCAACGTCGACCCGTCTGCCAGTGGATTGCGCAAGAGTCCCTGCATTGCACCGCCGCACAGTGAGAGTGAAGCACCCGTGAGGGCAACGCAGATTACTCTGGGCAGGCGAACTGCCAGAATTATCGCAGGCGAAGCTATTGTATCCGGCGCCGGCAGTCTTCTTATAGCATTCCAGATAAGGATTACTGTATCTTTAAAAGGAATGCGCACACTCCCCTGCGATACGCAAAGAGCAAATACCAGAAGCGTAGCAGCGGTAAAAAGCAGATATTCAAAAATATTGAAATTATCTCTTTTTCTGGACATTAAAACCTCTTGATTTTGCCGGAGGAAATACCCTCCGGCAAGTCAATTTCTTCAGGATTTTCCACATTATGCGGCATCGTCAAGAGCTTCTTCAAGTGACTTGATAAACTCAAACATCAACTTTGCTCCATCGGCCAAACGAGGTCCCGGTCTGGAAAGCTCATCATTTTGCAAATTGAGGATTGCGTCTGCTTTAATTGCCTTGAGATCATTCCAGCCTTTTCGTCCTAGAATTTCATCTATCGGCTCAGGACCTTCGCCAAAATACATTGCAATTGTGACAATATAGTCAGGGTTGCGTTCAAGAACTTGTTCTTCTGAAATTTCACCCCAGCCTTCTATGTCGGCAAAACAGTTCTTGAGCCCGATCATATTGGCAACTTCATCCATGAAGGTGCCGCTTCCTGCCGTCCACAAACCGTATTCCAGAGGTGAAACCTCAAAATAGACAGTTTTGTCACCGAGGTCTTCAGCCATTGCAGAAACCTCAGTAAAAGTATTTTCCATCGAGGAAATAACTGCCGCGGCCTCTTCTTCTTTCGCCATTAAATCGCCAATCATAGAAATTGCAGTGTAAACACCTTCAATATCCATTGCATCGGATACTACAACTTTGATTCCGGCGGCCTCCAGCGCCTCAACTTGTTCTTCTGACTGCGCCATTGTGCTCATCAGCAAAACTTGCGGTTCGAGCTCAATAATCTGTTCGAGATTAGTATTGACTCCGGACTGCACTGCCGGTACCGACAATACTTCCTCCGGATAATCGCAGTATTCTCCCCTGCCGACAATTGTATCGCCGGCGCCGATAGCATAAATGATCTCGCAGTCAGACGGAGTCAAAGCAACAATACGAGTTGCAGGCTCTTCCAGAGTGATTTCACGGCCGGTCATGTCAACTATTGTAATGACATTACTCTCCGGCTCTTCTAAAGTTTCCCCGGTCTCCTCTGTCTTTTTCGTTTCCTCGTCCGGCTCTTTGGTTTCTTCTGTCTCCGTGGCTTCAGCTCCGTCAGAACTCTCTGCCGGTTTTGTTTCTTCTGTTTTAGCACAGCCTGCAAATAATGCAGTCAACATGAAAACAGCCAACAACATCGCAATTAATCTTGTTTTTCTCATCCTAAATACTCCTTTTGTATTTACAAATGAATACTTGCAGGAAAGAAAAATGCCCCTCGTCCTGAGGAGCATCATATATGTATTAGCTAGTCCCGCCCCCAAGTGGATAATGTGTAATCAGGGAACCCGACTTAGTCTGACACCGTTTGAAGGGGATCTAACAATAGTAGATTACAATTTTCAGTCAGCTGCAGACATCACGGTTATTGGGATAGTTCGGAATTCTCATCCGATTCTCCTCGGAACAA
>DASRVY010000016.1:0-5434 GCA_035654855.1 Bacillota bacterium | reverse complement strand
GATCCGGTAATAATCAAGCATAGTATCCATATTCAACCTCCTCTATTTTTGTCCCCGCAAGGCAGTGATAGCCTTGCAGCGAGTATAAAACAACCCTTATCCATTGAAATCCGGACTTACAGCGATTATTGTTGTTAGTATGGACATTAGGCTAAAATATAGTTGCCGAAGAATATAATAACATAAATAAATTATAGAAGGGTAAGAATTACTAATATTGTGAAAGCTAATGAACCGAAAAGAGCGATATTGGCCACAATCCAATCCGGAACAGATCTCTTGGCCGATATTCGCAGTGAAAGAAGCTTGACTGAGCTGGAAAGCTTGGCGAGTGAATGTAATATTGAGACCGTTGGAACAATCATCCAGAAACGCGATGCTCCTGATCGTTCGTATTGGCTGGGCAAAGGCAAATTAGTGGAAATGGTTGAAATGGCCAAGCTTCTGGAGGTTGAGATACTGGTATTTGATACTGAACTGTCGCCAACTCAAGTCAAGCGCATAGAAGACATTGCTTCTCTGGAAATAGTTGATCGCAGTCTGATTATTTTTGAGATTTTTGCCAGACGGGCGAAAACAGATGAAGGAAAAATCCAGGTTGAGCTTGCACAACTGCGCTATCGCCTGACCAGGCTGACCGGCAGAGGAGAGGAGCTGTCCAGATTAGGCGGCGGCATTGGTACACGTGGTCCCGGTGAAACGCAGCTGGAGACTGACCGCCGTCATATCTTGCGGCGTATTTCTTTGCTTAAGAGAGAGATGGAGAGGATTTCCACCCGCAGAGCCAGAACGAGAGAACAAAGAAGCTCTCGGGAAATAGCGACTGTGGCCGTTGTAGGTTACACAAATTCCGGAAAATCAACTATTGTGAACTTGCTTTGCGATGCAGAGATTGAAGCAGAAGACAGATTATTCATGACACTTGACCCTACTGCCAGGCGCTTAGTAACTGAGCATGGATTGAGTCTGATATTGGTTGACACGGTCGGCTTCATCAGAGATTTGCCCAGACATCTGCTGGATGCCTTTGCGGCTACGCTTGAGGAAGTATCTGAGGTTGACTATATAATGCAGATAACAGATATCTCAGATCCTGATTATGAGCAGCAAATAAAAATTGTTGAGCAGCAATTAGTGAAATTGGGTTCTGCTGCTAAACCCAGACTCCATATTCTAAATAAAACTGATCAGGCATTGGATGATAAATGGAAAGTGCTTTTACATCAGAAGCAAGATGGGGATCAAAATACTATAGCAGCTTCAGCAATAGAAGGAGATGGTATGGAAGATGTCAGGGAGGCTTTGTGCCGTCTGGCAGAACGAAATGCCGTAGAGTTTTCACTTGTAATCCCCTATGAAGATGCCGGCTTAGTTAATTATATCCAAGAAAGGGGAGTCGTTGATAAGCTTTCCTACGATGAAGAGGGGATCTTCATGAGCGGCAGAATACCTGTTTCAATGTCAGGACCGCTGAAGCTATACCTTTAAATTCTGATTCTGTCTTTCTAAATACCATTTACGCAGTTCATTTGTCATTTCTTCGACGTTAGCATAGTTATTCGGCAGCAAGGGCACGCCGTATTCAATTGTCAATTTTTTTCTGGCAAGATGTTTGATGTCAATGGGATAGGGGACAGGCATATGGCGGGAAAAAATCTCATACCCGCCATTAATATAAACGGGAACCAGCGGTTTTTTGGTTTTAAGACTGATATATGAAGAACCGTTTTGCAATTCTCCCAGTTTTCCGTCACCGGATCTTGTGCCTTCAGGGTGTATTAGAAGAACATAGCCTTGGTCGACAGCCTTTTTCGCCATTATTAATCCTCGGGCAGGGTTGCCGTAACGGTCGATAGGTATGGCTCTGCCTACTCGCATCATAATTTGACCAAAAAGTCCGTAATCAGTTTGCAGATCTGACCCGGCGATTGCCGTAAAAACTTTTTGATGAGCCTTAGGTAAACCAGCGCAAATCCACATCCCGTCAACTAAAGTTAGATGGTTCGCCGCTAATATATACGGAATATCGGGCAGATTTTCTTGGCCTTTAACTTGATACCGTATAAGTAATCTGGTGAAAAACATGCCAAAATAAAAAAGAAAATTACCTAAGAAACCGCGGTGGGGAACCTCTACAGGTTTTATCCTTGTACCTTGCTGTTCGCTGTTTTTTGTATTAGAAGCCATCTTTTCTCCCCATTAAGCGCCTTCGTTGAAAAAAAACTTGCAATTGCTCGCTGCATTCATTTTGCAAGACGGAGCCTGTGATCATTACCTGATGATTGGCGGGCAAATCAAATACATTATATACCGATCCGGCCATGCCGCCTTTGGGATCAGGCGCGCCAAAGATCAAGCGGCGGATTCGTGCTTGAATGATTGCACCGGCACACATCAGACAGGGTTCCAGAGTGACATAAAGGTCACAGCCGTCAAGACGCCAGCTCGGTTTTAGCTTTCCCGCAGCCCGCATAGCAAGTATCTCTGCGTGTGCGGTAGCGTCCTGATCAATTTCCCGGCGATTATACTCGGCGGAGATCACTTTACCGTTCTCTATGATAATACAACCAACCGGAACTTCATCAATGGCTGCTGCCCTTTTGGCAAGAGTCAGCGCTTGACGCATAACTTGTTCGTCAAATTCGAGCCGGCGGGCAAAGTCGTGTTTTTCCGGGATTTCGATCAAAGCTGCTCCTTCTCTGACGCTTTCTTGCTAACTGTAATTTTTACACTTATAATAGCATGACGAATGTTCAAGACAAGGTGGTAAATATGGCACTTAAAGAAGGACGTTGTACAAATTGTGGCTCGCTTCTCATTTTAGACCCTAGGATGGAAAAAGGACAATGCCTCTTTTGCGGCGCAGTCTTTCAGAACGACGACGCAATCGCCGCAATGGATTTCCCCGCTGATTATGAATTCCCAAATGAAGAACAGCCTGAGTATACAGGACCTTCGCTTGCTGTGCAGCCAACACGGGAAGCAGTCTACGCACCTGCGCTGACGCCCCGCAAGAGGAAAGGAAAGAAAGTTGAGGTTTTCGAGCTTGAAGATCCGGATATTCCTGATTTGAAAATACCGAGGAAAAAACAAATTTGGATGTCCTTAGTTACCGCAGGCGCATTTATTATTTTCTTAGCGGTGTTTTTCTTTTTTTCACTGGATCGAGACAATAAGCGAGAAAAAATCAGCGAGAAATTTGTCGCTAATCTCGAGTATGAGCTGATTAATGAATCCGGGATCGCTATTGACAATATGGATAATAGTGACGTCACGCTTATTTTGAAGGAGTCGGTCAACGACCAAGAAGCAGCCAGGATATTTTTGGATTTTGCCAATGTCAGAGCTGAAGTGCAAGGCTATGATGTGTCGGATTTCTCCGCCAGTGCAAAGACTGTTTCTATGCGGCTGGCTACCCCTTCCGGAGGTTTCTTAATTAAACAGCCGGCAACAGCTGAAGACCTTGTGTTGGGCAGGGCGATGATTAAGCTGGATTGATTCAGCGTCCGTAGAGCAATATTGCTCTGTATTTTTTCATTTAGATTCTTATATATCGCCATCAATCTCCGCCTCGAAGATACATTTGATTCGTGGGTTTCTAAAAGAGATGCCATTTGCAGCTCCATTTCTATATCATGATCTAAGTGCATCAATTCTGATTGACGTCAGACGGCAACATTTCAGCCCCCAATCTGCAATCTGTTATTTTTTTATTTACAATTGATCTTTATATTTGTAATTTTTGAGAGTTATTCTGTATATGAGCAAGTAGAGGGATCATGAATCTCCTTTTTTCATACTTTTCTCCTCCAATACAACAAATCCGAGAGTGGTGCCTCGGATTTGTTTCATTTTGTCGAAATAAATTTAATTATTCAGTTAGATATTTGCGGTAGCTGTGCCTAAGATTTCACCACAGCCACATCTTCCGGATTGACTTCGCCATGCTTGACAAAGAGCATACAGACGAAAGCCAGAAGGAAGGCTGTGCATGAGAAAACAAAGAGCAGCGAGTAATTATTGGTTAGGTCGCGAATCGCCCCGAAAGTTATGGGAGCCAGGATCGCGGCTGAAAAGGAGAAGAAATAGTAATAACCTGTAAAGCTGCCAACTTTGTCCTTTGTTGCAAGTTCAACTACCATAGGCAATGAATTGATATTGACGCAGGCCCAGAATATGCCGCCAATTGCCAGCAATATAGTCAAGATGAGCTGGCTTTCTAAAAAGAGAATAGGTATAAAAACTAAGGTTAGCCCGGCAAGTCCGATTAAGATTGTTCGTTTGCGCCCTATTTTTCCGCCAATGATTCCTGCCGGTAAGGCAAAGGCAACAAATGTCAGAGAAAACACGGTAAGCATCTGCGCCCCTGATCCTGCTGAAAGATCCAAAACATTCACCGCGTAAAGTGTGAAAAAAGTTTCGATGGCGTTAAAACCGGAGAACCAGAAAAAGATTGCAAAGAGGATAAAAATCAGAGAGCGAAGTTCACCCGGGGTAAGGGCGAAAAATTCTGCTTTCAGCCTTTCCCAGCGCGACATATGTTTTGAATTGGACTTGGCTTCCATTTTCTTTTTGCGCTGGTCATCTATACGCTTTCTTCTTTCATCCTGCCAGGCAGCCAAGATGGCGGGATCGTTCTTGTACCCGCGCGGCAGGGCAGAGGGTTCTCTAATGAATACTGTCAGCATAAACAGTGATATCAGCATGATAATGGTGCCCATCAGAAAGGATGATTCGTTTGTCGGGTCAATTTTGCTGAGCTGTCCGCCGACAAAAAATGCGAATATGCTGCCGATCCCGCCCATAAGATTGATCACACCGTTGGCTTTGCTGCGTAAGGGCCGGGGAGTGACATCAGGCATTAAGGCGATAACAGGTGAACGCCACAGAGACATAACAAAGTTGAAGCCTATCAAAACCGCCATCATGCCCGACAGGACATACATTCTGGGGATAAAGGCGAATAGCAGAGCACAAATAGGCAGCCCAACCATGATCCAGGGCATTCTGTGGCCAAATCGTGAATGTGTGCGATCGCTTAGAACTCCAACTGCAGGCTGAAAGATCAGACCAAAAAAATTGTCAATCGTCATGATTGTGCCGATTACAGTTGTAGATAAGGCAAATCTCTCTTCTAACATCGTTGGCACATACGAATTATATAGGCTCCATGCCAGTGAGCTGGCGAGAAAGCCAAAACCGATAAAAAATGTTTTGCGATAATCCAGTTTCATACAGCACCTCAATTCTTAGCAATAAATAATTGTCAAAAAATTAAGAAATGAGACCTTGCGCAACTCTTCGCTGTTGATACAAAGTCTATTTCCTCCGATATCCTCTATGTTATTATAGCTTTACTTCTACTGAGAAGAACAAGGACAGGACAGATTTATTTTTGCTTAGGTGATTTTGACATATGGCTGAGTTTAGCAAA
>DASRVY010000015.1:0-21288 GCA_035654855.1 Bacillota bacterium | reverse complement strand
TAACTGCAGATTACCAAGGTTTCTTCTGTATTCGCGACACTCGCGCTGACGGTACCGGCCTTCCTTAGTCAAATGACGAACTCCCAACCGCAAGAACAAGAAACCTGCAGCCGGCAATAAAACCAACAACCCTGATAAGCTTTGACCCAGTACGGTAAGAACAATGGCCAACACGGAAAAAAAGATGAAGAATATTATGCTTAGGCGGCGGCTGAATTTGGTCTTGTTCTGATCTAATAATCCCAATTCCAAATGTTCAGTATTAACCAATTGTTGAAATTCCTTATAACTATGCTCAAAGCTCTTAGCTGTAACCGGATCACGGGCGGCTTGCTTTATTTGCGAGGCAGATAAAGCCGGACCGTCTTTCGCTACATCTTGAAAGAGCCAATGCAGAAGATAAGCTTCTGATGGGCGGAAGGAAGAAAAGTCAACTCGCCCGGACTGAGGCCAGGTAAAAACATAATCGTCCAACCATAATTCTTTTTGGTTAATGAGACTAAGCAAAGAACTGAGCAAAAGCCGTTCAGGTTTACCTTTATTAATCAGCATAGAGCAATTATATGGTTTTACTGTGGTTGCCCAGACAGCGAAATCCTCCTCTACAGGCTTGAGAATACCCTCCAATTCGTAATATACATAGAACCCCAAAGCCAATAATAGCCCCGCCAGAGAAATATAGGGGATAAGTTTGCGAACAAACTCTTTTCGATTCCTGGCAGCTAAAAGAGATTTAGCATTCAATCCGGCATCTTTCAGCTGCTGTTCTGCAGACAGATCACTTACATCTGCTGTCAAAGAAGAAAAAACACTGGCATCCGTCGTAAATAGCAGCAGTAAATTATCGCCCGCTTCAAGATTGTTTGTGTCTAAAGATATAATCCGGTCATTTTGGCTCAAATCAATTTGAGCGGAGCTTTGAGCGACGATAGATGCCCCTGAAGTGGTTATATCCTGAGGGAAAACAAGATCTGCATGAAAATAATTTGGGCTTTCAGAAGAGTTTAAGGTTAAAAGGGGCAGGTTCAGCAGTGCCTGTGTGCCGTTTTGTACGATGGCGTCCTGCAGCTGCCATTCCACTTTAATAAGCCACGCTCCCTTGCCGAAGCTAGTAGACATCTTAACTGATGTACTCTCGTCAGAGGCTTTTTTGACATAGTAAGCCGGCGAATTACCGGCATAATCTTCTGCTTCTTCATCTAATTGAGTGTATATGGGTATAGGGTTAATTCCACTGGCAGCTATGCCGATATTCAAGAGCTCAGCATAACCATTATACATGGCTGGAAATACGAAATCTAAATTCCAAGATTCTGAAGGGGCTGCAACCTCAAATATCTCTGTCAACTGAATTGTGCAATCTGCCAAAACTAAGACTTCTGTATTAACTCCATCAACAGAGACACGGGAAAACATATTTTCCACGCCGGAACAAGCGGAAAGAGAGAACATGATCGGCAGCAAAACTAGGAAAATAATCGACACTGTTTGAGTAATTTTAGCTTTATAATTCACCTATCACCTCAAAATTTCACTGCGCATGAAAGACTTGCACATTGTCTTCGATTCTATTTCTGTCACATCATCCTCTAACTTGCAGGCAAGTCAAGCTGATTTTATACTGGTCAATACGTATGTAATTATATTAAACCAATATATGGCTTAAGTCATGGAATAATGAAGTAAAACAAATTGTGTAAGAAAGCAGTTAATAAAGATTTGTTTATTGGAGGTGCATATGGGTAAGAACACTAGATGGGAAGACCAGTATCCTGTAGCAGCTGCCACAGAACAGTGCCGTAAGATTATGTATTTGAGAACGATTTTAGCGAATAATAAGATTTATAAAATATTCCTTGCATTTACAATTCATCCCCTATATACTAATCGATGCGTCTGTTTGGAAGTATGCCATCTTTCCACAGGCGACTAAGCAGAGAAGTCGGAGATTGCTGTGATCTCAGCTGCGTTGAGAAACAGGTAACTTCGGCGGAGAAGTCCGACCAGGAATCGGGCGAATGGTACGCAGTCTTGTGGGTTAGCCCGGCAACTGTTTACTGTACAGGAGCTGGGCATTATAGCGTAAGAGAAAGAAACGCCAGACAGCATAGTATCATAATTGCAGCAAACTCAGGAGGTCACATGGCAATTGAACAAAAAATCCGGATCAGATTAAAAGCTTTCGATCATCACATATTGGATGAAAGTGCTGAGAGAATTGTTGATACGGCAAAAAGAACAGGGGCGAACGTGTCAGGACCAATTCCGCTTCCGACCGAGAAGGAAATCGTTACAATCCTACGTTCTCCACATATGCACAAAGATGCCCGCGAGCAGTTCGAAATTAGAACACACAAGAGATTAATTGATATCCTGGCTCCCAGCACCAAAACTGTTGAGTCGTTGATGAAGCTGGAAATGCCGGCAGGTGTCAATATTGAAATCAAACTATAGACAGGAGCAAACTGTCAGGTCAAGTTCACAGAAGGTGAACCAATAACCAGGAGGTAAGAATTTTATGGGAAAATTCATGCTCGGCCGCAAGGCTGGTATGACACAGATATTTAATGAAGACGGTCTAGCAATTCCTGTCACTGTAGTTGCTTGCGGTCCATTATCTGTATTACAAAATAAAACCGAAGAGGTCGATGGCTACAAAGCAGTAAAAGTAGCTTTTGAGCAAAAGAAACGTGTAAACAAACCTAATCAGGGACAGTTTGACAAGGCCGGAATAAAGCCGATGAGAATTATGAGAGAATTCAAGACTGACAGTGATTTTGATCTTGGACAGGAGATTAGAGTATCTGACATGTTCGCCTTGGGCGATTTTATCGATGTTGTAGGAACCTCGAAAGGAAAAGGCTATCAGGGTGTGATTAAACGCCACGGGCATGGCAGAGGACCGGAAAGTCACGGTTCGAAACATCACAGACATGCCGGTTCTGTTGGCTCATCTGCAACTCCGGGTAAAGTTTTAAAAGGGACGAAGATGGCTGGGCAAATGGGTAACAAGCGTGTGACCGTGCAAAATCTTGAGGTCGTTTCGGTTGATGGTGAGCGCAACATTCTGGTCATTAAAGGCGCTGTCCCGGGTCCAAGAGGCGGTCTCCTCGAGATCACTTCTACGGTAAAGAGAAGATAAGGCAGAGGAGATCATCTTATGGCGAAGATAGATATTTATAATATGGAAGGCAAAGTAGTCGGTGATATGGAATTATCCGACGAAATCTTTGCTATAGAACCAAACGAAGATGTTTTACACAGAGTTCTGGTAAATCAGCATGCCAACCGCCGTCAAGGTACAGTAAAAGTCAAAGGCAGAAGTGAAAAACGAGGCGGCGGCAGAAAGCCATGGAGGCAGAAGGGTACCGGCAGAGCAAGACAAGGTTCAACTAGAGCAGCTCAGTGGGTTGGCGGCGGCAGAATATTTGGCCCTGCTCCCAGAGATTTCAGCTATGCTTTACCAAAAAAAATGCGCCGACTTGCCCTAAAATCAGCACTGGCCAGTAAATATCAATCAGAACAGATGTTGGTTCTCGACGAACTTGATTTTGCCGAGATTAAAACAAAAAACATGGTTAAGGTTCTGAAAGATCTTGGTATTGAAAATTCAGCGCTGGTTGTTCTCCCTAAACGCAATCTGACAGTTGAACGTTCCGCCAACAATCTGCGTGGCGTTAAGCTGACTGAAGTGCAGACTCTTAACGTTACAGAACTCTTGAAATTTGACCGTTTGATCCTGACAAAGGACGCTGTAACCAGGATTGAGGAGGTATATAACTAATGAAGAGTATATATGACGTTATCATAAGCCCGGTTATTACTGAGCAAAGCATGATAGCTACTCAGGAAGGAAAATACACCTTCCGTGTCGCATTTAATGCTACTAAGCCGGAAATTAGACAGGCGGCAGAACAGCTGTTTGATGTAAAGGTGCTTAAAGTTAATACCAGCTACCAAGGCGGCAAAACTAAGCGCATTGGCGTTCATGCCGGTAAACAGCCTGTTTGGAAAAAAGCAATAATTTCTATTGACCTTGATCCGGCTGAGGATCGTTATGAAACCAAAGGCGGCAAGGTCGGCACAACAACTAAGAAGTATAAGACTGAAATCGAAAATTTCGGGTTCGGCCAGTAAGCCGTACGCGTAATAGAGAAGGAGTAAGAAAATGGCAGTAAAGACGTATCGTCCTACTTCTCCAGCTTTAAGGCAGAAAACCGTTACCGACTATTCAGGTTTAACCAAGAAAGATCCTGAGAAAGCCTTACTTAAGCCAAAAAAGAAGAATGTTGGACGCAATAATTATGGCCGCATCACCAGTCGTCACAGGGGCGGCGGCAATAGACAAAAATATAGAGTAATTGATTGGAACCGTAAAAAAGAAGGCGTTCCCGCCAAGGTAATTGCCTTAGAGTACGATCCCAACCGTACAGCTTTTATCGCTTTGATTCAATATGTCGATGGAGAGAGGTCATATATTTTAGCTCCTGACGAACTCAAGGTCGGAGATACGGTTGAGAGCGGTCCAAATGTAGATATCGTCGTCGGTAATTGTCTGCCGATGGAGAATATTCCTATAGGTACAGAGATTCATAATATTGAAATGCGCCCGGGAAGAGGCGGACAATTGGTTCGCAGCGCAGGCTCATCTTCTCAACTCTTGGCTCGTGAAGGGAAATACGTGACTTTGCGCATGCCTTCCGGCGAAGTGAGAATGGTTCTGGCAAATTGCAAAGCTACTATCGGCTCAGTTAGCAATCCGGAAAATGAACTAACAAATAAAGGAAAAGCCGGCTATATGAGACACCAGGGCAGAAGACCTCATGTTAGAGGCTCTGCAATGAATCCTGTTGATCACCCGCATGGCGGCGGCGAAGGCAAAGCCCCAATCGGCATGCCCGGACCTATGACTCCCTGGGGCAAGCCCACTAGGGGTTACAAAACCAGAAAACCCAAAGAATCGGATAAACTGATTATCCGGAGAAGAAGAAAGAAATAGGAGGCCTGCTGAATAATGAGTCGTTCAACGAAAAAAGGTTTTTTTGTAGAGGAAGCTCTTATGCGTCGCATCAATGCAATGAATGATAAGAATGAGCATCGTGTTATTAAAACTTGGTCCCGCGCCTCCACGATCTTTCCGGAGATGGTAGGACATACTATTGCTGTGCATGATGGCCGCAAGCATGTGCCCGTGTACATTACTGAGGAAATGGTAGGCCATAAACTTGGTGAGTTCGCGCCTACCCGGACGTTCCGTGGACATGCGGGCTCCGAGAAGAGAACAACTGTCCGCTAATCGGAAATGAAGGGAGGATTAGTCTGTGGCAAAGAAAGTAATGAGCAAACAAGATTTACTCGCCAATAAGGAAGAACTGGTAGCTAATTACCAGGCAAATCAACGGCGCAATCAAAAATCACCTCTGTTGACCAAGAAAGAGCGTAAAGTTTTGGATATTGGCAGAGATCAAGGTTATGCCGAAGCCAAACACATACGTATAAATGCCTTTAAGGTTAATACTGTTATTCGTTTAATTCGAGGTAAACCGTTAGATGAGGCTTATGCCATTCTTACGTACACGCCAAGCGCTGCTTCACCGGTGCTGATCAAATTACTTAAATCTGCAGAAGCAAATGCTGTTAACAATAATCAACTTTCTCGCGACGATCTTTATGTAGCCGAATGTTATGCCAATCAGGGCCCCACCCTAAAGCGCATTCGAGCCAGAGCACGTGGCAGCGCTACGCGTATTTTAAAGCGTACCAGTCATATTACTGTCGTACTTAAGGAGAAAGATCAAGGAGGAGATTATTAATGGGCCAGAAAGTTAACCCGCATGGCTTACGTGTCGGAGTAATTAAGGATTGGGATTCACGCTGGTATGCAGACAAAAAAGATTTTGCCCGCTATCTGGTTGAAGATAAACAGATCCGCGATTTCGTCAAAAACGAAACTGATAAAGCTGGCGTTTCTCGCATTGAGATCGAACGTGAAGGCGATGACAGAACCGTTGTAACCATTACTACAGGTAAACCTGGCATTATAATAGGGCGCCAGGGTTCTGAAATTGAAAACTTGAAGAAGAAGATGGCTAAACATTTCAAACGTAATTTCTTCATTAATGTTAAAGAAGTTAAGAACGTTGATACTGAAGCTCAGCTAGTAGCCGAAGGAATCGCTCGTCAACTGGAAGAGCGTGTATCCTTTCGCCGTGCTATGAAGCAAGCTATCAGCAGAGCAATGAAGCAGGGAGCAAAAGGAATCAAGACTATGACTTCCGGACGCTTGGGCGGTGCTGAAATTGCCAGAACTGAACAATATCATGAGGGTACAATTCCTCTGCATACATTACGCGCTGATATTGATTATGGCTTCGCTGAAGCAAATACCACTTACGGACGCATTGGTGTCAAAGTATGGATTTATAAAGGTGAAGTGCTTCCGGCGCGTAAGACAGAAAAAGAACCTCAGGAAGGAGTTGAAGCCTGATGTTAATGCCAAAACGTGTTAAATACAGAAGACAGCACCGCGGCAGAATGAAGGGCAAGGCCACACGCGGCAATTTCGTCGCTTACGGTCAGTACGGCATTGTAGCTACAGAGCCATGCTGGATTACCGGTAATCAGATTGAAGCTGCCCGTATAGCTATTAATCGCCGTTTACGTCGAGGCGGTAAGGTCTGGATTAAGATTTTCCCGGATAAGCCTGTTACTAAAAAACCTGCAGAAACTAGAATGGGTAAAGGTAAAGGGGCACCGGAATATTGGGTTGCCGTTGTCAAACCCGGTCGTGTTCTCTTTGAAATCGCAGGAGTAAGTGAACCTATGGCAAAAGAAGCTATGAGACTGGCCTCACATAAACTTCCCTGTCAAACCAGATTTATCAAATCTGAGCGAACATTTAGTGAGGAAGAACTGGCCAGCTTTGCTGAAGTTCATGTAACTGAAGAGGATCTTATTTCTTCCGCTGAATTGGCTGAAATGGAAGAAATTTCTGAACTGACCGGGGATGAAGAGATCATCGAAGGTGCTGATACCATTAAGGACGCAGAGGAGGGGGAAGATACTGATGAAAGCAACTGAACTTCGTGAAAAAACATCTGCTGAACTAGATACCGAGCTGGACGAACTTAAGTCTGAACTGTTTAAGCTTCGTTTTCAACACGCGACAAATCAGCTTTCAAATCCTATGCAATTACAAAGGGTGAAACGCGATATCGCTCGTGTAAAAACTGTAATGCGAGAACAAGAGCTTGCTCAAGCAAGAGAAAACGGAGGAACTAAGGCATGAGCGATGGTGAGAGAGCAATTCGCAAGCAAAGAACCGGCGTAGTGACTAGTGACAAAATGGACAAAACCATAGTGGTTGAAGTTGTTGAATTCGTCCGTCATCCGCTTTATAAGAAATATATCCAAAAAACACTCCGCTTGAAGGCTCATGATGAGAATAATGAGTGCAAGGCTGGCGATAAGGTTCGTGTCATGGAGACGCGTCCTCTTAGCCGTGATAAGCACTGGCGTCTAGTCGACATCATCGAAAAAGCCAAGTAGCTTAGCGTGTTGGGGGAGGTTTAAACAAATGATACAAGTTGAAACAGCTCTGAAATCTGCAGACAATACTGGAGCAAAGCGTCTTTACTGTATTAAGGTATTGGGCGGATCAGGGCGTAAATATGCCAATGTTGGCGATGTTATAGTCTGTTCCGTTAAGGAAGCAATTCCGGGCGGAGTTGTGAAAAAGGGCGATGTTGTTCGCGCGGTGGTAGTCAGAACCAAAAAAGGTTTACGCCGAAATGACGGGTCATATATTCGATTTGATGAGAATGCTGCTGTTATTTTAAAAGATGACGGCAATCCTCAGGGAACCCGTATTTTTGGTCCGATCGCTCGTGAACTCAGAGAGAAGAATTATATGAAAATTCTCTCTTTGGCACCTGAAGTGTTGTAAGGAGATAAAAATGACAAAAGTACATGTAAAAGTTGATGATAATGTATATGTCCTCTCCGGAAAAGATGCCGGCAAGACTGGAAAAGTATTAGCTGTCAATCCTAAGACTGGCAGAGTGATTGTCGAAGGTATCGCAATGTCTACGGTGCATAAACGCCCTCGCACAGCTAGCGATCCTGGCGGTATAATTCGCATTGAATCTGCGGTTGACGCTTCTAATCTCATGGTTATTTGTGATAAGTGCAAACGCCCTTCGAAGCTCGAAATGAGATTTGACGCTAAAGGCGAAAAAGCTAGACACTGTAAAGCCTGCGGAGCAAAGATCTCTGTCGTAGGACATGAGAATTGATGAGGAGGGCGCAAAATGAGCAGAATGAAAGAGAAGTATAAAAATGAAGTCGCGCCAAAATTGCGCGAGCAGTTTAAATACAAATCTCCGATGGAGATTCCGAAACTTGAAAAAATTGTTCTCAATATGGGAGTAGGCGATGCCAAAGAGAATGCCAAAGCTATTGAGAGTGCTGCAGACAATCTGAGAGTAATTTCCGGTCAGCAGCCGGTTGTCACCAAGGCACGCAAATCAATCGCTAACTTCAAGTTACGTGAAGGTATGAATATTGGCGTTATGGTTACATTGAGAGGAGATCGCATGTACGATTTCTTTGACAAGCTTGTAAGCATTGCCCTGCCGCGTGTTCGAGACTTTAGAGGAACTAATCCAAACTCCTTTGATGGTCATGGTAATTACGCATTAGGCGCCAAGGAACAGTTGATATTTCCAGAAGTCGATTACGACTCTATTGATAAGATTCGAGGTCTGGACATTGCTATCGTAACTACAGCAAAAACAGATGAAGAAGCAAGAGCATTATTGGGCGGCTTAGGAATGCCGTTCAGGAAATAGAGCCGGAGGATAAAATGGCAAAAAAATCAAAAATAATTCAAGCGCAGCGTCCGGCGAAGCATGCAACACGTCAGCATAACCGCTGTCAACTATGCGGCAGACCCCGCTCGTATATGCGTAAATACGGTGTATGCCGTCTTTGTTTCCGCGAACTCGCTTATAAGGGACAAATACCCGGTGTTCGTAAGGCAAGCTGGTAAGGAGGAATTAGGATATGCAAATTACTGATGCAATTGCTGATATGCTGACCAGAATTCGTAATGCTGGACAGGCTGGACACACAAATTGTGATATCCCCGCCTCGAAGATGAAAAAAGCTATCGCTGATATTCTTGTTGAGGAAGGCTATATTCAAAGTGTAACTTTTCAAGATGACAATAAACAGGGACTTTTGACCGTTACATTAAAATATGCGGACAGAAAGCCTGTTATTAACGGGATTCAACGTATTTCAAAGCCGGGATTGCGTGTGTATGCAAACAAGGAAAATTTACCTAAGGTGTTGGGAGGTCTTGGTATTGCCATCATCTCAACCTCACAAGGAATTAAGACTGACCGTCAGGCCAGGCGTGACGGAGTAGGCGGCGAAGTGCTCGCCTATGTGTGGTAAGTTACTCTGAAAAAGATCGAGATATCGGTCTTCAATCTTAAGAGCAGGAGGATAAAATGTCCAGAGTTGGAAGAAAACCTATAACTATACCATCCGGTGTAGATGTCAAAATAGATGGCGGAGTCGTCTACGTAAAAAAGGATAAGACGGAATTAAAGCAGAAACTCCATCCCTTAGTTAATGTAGATATCAATGACAATATCATCGAAATAACCAGAGCAAATGATCAAAAAGAAAGTAAAAGTCTGCAAGGACTCACACGCTCTTTGATTAACAATATGGTTTCGGGGGTTAATGAACCCTTTACAAAGACACTTGAGATTCAAGGCACAGGGTACAGAGCACAGCTGAACGGCGATGTTTTGAATCTAACCTTGGGTCTGTCACATCCTGTGGACATCAAAGCGCCTGAAGGTATTGTTTTTGATGTTCCTACACCGAACAAAGTGGTGGTAAAAGGTGCTGACAAACAGTTGGTTGGCGAAATTGCTGCTCGTATTAGAGCAAAGAGAGTACCTGATCCTTATAAAGGTAAGGGAATTAAGTATGATTATGAAGTCTTGCGCCTGAAGGAAGGCAAGACCGGCGCGAGCTAGTGGAGAGTATTGTTAAATGATTAAAAAAGAAGCTAGAAACAAAGTGCGCCGTCGCAAACATGCCAGAGTGCGCAAGAATATAATCGGAACCGCAGTAAAACCGCGTTTATGTGTTTTTAGGAGTAATTCCCAGATTTATGCCCAAATTATCGATGACAGCAAAGGGGTTACACTGGTGAGTTCTTCTTCTCTTGAAAAATCGATAAAAGATAAGCTTGAGAATGGCGGAAATATTGAAGCAGCTAAAGCTGTAGGCAAGAGTATAGGAGAGAAGGCTCTCGCTAAGGGTATAGAAGAAGTGGTTTTCGACCGTGCTGGTTATATATACAGAGGACGTGTGGCTGCATTAGCCGATGGAGCTCGTGAAGCGGGCCTTAAATTTTAAGGGGGAATGAATTTATGAGAGACAATCGACAAAGACGCAGCCGCCGCGATGAAGCCCGTGAGGATGAATTTCAGGAGAGAGTCATCCATATTGGCCGCGTTGCTAAGACGGTCAAAGGTGGTCGTAATTTCCGTTTTACCGCTCTAGTCATAGTCGGAGACGGTAAAGGCAGGGTCGGCAAAGGACGCGGCAAAGCGCAAGAGATTCCTGATGCCATCCGCAAAGGTGTTGAAGACGCAAAAAAGAATCTTTTGACAGTTCCCATCAAGAACGGGACTATTCCTCATGAGGTCATGGGGCGTTATGGAGCCGGCAAAGTCTTGCTGAAACCTGCTGTTGCCGGTACAGGCGTTATCGCTGGCGGTCCGGTGCGTGCAGTTTGTGAAATGGCAGGCATAGAAGATATCCGTACCAAGTCTTTGGGCACAAGTAATCCCAATAATATGGTCAATGCTGCTATGCAGGGGCTTAAATCTCTTAGGTCGATAGAAGAGGTTTCACGAATTCGCGGCAAAAAGCCATCTGAGATTGTATAGGAGGCTTATCGTGGCAAACAAACTTAAAATTACATTGATAAAAAGCACCAGTGGCGCGAAGAAAAATCAAAAAGCCACTGTAGAAGCCCTGGGACTGAAAAAGATTGGTCAGACTGTTGAGCATAAGGATAATGATGCTGTTCGCGGAATGATTTATCGTGTCAGTCATTTGGTAAGCTTTGTTGAGGAGTAAACCGGTATGAAAATTAATGAAATTAGTGTTACACCCGGAGCAAAAAAGAAGTCTGTGCGCAAAGGCAGGGGACCCGGCTCCGGCTATGGTAAAACTGCCGGGCGCGGTCATAAAGGACAGGGAGCTCGTTCCGGAGGCGGAAAAGGTCCAATGTTTGAAGGCGGCCAAATGCCTCTTTATCGTCGAATTCCTAAGCGTGGATTTACTAGTAGGAATAAGAAAAATTATATTGTAGTTAATGTCAGCGATCTGGAAATATTTGATAATGATACTGTAATCGACGCACTGTTGCTGCGCGATGAGGGCGTAATAAAATTGCCAAAAGTTAATGACGGTTTAAAAATCTTAGGAAGTGGCAATCTAAGTAAAAAACTCCACGTAAAAGCTGCTGCTTTCACCGCCAGTGCCAAAGATAAAATTCTTGCGGCCGGGGGCGAGGCTGAGGTGGTCTGACATGGGTGATATGTTTAAGACTATTAAAAATGCATTTAAAGTTGAAGATCTCAGAAAAAAGATACTATTTACTGTATTGATTGTATTGATATACCGTTTAGGAACAGCAGTACCTGTTCCCGGTATCTCTGCGGCCAGATTTACTGCAATGATCGACAGATTTGGGCAGCTGGGGCAGTTCATGAACTTGATCTCCGGCGGCGCATTCGCGTCTGTTTCAATTTTCTCCCTTGGCATCCAGCCTTACATCAACGCCTCGATTATCATGCAGCTCCTTACTGTTGCTATTCCGGCTTTGGAGCGTTTGTCAAAAGAGGGAGAAGAAGGGAATAAAAAAATTACTCGGATTACTCGTTTCGTTACCATTGGACTAGGTCTCGTTATGGCGATCGCTTATTGGTCAGCCACGCGCGATGCATCCTCTGAAGCTTTACCAACTTGGTTGAACGCTCTAGTTGTTATACTTACGTTTTCTGCCGGAACAGCCTTTGTTATGTGGCTGGGCGAGCTAATTAATGAAAAAGGCATCGGTAATGGCATCTCTATGATTATTTTCGTCGGTATCATTTCCAGCTTGCCTAAGATGGTTATAAATCTTTACGCCTGGTTCCAAAACTGGAAGTTTACCAGTAATATTGCTTTAGCTTTGTTGGGAGTAGCCTTCGTAATATTTGTTTTCCTGGTAATTATAACTTTAGTCGTATTCGTGCAAACAGCAGAAAGACGAATACCGATTCAATATGCAAAAAAAGTTGTCGGTCGAAAAATATATGGCGGTCAGAGCACGTATTTGCCGATAAAAGTCAACCAGGGAGGCGTTTTGCCTGTTATTTTTGCAGTATCTATTTTAATGCTGCCGTCTACAATAGTTTCTCTGTTTGGCTGGAGCGGTCGTGTAGCACAATGGTTTTTGAATTTTAACTCCAATCCTCTCTACTATGTGTTATACGCTTTCTTGATTTTTGCCTTTACATTCTTCTATGCAATGATATCTTTCAATCCTGTCGATATCTCAAACAATTTGCAAAAAAATGGTGGCTATATTCCCGGTATCCGTCCGGGAAAACCTACATCAGAGTTTATAGGGAAAACATCCAGAAGACTCAATTGGTTTGATGCTTTGTTTTTGGTAGTGATCGTCCTGCTGCCCAGTCTGCTAGGTCTTATTTCCGGCGCTGAGGGTATCTGGTTCGGCGGTACGTCAGTACTGATTCTAGTTGGTGTAGCTTTAGATATAGTCGATCAATTGGAAGCCCAGTTAATGATGCGTCATTACAAAGGCTTTCTTGACTAGCAGGTGATGAGGATGAAGTTAGTATTATTAGGTGCCCCTGGTTCCGGAAAGGGAACGATGGCTTCGGACATGTTGGAAGTACTTTCTATACCGCACATATCCACAGGTGATATTTTCCGTACCAACATCTCTGAAAACACAGAACTAGGTCAAAAAGCGAAAGATTATCTGTCAGAAGGTAAATTGGTACCGGACGAAATAACCATAAACATGGTGCGAGAAAGATTAAGCCGGGCAGACTGTGAAGACGGCTTCATTCTTGATGGCTTTCCGCGCACAGTGCCTCAGGCTGAAGCACTGGATTCATTTGTTATTGATGGTGATTGCAGCGTAGATCTGGTAATTAATCTGTTGGTAGAAGAAGATATTTTATTTGATCGCATTACAAATCGGCGAGTTTGCAGCAATTGCGGTGCTATTTATAACATAAAGAACAATCCGCCTAAAGTAGAAGGGATTTGCGACATATGCTCTGGGGCTCTTATTCAGCGTAAAGATGACACGCCTGAGACATTGCGCATCAGATTGGATTCTTATTATGAGAAGACTGCTCCCCTAATATCTTATTATCGAAAGCAGGAGAAGTTGATTGAATTTGATAATTCAGGCCAACAAAACAGCCAAAAGTTAAACCATCTCATTTCTCTAGTCAAGACTAAAATTAGTGAAATCAATACCGCGGCATCGGATGACACTGTCTGAGGATAACGGGTTTAAGTTATGATTACTATCAAGTCAGCAGAAGAAATAGAAATAATGAAGGAAGCCGGAAGAATTGTCGCAGAAGTATTCCGCGCCATTGATCCTTATATGGTTCCTGGCGTGTCGACAGCCCAAATCAACAGTGTCGCTGAAGAATTGATTCTTGACTTTGGCGCCATTCCTTCATTTAAGGGTGTACCGGGAATTGTCCCTTTTCCAGCTGCTACTTGTATCTCAATTGATGATGAAGTTGTTCATGGAATTCCCAAAGCGGACAGAATACTAAAAGATGGTCAAATTGTATCTGTGGATGTGGGTGCCAAAATTCACGGCATGCACGGAGACGCCGCTCGCACTTGGCCGATTGGCACTGTTAAACCGGAATTGCTTGAATTAATATCAGTAACTGAAGCAAGTTTTTGGGCTGGGCTGAAAATGGCTAAGGCCGGCAATAGAATCGGTGATATCTCTTACGCTGTACAACACTGCGCAGAAAAAAGCGGCTTTGGCGTAGTCCGAGAATTGTGCGGGCATGGAGTTGGCCACGAACTGCATGAAGAGCCAAATCTTCCGAATTTTGGAAAAGCCGGCTACGGCTTAAGACTGAAGACCGGCATGACTCTTGCGCTTGAACCTATGATAACTCTTGGAGATTATCATATTAGACAATTAAATGATGGCTGGACAATTGTAACTGCAGACGGTAAACCCTCTGCACATTACGAAAATAGTTTTGTAATAACTGAGAATGAACCATTAGTATTTACGGTACTAAATAATGTCTACCCTGTTTGAAAGGATGGCAACGTCAGGAATTAGTATCGGCATGGGTGTCCTTTCTACTAAAGGACGCGATAAAGGAAAAGTCTACCTGGTGACGGCAGTTGAAGGCCGTATGTTGAAATTGGTTGACGGCAATTACCGTACTCTGCAAAAGGCTAAACTAAAACATAGAAATCACACTAAAATTTTAGGACAAGTGATGTCGGTTGATGAAGCAGAATCGCTGATTAAAGCAGATACTGATACAAGAGAAAAAAATACATTCATTCGTAAAGCGATAAATTTGTTTTTAGATGGAATTGAAATAGACACGAAGGGAGGAATTTGATGCCCAAAGAAGATGCAATTGAAGTTAAAGGTGTTGTTATTGACACTATGCCTAATGCTGTCTTTCGCGTTAAATTGGAAAATGGTCATGAGGTTATCGCTCACATAAGCGGTAAACTGCGTCAGCACTACATTAAAATTTTAACCGGTGATCATGTAACTGTTGAACTTTCGCCATATGATTTGACCCGCGGCAGAATTACTTGGCGTACAAAATAGCAATTTTTTTGAACAGTCTATAATAGAGTTACAGAAGCATGTATTACTTGCTTTATACGTGTATTCTGGTAGAATATTAAACTGCGCGCTTTGCATTGTTACAAGCGCCGGATGGAGTGAATAAAATGAAAGTAAAACCATCAGTAAAACCTATGTGTGAGAAATGCCGCATCGTTAGACGCCGCGGCAGGGTAATGGTGATTTGCCAGGATCCCAAACACAAACAAAGACAAGGCTGATTTGTCTTGTCTTTAGCTAATAACACGACAACGGGATGCGGCTGCATCAATCTTCAAGATTGTTGTTTCCTTCATTCGTGTTTTATATATAGCTACACAAACATTATGGAGGTAATTTAATGGCACGTATTGCCGGGGTCGATCTCCCCAATGACAAGCGAGTAGAGATTGGGCTCACCTATATTTTCGGAATCGGACGCTCAAGATCTAATGAAATTTTGAAGATCAGCGGAGTTAATCCTGATACCAGAGTGAAAGATCTCACTGATGAAGATGTCTCAAAAATACGTGAGACTATAGACAATTCATATACGGTTGAAGGTGATCTTCGTCGTGAGACAGCTATGAATATAAAGCGTCTTACTGAGATTGGCTGCTACCGCGGCCGACGCCATCGCAGCGGCCTTCCTGTGCGCGGACAGAGAACCAAAACTAATGCCCGCACCAGAAAAGGACCTCGCCGTACTATGGCCGGAAAGAAAAAATAGGAGGAAGATAGATAATGGCTCAACCTACCAAAGGTAAAAAACCTGTTGCCAGAACTCGTCGGCGTGATCGTAAAAATATTGATCGCGGCGCAGTACATATTCATTCTTCCTTTAACAATACGATCGTAACTGTGACCGATCTCGCCGGAAATGCTATTTCCTGGTCTAGCGCCGGTGCGCAGGGAATGCGCGGTTCACGTAAAGGCACTCCTTTTGCCGCACAACTCGCGGCTGAACAAGCTGCCCGTGCCGCTGCTGAGCATGGTATGCGCACTGTAGACGTATTTGTTAAGGGCCCAGGCTCAGGACGTGAATCCGCAATTCGCGCATTAGAGACTGCCGGACTTGAAGTCGTATCAATAAAAGATGTGACTCCCATCCCACATAACGGATGTCGTCCGCCTAAGAGAAGAAGAGTGTAAGGAAGGTAAAAAATGGCAAGATATACTGGTGCCACCTGCAGGCTCTGTCGCCGTGAAGGCACAAAATTATTTTTAAAGGGTCAAAGGTGTTATTCTCAAGATAAATGTGCTTTGGGTAATCATCCGGGAGCGCGTAAAGGTGCTCCCGGCATGCATCCCACTAGCAGAAAAAAACAATCAGAATATGGGATGCAGCTGCGTGCAAAGCAAAGAACCAAAAGATTTTATGGCGTTTTAGAAGCTCAATTCCGCAAATTATATAGTCGTGCTGAACGTATGCCAGGCAAAACCGGCGAAAACCTTTTGGCACTTTTAGAATTGCGTCTTGATAATATTGTTTATAGACTCGGTTTAGCAGAATCAAGAGCCCATGCCAGGCAATTAGTCACTCACGGGCACATATTGGTTAATGGCAAAAAACTGGATATTCCTTCAGCTACTTTAGAGGTAAATGATGAAGTCTCAGTTGCTGAAAATGCTCGAAAATTTAAAATTTTTGAAGACATGGCTGAGCGTCCGGTACCTGGCTGGTTAAGCGTTGATACTACAGCGCTTAAGGGAACTGTCCTTAGCATTCCGACACGAGAAGAGGTCGACGTTGATGTTGAAGAAACCTTGATTGTTGAGTTGTACTCGAAGTAATGCTTTGTATTGGTATTGCATTTATTAAGAATGGCTGAGGAGGCTGGCATGATTGAAACTAAAAATCCGGTAGTTGAATATAGTGATTACAATGAAGACGGCTCCTATGGCAAATTTGTTGTAGAACCTCTCGACCGCGGTTATGGAATTACACTGGGCAATGCTCTAAGGCGTGTGCTTTTATCTTCTTTGCCCGGAGCTGCCATAACAGCTATTCGTATTGATGGAATTTATCAGGAATTTTCAACTATTGAAGGTGTAGTAGAAGATATTACCGAGATTATTCTTAATGTGAAAGCTATCCGCTTGAAATTATATGGAGATGGTCCTAAGACCGTATATTTCAATATAGAAGAGGGTCGTACCGGTCCTGTGACTGCCAATGATATTGTGCGTGATGACGATGTGGAAATAATTAACCCTGATCTGGTTGTCTGCACTATGAACGGCAAAGGGCGTCTCTTTATGGAGATGCAAGTAGAAGCCGGAGTAGGCTATGCTTCTTCAGAGAAAAACAAAGTTGATAATCGCCCGATCGGTGTTATTCCGATTGACTCGATCTTCAACCCGGTGAGAAAAGTTGTCTATAGAGTTGATGACACGCGTGTCGGACAGATCACAGACTTTGATAAATTGACAATTGAGATTTGGACTGATGGGACTGTTAAGGCCAATGACGCTCTTAATTCTGCATCTGCAATCTTAGTTGAACATTTAAACATGTTTTCCAATCTCACCAAAACTGAAGAACTGGAAAATGAAGAAATTGAAATTGAAGATAGCCCTAATGATAATTTCATTTACGAGACACTGATCGAGGATCTCGATTTTTCGGTCCGTACGTATAATTGTCTGAAAAGAGCAAGTATAAATTCTGTGGGCGATCTGATCTCTAAGACTGAAGCCGACATGATGAAAGTTAGAAACCTGGGCAAAAAGTCTTTGGAAGAAATTGTACTGAAACTTGCAGAAATGGATCTGACACTTGCAGAGACCGATTCTGATAGTGATGAGTAGCAAGTGTTATAATAGGAGGATTTGTTTAAATGTCCGGATATAGAAAACTTGGCCGTCCAACCAGCGCCCGCATGTCTATGCTTAAGGGGCAGGTAACCAGTCTCATCGTGAATGGATCGATTAAGACTACCAAGACGAGGGCCAAAGAAGTACAGAAAATTGCTGAAAAATTAATTACTCTTGCAGTGCGTGAGATGAATAATTATACCACGAAAGAAATTGTGGTTTCTTCCGGAAAACTGGATGACAAGGGAAGAAAAATTCTCAAAACTGCAACTTCAAAACATGGGAATGTCTACGATGTTGTCCAGCGTGAAGCCAAAAAGGTCACTGTCTCTGTCGATAACCCGTCCCGTTTAGCGGCTAGACGTAAAATGATTTCTATGATGAATGAGCAATATACTGATGAAGGCAAGAGAGTAAATACTGTCAATTATCTTTTCAGTGATGTAGCTGACAGATATGTTGGCCGCAGCGGCGGCTATACACGTATAGTTCCTCTCGGCGCGCGCCGTGGAGATGCTGCTGAAATGGTTTTGCTAGAGTTAGTTTAATTGTCAGTTTAAGTTGCTAAGGACCGCCCGTTGAGCGGTAAATAGTTTGTAATTACGAAGGACTGAGCGGCACTTGCTATCAGTCCTTTGTTAAATAAAAGAAGTATTTCTTTGATTGCAATTTTTATTTATACTGGAAACTTTCTCTGAATTCAGCCATACTTTTGCTGGAGTTTGTTTTTTGGGATAGATCTCAAAATGCTTATTAGGAGTAAATTGTTTAAGTGAAAACTTTTTCTGAAGGCATGACTGCGCTAAACAACGAGGGTATTTCACTTCGCGGTGTCAGCTATACCTATGACATTGGCTTGCCACAGGAGACTTTGGCCTTGGCGGATATCAATTTGGATATTAATGCTGGTCAGCACATAGCTGTTTTAGGGCATAATGGATCGGGCAAGTCAACGTTGGCACACATTATTAATGCACTTCTGTTGCCGCAAAAAGGAAAGGTGATTTTCTTTGGCTGTGAACCGTCTGATGAAAAATCAATTTGGGAAATCAGACGTCGTTCCGGTTTGGTCTTACAAAATCCGGATAATCAGATTATTGGCACTACTCTTGAAGAAGATGTCGCATTCGGTCCGGAAAATCTTGGTGTGCCCTTGCCGGAACTGCGTCAAAGGGTTGACACCTCTCTGGAAAAGGTAGGCCTGCTAGATTTGGCCTTGAGACCTCCTCATACTTTATCCGGCGGACAAAAGCAAAAACTTGCTATCGCCGGAATTCTCGCCATGGAACCGATTTGCCTGATTTTGGATGAAGCTACAGCTATGCTGGACCCGGCAACACGGGCTGACTTTATGGGGCTGGTCATGCAGCTTAGCGAGGAGAAAAGCTTAACTGTGGTTAATATCACTCATAATATGGAAGAAGCTTTGCTCGCTGATTATATCTATGTAGTTTATAACAGCATAATTGCCTTACATGGCACTCCTGCTGATGTTTTTGAGCAGTCAGATAAGCTCAGACAAATGGGTCTGGACGTGCCTGTGCATATTGAAATCGCCCAACAGATTGCAGATTATACATCTATGCCTCTGACAAAAAATGAAGCCTTTTCTTGCTCCGGAGCGGCTCAAGCGGTTCATAATCGTTTAAATGCTTTTTATGCTTCTTCGGATGACATTTATTTTGCATCTCAAAATTCGTCTTCACTCAAAGACGCAAAGGCCGGAGCAACTGAGGCGCCAAGACATTCGCCTTCAATAAACGGAACTGACCAAAGATCATGCAATATAGCTTCAAAACAAAAAGTGCTTGTAGAAGTAAAGGGACTCTCTTATACCTATAACCCGGATCTGGAGCAAAGTGTCAAGGCACTGAGCGATCTGAGCATTGATATTTATGAAGGCGAGCTGTTGGGACTGGCCGGACACAGCGGCTCGGGCAAATCTACTTTTGTACAGCATCTAAATGGCCTTATCCGGCCGGAGCCCGGGGTGGTCAGTGTCATGGGGCTGGATGTGCATGAGAAGAAAAATATACGTAAGGTAAGAGAACATCTGGGCCTTTTATTTCAATATCCGGAACAGCAGATTTTTGAGGAAACCGTTGGCGCGGATATTGCCTTCGGTCCTAAGCAAATGGGGCTAGCTCCGGATGTGGTAGAACAACGTGTAAAGGAGGCCGCAGAGCTAACCGGCCTGGATCCTAAATTGTTGGAACGTTCCCCCTTTGATCTATCAGGCGGGCAGATGCGCAGAGTCGCTACAGCCGGGATCCTGGCGATGAATCCTGATATACTGGTATTAGACGAACCGACCGCCGGTCTTGACCCTGCAGGACGTGACGAGCTCTTGAGCTATATTTTGCGACTTCAGGAAAGAGGGCAAACGATCATTCTTATAACTCACGACATGGATCAGCTGGCCGGCATCGCTGACAGGATTTTGATTCTTAAAGATGGTAAAAAATTTATGCTTGGGACGCCGGCAGAGGTGTTTGGCGATAAAGAGGGCATACGTTTAGCAGGCTTAGATATGCCACATACCAAGGTTTTTATGGAAACAATGCAGTGTTGGCACCCTAACATTGCTTCGGATATATTCACTCCTGATGATGCGGTGAAGGCGCTTATAAATGAATACGGCACCCGGAGGCGGACATGGCACAACAGATAGTACTCGGCCAGTATGTTCCCGGCAGTTCTCCGCTGCACAAGCTCGATCCCCGGACAAAGCTGATTGCAGCTATTGTGCTGATGGTGTTGATTCTTTCCAGCTTTTCGCTTACATCACTGGCTGTTATCGGTATTTTTGTGCTGGTTTTAATTTGGCTGTCAAAACTGAAATTTAAGTTAATTATTAGAACTGTTCGCCCTGTGTTAATTCTTTTAGCTTTCGCATTTCTATTCAATCTATTTTCCGGTTCCGGTGAGATTATATTTTCCTACAGCTTTATCACAATCAGACTAGATGGAGTCATTAATGCCTTTATAATCACATTTCGCCTCATTATGTTGGTACTGGCAACTTCAATTTTAATTACATTGACAACCACCCCAACTTTAATTGCCGATGCTATAGAAAGGCTGCTCAGTCCTCTTAAAATATTGCGTTTCCCCGTTCATGAAATCGCCATGATGATGTCTATTGCCTTAAGATTTGTGCCTACTTTGCTGGACGAAATGCAAAAGATTATGAAAGCTCAGTCTTCGCGCGGGGCTGACTATGATACGGGAAGCCCGATAAGACGAGCCAGAGGATTTGTCAGCATTCTGGTACCGCTTTTTGTCTCCGCATTCAGGAGAGCTGACGATTTGGCTACTGCTATGGAATCCAGATGTTACCGTGGAGGGAAGGGCAGAACCAGGCTTAAGACCATGAAATTCTCTTATCTTGACGTGATTTTCTCACTCTTTGTGGTATTAATTTCCGTTGCTGTATATGTTCTCCCTCTTGTGTTTCCCACTGTTTAACCTGAGAATGAACTAAAGGAAGGTGAGTTTCATGCCTTATTATCTTGGTCTGGATATCG
>DASRVY010000014.1:0-7509 GCA_035654855.1 Bacillota bacterium | reverse complement strand
TGATGATTTCAACTATTTCAATACTTTTGCGATAGAGGAAAAAAAGAAAGGTTATCATCTGCAAAGCCGGGAAGAAGCGCTCAGTTATTTAGAAAAGATTTACGCTTCTGATTTTGATGGCGACATGCTGGTGCAGCCCTTTGTCAACGGCGGGGATGGGACCGAATATACTATCAACGGCTACAGGGCCGGTGACGGACAGATCAGCATCAGTCAGGCGCGAGCTCTCCTGATGGATAAGAGATCAATGTGGGTTGGCAATTATCTCGTGCTCTGCGACAGTTACAGAGAGGATTTGAACCGGCTGGCTGTAAAAATAATCCAAGGACTTGACTACTATGGCTTTTTCAATTTCGATCTGAAAATTGACGCCAAAACCGGCGAAGCTTATGTTTTTGAGCTGAATTTTCGTCTTGGACGCAGCTCCTATTGCGCGCGCTTGAATGGAATTAATCTGCTCGAGATCGCAGTTTCTGATTTGATCTATGGTTGTCCCAGTACCCAAAAAGCGGATAAAGCCTTTAACTGGGTTGTTATCAGCAAGGAGGCCAGTGAGGGCTTGCTCCTGCCTGAGCTGAAAGAGCTTTTTTTGCAGGAAGAAAGGCTGGCCAATACCGGCAACTCGATCCTTTACGACAAAGACAGCAATCTGCGGCGCAATCTGCGTCTGAAGGAATACTTAAAGAAGATGACAAAAGAATACGAAAAATAATTAAGCTGTGCTCCAAGCAGTCCGGCTGCGTATGAAATAGGCAAGCTGCGGGCAAAACAACCGCAGCGGTCAGGAGGTCCCATGTTACTCGATGTCAATGACAAAGCACTTACGCAAGAATATGATGATTTTATAGCTCAATCAGAGTTTGGCAATTTTTATCAGAGCAGGCAATGGTCTGAAGTAAAAAATAACTGGAAGAGACACTATTTCTATATAAGAGAGGAGGGGGAGATTCGCGCTGCGATGTCAGTGCTGTCCGTGACGGACAGCGTCGCAGGCAAAGACTTCTTTTATGCTTCCCGCGGCCCGGTCTGCGATCTTTATGATCTGAATACAGTCAAAGCTTTAATTGAAGAAGTCAGGGAATATGCCTTAGAACATAATGGCTTCTTGCTCCGCGTAGATCCGGAGGTTAAACATGACGAGGAGCTTGTCAGTCAATATGCAAAAGAAGATCTGGATTTCCTGAAGAACCCGGCCTTGACCAGTCAGCCTTTGATGAGTCTGATTCTTGAACTTAAGGGACGCAGCGCCGATGAAATCCTGATGGATTTAACCAAAGGGACACGCTATGAAATTCGCACTTCTTACCGCCGCGGAGTTGAGCCTTATGTCGGTGAGAGATCTGATCTGGAGCTGTTCTATAAGTTTATGGTCGAGATGTCGGAAAGGCAGTCTATCGGACATCGGCCACTAGATTATTTTAAACGTGTTTATGATGCGTATGGCGAAACATCCCGACTGCATTTCGCCCGCTATGAAGGTGAGCTGATCGCGGCAGTTTTGCTGATCGGCTTTAACAAAACTCTTACCTATCTCTATGGGGCAGATCCAATTTATGTCAAACAAAACCAGAGTGCGCAGCTGCAGTTTGAAAATATTAAGCACGCTGTTGAAAAAGGCTATGATTATTATGATATGGGAGGAATATTTTCCACTGATATCGATGACGGACTATACAAATTCAAGCAAAAGTTTACCGAAAACAATATCGTCTCTTGGATCGGCAATCTGGATATTGTGCTCGATCAGGGAGCCTACGACAAATATTACTCACACCATATGGAGAGATACGATTGGACAAAGACCGATGTCTCCAAAGAAGATATTCTTAAAAAATATCCTCGGCGATAGACATTTATTCTTGTGCTGATCTCAGTGACAAAAACCCTGATACCGTTGTGGTTTCAGGGTTTATTTGTTGTTTGTGCCGGCTGCATCAGACATCTGAACTTCTGGATTGATGTCTTTAACACAGTTCTTGTCAGCGCGGTACCTTAAAAGGTGAAAGCGTTGCTGCCGGCATAGACTGCGTTAGATCCCAGCTCTTCTTCAATGCGCAGCAGCTGATTGTATTTGGCGACCCTGTCTGTGCGGGAGGGGGCGCCGGTTTTAATCTGGCCGGCGTTTACGGCTACCGCGATATCGGCAATGGTGACATCTTCTGTTTCGCCGGAACGGTGGGAGATAACAGCTGTCCAGTTGTTAATTTGCGCCATCTGGATAGCGTCTAAAGTCTCTGTCAGAGTTCCGATCTGATTTAGCTTGATCAGGATAGAATTGGCTGCGTCAAGTGCGATTCCCCTTGACAGGCGGTCAGTATTGGTGACAAATAGGTCATCGCCGACAAGCTGCATGTGAGATCCCAGTTTTTCCTTGAGCAGCTGCCAACCTTCCCAGTCTTCTTCAGCCAGTCCGTCCTCCAGCGAGATAATTGGATATTCTCCTGCGAGATAAGACCAGTAATCTACCATCTCCCCGCTGGTCTTAAATTCACCGGTCTTCCAGAAAAGATAACCTTCTTTATCAATCTTTCTGGCTTCTTCGTAGAGTTCGGTAGCAGCGGGATCCATAGCTATGAAAAAATCGCTGCCCGGCTCAAAACCTGCTTCCTCAATGCCTTTGACTAAGTACTTAAGTGCGTCTTCGTCACTCTTCAGATCGGGAGCAAAACCGCCTTCATCGCCGACAGAAGTGCTATAGCCATCTCTTTTCAATACTCCTCTGAGTGTATGAAAAACCTCCGTACACCAACGCAAACCCTCTCGGAAAGAGTCAGCACCAACCGGCATGATCATGAATTCCTGCAAATTGACACTGTTATCCGCATGCTGTCCGCCGTTGATGATATTCATCATCGGCACAGGCAGAGTGTTGGCCCTAATTCCTCCCAAATAACGCCATAAGGGCATGCCCAGAGAAGCTGCGGCACATTTAGCGGCGGCGATAGATACTGCCAGAATAGCATTGGCGCCTAACTTGGCTTTATTGTCTGTGCCGTCCAGTTCCCGCAGCAGATAATCTATCTGTTCTTGGGCAAATACATTATAGCCAAGCAGGCTGGGAGTGATAATTTCGTCAATATTCTCAACTGCCTTTAGGACACCTTTGCCTAAGAAGCGCGATTTGTCGTCGTCCCTAAGCTCAACTGCTTCAAAAGCACCGGTAGAAGCTCCGGAAGGTACTGCGGCTCGTCCCATGGATCCGTCATCAGCATAGATCTCTGCTTCAACAGTTGGATTGCCCCGAGAGTCAATGATTTCTCTTGCTTTGATGTCCACAATGATTAATTCTTCCATAATTTCCCCCTTTTGCAGCATCTTGATTAAACTCAAGCAAAGTGTTTTCACTTGGGATCGAAGCAAAGTCACTCTCTTCGAAACCAGGCAAGTCGATAACAAAGACAATATTACCACTTATCCAGCCTTTCAGCTGTATGAGTAATAAATATTGTCTCTATTATAGCCTTTTATATCCCTTATGGTTTCGATTATATAACTCATTTTTAAATTGAGACAATTGAGATTTGGCGTATGCCGGAATTGTCGTACAATAACTGATATTGTCATGTATTGTATAATTGATTTGGTTTCATTATTATGTAAAAAATAGATAAATTTTTGAATGTTGAGGTTCTCCAATGGTCAGAAAAAAGGGGTCCGGAAAAATCGTCTTCGTCGTTCTTACGATAACATTTGCTTTCCTGATTCTTTGGGCCGGCGGTTCAATCCGGTATCGGCTTGCTGAAATTCCCGCGACTCAATCCGATGCGAGTGCAAAAGAAACAACTAAGCAAGATGCTTCTGTATCTTCGCTTACGGCAGAAGACAACGCAGCCGAGGAAAAACCGGGAACACAAGAAACTCAGCTGTCAGCAAAGCAAAGTCAAGATGCAGAGACCGGATCAAAACCAAACTCCGGCGCGGAAGTTAAACCATTTGTGAAGCCGTCAAATGAAATAGCTACTTTTACCATGCCTACAAAACCTCCGACTGCGCCTTCACAAAAACCTGCCGGGGACACAGTTAAACTGTCCGCCCAAACTTCAACTAAAACCACAACAGGACCACCGACCGATTCAACGGTTACACCGGCAACTGAATCCGGAACGGATAACACCCAGACAGAGCAAGAAGGCACAGGTACTGATTCTGAGTCAGAGACCGCGTCTAGTCAGACGGCAGATACCACGTCAACTGCGCCGGCAGAAACTACGTCAGCGCCGACGGCAAAAGCGGAAGGCGGCACCAAATATATTGCTTTCACCTTTGATGATGGGCCGTCTGCGTCGACAGCAAAACTTCTGGATGCCCTGGCTAAAAATAAAGACAAGGTGACGTTCTTTGTAGTGGGCCAGATGGTAGATGGCAGCAATGGCAAATTGGTAACACGCGCGGCTAAAGAAGGCCATGAGATTGGAAATCACAGCTACAGTCATCCCAATTTGACGAAATTGTCCGCTTCTCAGTTGAAGAAAGAATTGGACCGGACGGATAATGCTGTGATAAAAAGAACGGGCAAGAAGCCGACCCTCCTGCGGCCGCCCGGAGGCTCATATAATTCCGCAGTATTAAAAGCCGCCGGCCGACCGGTGATTATCTGGAGCAAAGATCCTCAAGATTGGAAATATCGCGATCGCAGCTATGTTAAAAACAAAGTCTTAAAGCAAGCAAAAGACGGAGATATTTATCTGCTTCATGATCTGCATAAAACTTCGGTAGATGGCTTTATTGATGCTTTGCCTGAATTGCATCGCCGTGGGTTTAAGCTTGTCACTGTTTCCGAATTGATGAAGATTAAAGGCATAAAAATGCGCGCCGGCAGCAAATACAACAGCGCGCGCTGATTATTCCTGCTGTGGCGAAGAATTATTTAATAAGTGCCTGCAGCCGTTTAAAGTTGTCATCGGCGGAGTTGTAGATCAATTCAAATAGCAAGGTCTCAGTAGAAGTAACGTGCGCTCCCATCAGACAAAATTGCTCTAAGGCGATGTCCCTGTTTTTTTCGTCTCTGGAGTCGACGGCATCCCAAGGCACAAAAACTTCAAAACCTTCTTTGAGCAAATCTCTAACGGATTGGAATACGCATATGTGAGACTCCACACCGGAAATAATAATCTGCTTTCTTCCGGTATCTCTAATTTTGTCGAGCAGCGGAGGCAAAGCGGCAGTGAAACAGGTCTTCTCCAGACAGAAAGCTGACGCAGATTCCAGCCGGTCAGCTAATGAACTGACCGTCGGTCCCAGACCACGCGGGTATTGTTCACTATAAAAAAGCGGCAAATCATATGCCTTAGCGCCTTCAATTAAAACGTTTGCATTTTTTAATACTCGCTCCTTATTGGGCATGGGCGGCATCATTCGTTCTTGTAAATCGATAATTAACACAACAACATTTTCGCGTTGCAAGATTGGCAGTGTCATAAACGCATCCTCAGCGATTTTGGACATTGACTTTAATATTCGCTCTATTGGAGCCCAATTAGGCTTGAGAGAGACGGGGAATATTAAAGCAGTTCAGTTTATTTAGTTCCGAAGATTCTGTCGCCTGCATCGCCCAGTCCGGGGACGATATAGGCATTTTCGTTTAATTCTTCATCAAAAGCCGCACAATAGATTTTGACATCGGGATAGGCTTCAGAAATTTTCATGATGCCTTCGCGTGCGGCAATTATACAGAGCAGCTTAATCTCTCTGGCGCCGTGTTTTCGCAAAGAGTCGATCGCTGAAATAACCGATCCGCCGGTCGCAACCATGGGATCAAGAAGAAAGACATCTCTTTGATCGATATCATCCGGCAATTTGCAGTAATAATCGATCGGCTGTAAGGTGTCATGGTCACGGAACAGTCCAATATGGCCAACTCGGGCATTGGGAACTATAGCTAACATTCCGTCGACCATGCCCAGACCGGCTCGCAAGATTGGGACCAGGGCCAGTTTAGTGCCTGTGAGCTGTTTGATTTTTGCACGAGCGATCGGTGTCTCTACTTCAGCATCCTCAACGGCCAGATCTCGAGTTGCCTCAAATCCCATTAACATGGAAATTTCGGAGACAAGTTCGCGAAATACTTTGGTTGAAGTCGTCTTGTCCCTCAGTATGCCGACTTTATGTTGTATCAGGGGGTGATCAAAAATGATGACATTCTTGGGTAAATTATACTCCATATTTAGCTCCTCGGTGTTTTTGTAATTATAGCACTCCTTAAACAATATGAATCTGAGAAATCACCGGAAAGATTGCTCAGGGAGAGATTTCCTCGAACTGTGTATACCCCAGCTCTTCCAGTTCTTCAATCTGGCGTCTGACATTTCTGCGCCGCACAGTCATGAAAATTGTCTCGCCATTTACTCTGCGCTTTGCCGCTTCCTGCATAAACTCTACGATCCGGTCAACTCCGATATCTTTGTCAAGCAGATAGGCAGTGCGCGGGTCAGTAAAACCCGGGATTAGACCTTGTTCTTCCAGCAGGACGATAATGCGTTCGAAACCGATAGAAAAGCCACAAGCGGGGACGGGCTGGTTCACATATTTTTCGATCATTTCATCGTAACGCCCGCCGCCTGCGACTGACCCGGCCATCCCCGGAAGTGATACTTCAAAAATTGTTCCGGTATAATAGCTCATTCCGCGCACTAGAGTCGGATCGAAGATGATGTTGACCTCCGGACCCGTAAGAGCGCGCGTGGCAGACAATATCTGATCCAGATTCTCAAAAACTTCTATATCAGACAGTATTTCCGGATTGTTCTCAAAATAAGCACGGCTTAACGTAGATTCGGGGAGTTCGCGAAATAAGCCCAGATACTTGTCGATAGCTTCAAGCGAATAGTCTTCAGCTATGAGCTCATCTCTAAGGCCCGTAAAACCTATCTTGTCCATTTTATCCAGCAGGATGTAAACATCTGTCAGTTTGTCTGCCGGGAAGCCTGCATAAAGAGCCATTGCCCTGAGAATGCGGCGGTCATTTACTTTGACAACGAGATCTTCAAAGCCGAGGCTGGATAAAGCTTCAACCGTAGCCGAAATAAGCTCGATTTCCGCCAGCTTTGATGGCTCTCCCAGAATGTCAATATCGCATTGCATAAATTGACGGAAACGACCGCGCTGCGGACGGTCAGCGCGCCAGACAGGCCCCATCTGCATTACCTTGAAAGGGATTGGCAGATCGCTCATATTATTGGCATAAAAGCGGGTAAGGGGTACTGTCAGATCAAAACGCAGGCCTTCAGCGCTAAGTTCACCGTCCTTTTCTTTCAGTGCTCGTTCCAGACTCTCGCCTCTCTTAAGCAGGCGAAACATCAGCTTCTCGTTTTCACCGCCCTGATCGCCGGTCAGATTCTCAATATGCTCAATGGCAGGCGTTTCAATCTGCAAAAAGCCATAAGAGTGATACACTTTGCGGATCTGATTAAGCACATAATTGCGCAGTTCTGTCTCTAAAGGTGTTTGCTCAGGCATACCTCGTACCGGGGTCTTAATAAAAGCCATACTTATCCAACTCGCCTCTCTTTA
>DASRVY010000013.1:0-4512 GCA_035654855.1 Bacillota bacterium | reverse complement strand
AAATCGATCCTGAAGGGATTTACATCGATTGTACCGCAGGCGGCGGTGGTCACAGTGCACTAATACTTCAAAATTTGACCCAAAAAGGACGTTTAATCGCACTGGACCGCGACCAGGAAGCTGTTGCCGCTGCAAGAGTGAAACTAGAAAGGCTCTCCTCACCCGCCACTTGGGAGGTCGTGCACGCAAATTTCTCATCTTTGAAAGATTTGCTGCAGGAGAGGGAGATACAAACGGTTGACGGGGTGCTGGTAGATTTGGGAGTATCTTCAGCGCAGTTAGATAAATCAGAGCGAGGCTTTTCTTACCATCTCGATGGTCCTCTGGATATGAGAATGGATGCCGAATCTGACTTAACAGCTTTGAGATGGCTGAAAGGAGTCTCACAGGAGGAGCTGAGCAGAGTCCTGCGCGAGTACGGTGAAGAGAGGTACGCCGATCGTATCTCCAAAGCGATTATATCTGCAAGAGATGAACGTGAGATTCAGACAACAGGACAATTGGCCGACATCGTTATAAGAAATATGCCTGCTTCATCCAGGAGGGAGCGACAACACCCCGCCAGAAGAAGCTTCCAGGCAATCAGAATAGCGGTAAATAATGAACTTGGGGAGTTAGAGGAATTGCTTAATCTCTTGCCGCAAATTATGGCCAATAAAAGCAGGATTGTGATTATCACTTTTCATTCTTTAGAAGATCGAATGGTTAAAAAACGTTTTAATGAATGGGAAAATCCTTGCATATGTCCGCCTGACCTGCCAATTTGCGCCTGTAACAGGGATTCGATCGGGAAAACAATAAAAAGCAAAAAAGATACAGCAAGTGAATTTGAAAAAGAAATTAATGTTCGGTCGCGAAGTGCTCGTCTAAGGATATTTGAGAGGAGAAATGTATGAGAAAATATGAACACGGCAATTTGGCTCTTAAAGCAGAGCCTTCTCCGCAGCATTATCCAAGTCCATTAACTGAGCCTTTTCCGTATCCGGATTATGAGACTCTTAGGCGAGAAAAAGAGGAAAAGCGCCGGAGACTGCAATATTCTAATAATGTTTACGTTGCGTATAAACAGAGCACTCGCGCCAGGGCAAGACATATGTTCAGTCTGGTTTTAGTTGTGTTGTTAGCGGCACTTGTCTTGGGAATTTCAGTATGGCGGTATGCTCAAATAGTAGAATTAAATTTTTCAAATGTAAGACTTACCCGTCAAATTAAAGAATTGGAAAAAGAAAATTCATTAATCCGGAATGAAATATCAAATAAAATGAGTCTGGAAGAAATAAAGGAGAATGCCTCTACTGAAATTGGCCTGCAAAAAGCTAATTCTGAACAGATAATTCAGCTAAACTTTAGTGCTGTTGACAAAATAGTGTTTGCGGGTGAAGCTGCCCAAGAAAATATGGAATACGGTTTTGCAGTCAATACGATAGAAGAGTGGGTGACTGAACAACGCGGATTGCCATAGGAGCATTTGTCAATGCATAACAATAAATCATCAAGACAAAATGACATCATTAAGTCTATGCAGGATAATGCTGTTTCTAAACCGTTTGCTTCTTCGCAAAGTACTGCCAAAGACGAAATAAAAAACAGCCGCAAGGTCAGCAAGCAGCGTCTTTCCGGCGGTGCTAAATTAATTGGCATTATAACTGTATTGTCAGTAGCGACTGCAATCGTTATTCTCATAAACTTATTCAAAATACAAGTTAATGATTCCGATAAATATGTCTATGCTGGAGCAAATCAGCAATTCATTATGGAGGAGAGTCCGTCTAGGAGAGGCGATATATATGACATCAATGGAGTTTTGCTGGCCTCTTCTTCAACAAAATACACCATTGGCATTACTCCTAAGGACGTACGCTCCTTGGCCGGCAAAGTTTCCGAGGAAGAAATAGCTGCTTATGCAGCTCAAACTCTAGATTTATCACTGACTGAAGTCACAGCAGCTCTTGCGGAAAAAGACAAGAGCTATATTCAATTGGTGAAGTCAGCATCTGAAGAAGATGCTGAAACACTGAGATCATGGCTCAGTGACAACAGGGTAGGTGGTTTTGCTTTTGATTTGGAAACAGAGCGTCTCTATACAAATGGCGATCTGGCCGGCCAGGTGATCGGTTTCACGCGCTTCGAGGACAATAAACTTAAGGGTGTGTTAGGGCTCGAAGCGTACTACAATTCCAAGCTAAATGGGGAACCGGGTTATAGTTATGCCCGAAGAGATAATTACAGCAATCACGGCACAGTGCCATTTTCTATTCCCACTGACCAGGAGCCTGTTGACGGCTCTGATATGTATCTATATTTAAATCTCGAGATGCAGGAAGCATTGCAGGATGAACTAGAACAAATTGCCGGAGTTGCCGGTTTAAGTTCCGGGGTAAGCGGCTTAGTGATGGATGTCAATACAGGCGGTATTCTGGCAATGGGTCAGATTCCTACGATGAAAAGCCAAAGTCCATTTGATCTGCCGGGGGGAATTGACCCTCAGCATTGGAATAACGACTTGGATGAAATGACGGATCAACTGAGCTTGCAGGTATGGCGCAATGCAAATGTTTCAAATGTTTTCGAACCCGGTTCAACAATGAAAGCCATAACTACCGCTATTGCTTTTGAAGAGGGGGTAGTATCTGAAGAGACCCAGTTCAGTGATGATCCTATAGATGTTATGACCCATGAGATTTCCTGTGTATATAAAACCGGTCACGGGATTGAGACGCTAAGAGAGGCATTTATTAATTCTTGTAATCCGGTCTTTGTTCAGGTAGGTCAGCGTATTGACATGGATTTGTTTTATGACTATGTAGCTACTTTTGGTTTTAGGGATAAAACCGGAGTAGATTTGCCTGCGGAAGGTAATACCATTTTTCACAAACAGCCAACTATTCTGGATTATGCAAATCTTACTTTTGGGGAATCTGTTGCAATAACACCTCTGCACATGGCAAGAGCTTATGCGGCTTTAGTCAATGGCGGCTATTTAGTAACTCCCATGGTTGTCAAGGAATTCGTAAATTCAGACGGGACAGTAGAACCACTGATACCGGCAGAACCCGTGCAGATCGTTTCGCAAGAGACTTCTGAGCGTATGAGGGAGCTGCTTAAAGGCTCAGCTAATGAAAAACTTTTATGGGAATTTTCTTGTGAAGGGTATGATATTATTGGAAAAACCGGAACATCTACAGACGAGGTTGACGGTCAAAACACATATTCGTTCATAGCTGTTGGTCCATATGAATCCAGTGACATTCTTTGCATGATAGTTGTAGAAAAACCTATTACAGAGTTTTCCAGCAGCGAAGTGACGGCAAGGCACACTAAACGTTTGTTGGGAAAGGTGCTGGATATAAGAGGTTATCAGCGCAGTTATGATGAGGATGCCGCTGCGAAATTGGGACAAAATATTTCTCTCCCCAATATTTCCGGCCTGACATTTAGTGAGGCAGCTTATGCTTTGTCAGAGATGAATATATTTGCCCGTCGCGCAAATTCTGAGATGCACTATGATAAACCGGTGAGCTACTTAAGGCTGTCAGCCGGTGACAAAGTAGCAGTTGGATCGACAATATGGCTGACTGATCAGCCTGAACAAGAGATGGTGCACGTACCTGATTTCAACGGCTTAGATTATCATAGCTGTATCTGGCTTGCCGAGGAGTCAGGGATTGTACTAAGAATAAATGGCACATCTGCATCTGGAGGTGTGATATCTCAGAATCCTCTTCCCACGATGCAGAAGGTTGGCAGCGAAGAAGACGATGAAGTTGGAGCTCCGGATGCGACAGGAGATAACATAAGTGATGTCGGCAAGGTTGCTAAAGGGTCAATTGTTGAAGTATGGTTTGAGGAACCAGAACCGAAAGAGTAACAATGCACATAGATATAATATCGGATGAGTAATATCTTATGTTAAGAGTTGTGAGATTGTATGAGGGGCAGCGGAATGAGGACGCGTTTTTTACCGAACCAATTAAGAATATGGACTGATGGCAAGCTTTTTCGCAGTCAGAAATCTATCGAGAACACAGAAAAATTTTATCCCTGTATATCGACAGATACACGTGTGATAAAAAAAGGCGAAGTCTTCCTCGCATTACACGGTGATAATTTTGATGGACATGATTTCATCGACGCTGCTATTGAGAAGGGTGCCGGCATGCTTATTATCGATGAAAAATCTGATGCGGCGAGAAAATTGCTGCCGTTCTCTGCAGATACCGACATGCCGGATATACTTCTGGTTAACGATACTCTGCGGGCTTATATGGCAATAGCCGCAGGATATCGTCAGACTTTAGATACAAGTATTATCGGAGTAACCGGATCGGTGGGAAAAACTACCACCAGGCGCATGATTCACCAGATGCTTGCTTCACAAATCATTACCGATCAATCAGATGCCAATCAAAATAATCAGATTGGTATTTCAAATACAATTCTTAGTGCAGATCCTGAAGCTCAAGTTCTAGTCGTGGAAATTGCAATTGACAGATTAGGTGAGATGGAAGAGTT
>DASRVY010000012.1:0-61661 GCA_035654855.1 Bacillota bacterium | reverse complement strand
GGCTGGTTCCCGGTCTATAACGAGTTAAAACCTAATTATTTCCTGGCGGTGCTTTCCTTATCTCTATATCCGGCAGCATATATTACAAGGCTCACCAAATCGAGTATGCTGGATGTGATGGCAGAAGACTACGTCAGAACTGCGCGGGCAAAAGGAGTCAGTCCGACTCTGGTTGTTATCAAGCATGCGCTAAGAAATTCCGTACTTCCTATCATTACATATCTTGGCCCAATGGTTGCATACACATTAACCGGCAGCATGGTGGTGGAAACGGTGTTTACCATGCCTGGACTGGGCCTGGAATTTGTTCAGAGCATACTGAACCGCGACTACACCATGATCATGGGGACAACAATTTTTCTTGCTTCACTTATGGTCGTTATGACCTTAATCAGCGATATTATTTATAAGATAGTTGATCCCAGGATCAAATTTGACTAGGGGGGGCTGCCATGAGTGAGAATATGAAAAAGAAAGAGTTTTCCAAAAATATTCTGAGCATGCAGGTTGATCTGTCTAAGTTTACCCTTGCGTCAAATGAAGAGAAGCAAAGTTTTGAGGTTATGCGCCCTCCGAGTACTTTTTGGCGCGATGGCTTTAAGAATTTCCGCAAAAATAAGATGGCGATGGCCAGTGTTATAGCTGTTGTTCTCATAGTTCTGGCTATTATAATCCTTCCGCATTTCATTCCCTATAGTTATAGCGAGACAATCCGCGTAGACGGCAAGAGAGATCAGACAGTTGCCAACCTTCGTCCTTATCAATGGTCAGAAAAAGAGGCCGAATTCATCGAAAACGGTGGTGAGCTTTTTCCCCATGTTATGGGGACAGATCCTCTGGGACGTGACTATTTCATCAGAGTAATTATCGGTACCAGAGTATCTTTGATTGTTGGATTCTTTGCCAGTATGATCGTACTGGTAATCGGGTTGATCTACGGCTCTATCTCAGGCTTTTTTGGCGGTAAGGTTGATCTGATTATGATGAGAATAGTAGACATTATTTATTCACTGCCAGACACTCTGATGATCATTCTCCTATCTTTTGTACTCAAGGAAACCATAGGAAAACAGATTCAAGGCACTATGTTAGCCAAGATTGGCACCGGTATGATCAGCATGTTTATTGTTTTTGGACTGCTCTATTGGGTTAGCATGGCTCGCCTGATCAGAGGCCAAATCCTATCTATCAAGGAGAATGAATATGTTCTGGCAGCCAAATCCATGGGCGCCTCCAATGCAAGGATTATTAAAAAACATATTCTGCCCAACTGCATTAGCGTGATAATTATTTCCACAGCGCTGCAGATACCGGCAGCGATCTTCACAGAGAGTTTTTTGAGCTTTCTGGGGCTGGGGGTGGCGGTGCCCATGCCCAGTCTGGGTTCACTGGCCAGCGATGCGCGTCAGGGACTGCAGGCTTATCCTTACCAGCTGATTTTCCCGGCGGTTATCATTTCGTTGATTGTACTGGCTCTGAATCTGGTGGGCGACGGGTTGCGGGATGCCTTTGATCCCAAGTTGAGGAAATAACTATGGCTGAAATGATATTACAAGTAAAGAATCTCAGCACTTCCTTCTTTACCGACGCGGGGGAAGTCAAAGCTGTAAACAACGTCTCTTTCAATCTGGAAAAGGGAAAGGTTCTGGGCATAGTAGGAGAATCCGGCAGCGGCAAGAGCGTTACCGCATATTCAATCATGCGCATTCTAACTTTCCCCGGGCGCGTAACAGGCGGCGAGATTAATTTGGGGGGCAAGGATCTGCTCAAGCTGTCAGACAAAGAGATGAGAAATTACCGGGGCAGAAATATCAGCATGATCTTTCAGGATCCCATGACCTCCTTGAATCCGGTCTACACTATCGGCAACCAGATGGATGAGGCAATCCGACTGCACACCAAACGTGAAGGAAAGGCTATCAGAGAACGTTCACTTGAACTGATCCGACTTGTCGGTATAAATGATCCGCAAAGACGGGTTAAACAATATCCGCATGAACTGTCGGGAGGAATGCGTCAGAGAGTTATGATTGCGATGGCTCTCGCCTGCGAACCTGATATCTTAATCGCGGATGAACCGACTACTGCCTTGGACGTTACGATTCAAGCGCAGATACTGGAATTGATCAAAGATTTGCAGCGGCAATTTGGCATGAGCGTCATCATGATAACACACGACCTGGGCGTTATTGCTGATATGTGTGATGAGATTATTGTTATGTATGCCGGTTCTGTGTGTGAACGGGGTACTACAGACGATATCTTTTATTCACCCAAGCATGAGTATACAAAGAATTTGCTAAAATCAATCCCTAAGTCGCAGAAATCAGAAACAAGGTTAATTCCCATTGCGGGCAATCCTATTGACCTGTTAAACTTGCCGGCGGGATGCGCTTTCGCGCCTCGCTGTGAAGCCGCGATGAAGATCTGTTTAGAGCAGAATCCGGAAGAACTGTGGCTGAGTGATACTCAGTCTGCCGCTTGCTGGGTTAATGTGCACGAGATTTTAAAGAAGGAACAGCCTGTGGCGGCAGATACCGCTGAGGAAGGTGGTGATCGCGCATGACAAAGCAGGTAAACAGTGATCTCACGTCAAAGAATACTGCCGGCATTCAAGACCCCTCCAGACCAAATCCGGATAATATTCTGGAGGTTTGGAATCTTAGCAAATATTTCGATATTAAGACCGGCTTTTTTAGTACCCTGCCGCTCAAGGCGGTAGATGATGTTTCTTTCTACATCAAGCATCAAGAGACTCTGGGTCTTGTAGGCGAGTCAGGCTGTGGCAAAACAACAGTTGGGCGCGCGCTGATGTGGCTTTATGAGCCAACAGCAGGTGAAGTGTATTTTGATGGTGCCAGAATTAAGGATAAGAACGTCAGGGCGTTGCGCCGGAACATGCAGATGGTTTTTCAAGACCCCTATTCCTCGCTGAATCCCAGGATGACCGTCGAGGATATTATCGGGGAGTCGCTTTCCATCCATCGCATCTACAAAACCAAAGACGAGCAAAGAGAAAGAGTGTATGAGCTGATGCACCTGGTGGGATTAAACAAGGAGCACGCCACCCGCTATGCCCATGAATTTTCCGGCGGTCAGAGGCAAAGGATTGGGATTGCCAGAGCCCTGGCCATAAATCCAAAATTTATTGTCTGCGACGAGTCCGTGTCTGCTCTTGATGTCTCGATCCAGGCGCAGATATTGAATATGTTCAAAGACCTGCAGGAGCAGCTAAAACTAAGCTATTTGTTTATTGCGCATGACATACTTGTCGTCACTTATATGAGCGATAGGATCGCTGTAATGTATTTGGGGAAAATAGTTGAGCTTGCTAAAACAAATGAGATAAACAATAATCCTATTCATCCCTATACGGAGTCACTGTTTTCCGCTATACCGATCCCTGATCCGATCACCGCGAGAAATAGCCAGAGAATTGTGCTTGAAGGGGATGTGCCCAGCCCATTACATGTGCCGAGCGGTTGTGCTTTCCGCACTCGTTGCCCGTATGCGACTGAGCAGTGCGCGCTGGAGGCGCCGCCCTTTGAAGATAGAGGCGATGAACATTTTGTCGCTTGCTGGAACCGTTAGATATTGTGAACACGATCAAAACGTGGGAACGGAACAATAAGCCGACAGCCAGAGTATATGGCAACCGTGCCGGATCGGTTCAGTCAACCGGAATAACTTACCCCGCAACAGCGGAAATGTAAAGGAGAAAAGAATGAAGAAATTACTGACAATCTTATTGGTCTTCGCTATGCTTTTTTCAATAGTTGCTTGTGGCGACAAGAAAGAGGCACCCGAGAAGACTGACGCACCGGCAGATGCGGAAAAAACAGAAGAACCCGCAGATGAGCCGGAAGAGACAGGTAAGCCTGCTGATGAGCCGGGCGATGAGCCGGGTGAACCGGTATCTGAACACCAAGATCCGCACGATTGGAAGGACTATGACGAACTGATCAATTTCATCAAGACAACGAAGGATATGGAAGCGCGGCAGGCAGCCATGCATGAAGCGGAAGATATGCTAATGTCGACCGGTGCTATCGTACCCATCTACTATTACAACGATCACTATATGGCTAAAGCTGGTTTGGAAGGCTTCTATGTCACACCATACGCCTATAAGTATTTTGAAAAAGCCACTTATGGTGATAAGAAGGACTTAAACCTTTGCATCTCAAGTGAGCCTCAGTACATTGACCCTGCACTAAACAGCTCTGTTGATGGGGCAGTTATGACCGTTAACTCTTTCTCCGGTCTGGTCACCTATAATGAAGATATGGAGCTGGTGCCCGATACCGCCGAGAAAATTGACGTTTCCGAAGATGGTTTAACCTACACCTTCACAATGCGCGATGGCTTGAAATGGTCCAATGGGGATCCCTTTGACGCGCGTGATTTTGAGTATTCACTGAAACGCGCAGCCGATCCTGAAGTTGGAGCCGATTATCGTTACATGCTCGACTGCATTGAAGGCTGGCCGGAAGATGATACGCAAGATGTTGCTCAACTGGCAGTAACCGCATCCGAAGATGGCAAGACTTTGACCATCAAGCTTAAGGCCATCACAGCCTATTTCTTGGATCTGTGCGCTTTCCCAACCTATTTCCCTGTTCACAAGGACACTGTCGAAAGCGCTCCCGGCTATAAAGATGCCGATGGCAATATCAAAGATCCGGCAGCCTGGACGCAGGATGGCAACTATGTCTCCAACGGCCCGTTCATGAATACCGGTTGGGTGCATAACCAAAGTATTACCTTTGAGAAGAATCCCAACTTCCACCGCGCTGATGATGTCAAACTGGAAAAACTACATTTTGTCCTCAACGATGATGATCCTGTCATATTCCAAATGTACAACGCCGGTGATCTTGATTTCATTGACACCGTTCCGCCGGCTGAGATCAAAAAGCTGATTGAAGATGATAATCCTGAATTCAAAGTTGTAGACAATCTGGGAACCTATTTTGTCATCTTTAACGTCAAGTCTGAGATGTTTGACGGCATGACGACTGATCAGGCAGCCAAAGTTAGATTGGCTATAACGAGAGCTATTGACCGTCAGTATATCGTTGATGTTGTTGGCCAGACCGGCCAGACGCTCGCCAACGCCTTCCTGCCGCCCATGATGCAGGATGGAACAGGCAATGAGTTCAAACGCAATACTGACACATATACCTATCCTGACGCTGACTCCGCAGGCTATTATCCTCTGGAGCAGGATTTAGACAAAGCCAGAGAATTACTTGAGGAAGCCGGTTTTGAATTTGGCGACGACGGTAAGCTCCTGCCTTCAAATCCCCTGCATATAAATTATCTCTTAAATACCAATGAAGCTCATGCCCAGATCGCTCAGATAATCCTTGATGATCTGGCTCAGCTTGGCATTGAGATGTCTATTAGTCAGATGGACTGGGATACAACCCTGGCCGAGAGAAAAGCCGGCAACTATGACGTGGCGCGCCACGGCTGGATCGCTGACTTCAACGACCCAATCAATATGCTGGAAATGTGGACAACTGACAGCGGCAACAACGACGCTCAGTTTGGCAGATAATAAACTGTCTGTGACGCCCGATTCAGCAGAAAATGATCTGGCTGCCGATTGACAGACAAATTCAATCAAAGATACTTTAAGCCAACCCGGCCTCTTGCATTGGAAGCCGGGTTTCTTTTCTTGATTCCACGCAGATCTTGAAAACTATCCGCTTAAGTACCAAAAAACAAAAACCGGGTGAGAGAAAATATCCTCTCACCCGGCTCTCTTGGAATGACATCCGGCACCGGAACACTGCAACGCCCGTTAACTCCATTTTTAAGCCGTAGATTTCAAATTTTATGGAATTATCTGATTTTATTGTTGACATACTTAATATCATAATGATATCATAATGATATTAATAATAAGGAGTTATTTCTATGGAAGAAAAAGCCATAAAGCCAAGATCAGGCATGTTGATGCTGATATTTACAATCTTTCTGTTTTTTATTTCTCTTGCACTCACCATTGCAGGCGGGACAATGATTGAAAAGGGGCAGGGTGTGTGGGGCGGAATCGTTCTTACTGCAGGTATCCTGCTCATGGTTGCGGCCACATTTCTTATCCCCGGCTTAAAGGTCATAAAACCTCAGGAAGCTCTTGTACTTACCCTCTTTGGCCGATACACCGGCACAATCAGGGAGGCGGGTTTCTATTTTGTAAATCCCTTTTCTGTCGCCGTAAACCCTGCAGCTCGAACACGTCTGGGGCAGAGCGGAGATGTTGACGACGGAGCAGGCAGCTCGTCAAAGCTTGTAATTTCAACAACCGGTCAAAGTGTCTCTGCCGGTGTCAGCAAAAGTATCTCTTTAAAAATAATGACTCTGAACAACAGCCGTCAAAAGGTGAATGACGTGCTCGGCAACCCCGTTGAAATAGGGATAGCTGTCATGTGGAAAGTTGTTGACACTGCCAAAGCGGTATTTAACGTGGACAATTTCAAAGAGTATCTCTCTTTGAAGTGTGACAGTGCTTTGCGCAATATTGTCAGGATATATCCATATGATGTGGCTCAGGGGATCGATACAACCGGTGACGGTGAGCCTGACGAGGGCAGCCTCAGGGGATCAAGCGCCCTTGTGGCTGAGAGAATCCGCAAGGAGATCCAGAGCAGCGTGGAGGAGGCAGGCCTTGAGATAATTGAGGCAAAGATAACGTATCTGGCTTACGCACCGGAAATAGCGGCAGCTATGCTTCAAAGACAGCAGGCCAGTGCAATTATTGACGCGCGCAAGATGATTGTGGACGGCGCTGTTGGGATGGTTGAAATGGCTCTTGACAAACTAGGCGCGAACAACATTGTTGATCTCGACGAGGAGAGAAAGGCCGCAATGGTGTCTAATCTGTTGGTTGTACTGTGTGGAAACAAGGACGCTCAGCCAATTGTAAACAGCGGCAGCCTATATTGAGATGAGTGATAAGAAAAAGCAAATTCCTCTGCGCATCTCCGCAGAGCTATATGGGGAAATTGCTTCCTGGGCAAATGACGAGTTTAGATCCATAAACGGACAAATTGAGTATCTGCTGACCGAATGCGTAAAAAAGAGAAAAGGACTGAATAGAAAAGCTTCTCTTGACTCAAAAGAGAAGGGGTAATACGGCACGTTGAAAAGAGAGCTCTGTAAGCCGGCAGGAGGAAACTTTAGCTCCTGCCGGCAAATTTAAGAACAAGCCCCGGTGTCAGTATGAGTACTGTACTGATTTATGAGCGTCTTCAACAATCACAAAGGCAGCTTGCGGCCAAGCCCCATCTCGAATGCTCTCTCCAGGATTAAATGTCCCATCGAGACGTCATTGGTGGAGATGCCGATATTGCTGCAGATAATCAGTTCGTCAGCATTGGTACGGCCTTCTTTGAGGCCGGCAAGCATCTCACCTGTCTCACAGTGGATCTCAGGCAGACCATCAGGGAAATAGCCCATATCTTCAAACAATCTGTGCTCGTCAATACTGTCGACAATATATTTGTCTGCCTGAAATAAAAGTGACGGCTCCCAGAAAGTACTGAGATCACATGGCAATATCGTCTGCCCCTTGCTGATCCACTCTGCCTTGCCATAATTTATCGACTCGCGCACACAAAGAGTTGCGGAGCTCAAGACTTCTGAGTTGCGCGCGACATCCTCCGGATAAGCCTTAATGACAGGGATCTCAACATCTTTCTTCACTGCCTCGATCAGTTCGTCCATGCGCTCAGGAATAATGTCCCAGATATAAATTTTCTCCAGTTTAGGGAGGGTTTTAACGATGAAACGGACATGTTCCGTACCCTGCACGCCGCAGCCAAACATGCCGAATGTCTTAGCATCGGGGTGAAGTTTCGCAGCTGCCAAAACAGTGACAGCGGGAGTCCTCATCGCTGTCAGCCAGGTGCAGTCCATCACTGCGACAGGTACGCCGGTCATAATATCATTCATAATCAACAAGCCGGTTGTCTGGGGCAGTTTATACTCATCCGGATTTCTGGGGTAACATGCAATCCACTTCATACCGGCGGACAGATTCTTGGGAACATAAGCGGGCATCGCATGGTAGAAAACATCCTCAAAAGGATGAATGCCGATTTTGGCAGGCATTTCGTATTCCTTCCTGCCGTGATAAATCATGGCTCGGTTTACCAATTCCAGCGTTTCATCAATATTGGGACCTGCCTTGATACATTCTTCTTCTGTCAGCCAGAGAATTTCTTTCCCCAGATTCAGCTGCGTTTTGAAAAATTCGTGTTCCTCTTCAAATTGCTTTACCAACACTTTATTTGCTGTATACATTTGGACCTCCTCACCTTAAGTGCTGCGTACTATACACCCAAATATATTACACCAACAAACGTTTTACATGTTAAAACAAATCTCAGCAAAGGCCGGACCTTTATATTTGAAGCCGGCGCCATAGAACACCACTTAAAATACAGCAAATTTTATGAACTAATTTTTTAGATTAAAAAAGAAATATATCCAGCTTGCCGCGATAACGATCAAAATCTCGACACCCAGAATAATCAGGAAAGTTTTGGCATTGTTCCAGGAAATAAGCACATCAATCAGGATAATAACAGTTGAGGCCAGGGCAAGCAGGAAAATACGTCCGATACCGACAGACCATATTTTCTGCAGCAATGTTTTTTCGCCGTAGACCGTAAAGCCATCATATTCCAGCCTATTTTTCGCCATAACGATTTCTCCTTATCTTTCATATGCTATTATACGGAAAGATGCGCAATTCGGAAAGCTTTCTGCAAAGACAACAGTAAGGCCGGACTATAAAGCTAGGCAGCAAGGCTGAAGTTATGCGGCAAAGATCTGCGAAGAGAAGTCTCGCGCAGGTCAGTAAAACAAAATCTCGGGGACGGACCGGAGCAAATGGCACTTGACGGAATAACAGCAACAGCATTATGTGAAGAGTTGGACAAAAGACTGGCAGGAGCCCGCATTGACAAGATAATGCAGCCGGACCGCTACACCATTGTCCTGACTTTATATAACGGCAGAAAACAGGAACAGCTTACGATCAGTGCCAATCCTTCCCTGCCCGCTATTTATCTGGGTGACCCGAAACTTGCAAACCCGCAAATTCCGCCGTCATTTTGCATGTTATTGCGTAAGCATCTGCAAGGCGGCCGTCTAATATCGGTGGAAATACCTCCCTATGAACGCATTTTTATTCTGCGCTTTCAAGTTCTGGATGAGTTTCAAGATTATGTCGAAAAGCGTCTGATTGCAGAATTAATTAACAGAAGAACAAATATTGTTTTGTTGAATGAAGCCGGCACTATCCATGACTCGATTATCCATGTCGACCACAGCATTAATCGGATTCGCGAGATTTTGCCCGCTCACCCTTATCAGCTGCCGCCTTCTCAAGACAAATTAACTCCTGAGGCTTGGCTGGAGCAATATGATGCCGGCGCGTACACCTTTCCTCAGGAATTATCTTCTTTGCATCTGGAAAAAGCTCTGGTCGCACTGATTATGGGGCTCTCACCATTTCCTGCCGGCCAAATTGTGCAAGGCTCCGGCCTGGATCCAAGACTGCAGTTAAAGGATCTCAATTCTTCCCGGCTGGATCTGCTGTCTCACGCTCTGGCAGCAGAGATGGTAAAAATCAAGAAGAGAGAATGGCAGCCAACTTTATATTTTGCCGATGCCGATGATCCGTATCCTCTTGACTTTTATGCCCTTGATCTTCCCTCCTATCTGCATAAGGTATCGATTGACTCTTTAGTGGCAGCGATGACTGTCTATAGCCGCAGTCAAATCGACAGCAACAGATTGGAGCAGAAAAAACAGCATTTGCGGCGTCTCCTCAGTCACGAACTGGATGCGGCCGTCCGCAAAGCCAATATTCATCGCAAGGACATGCAGGAAGGCCAAGATGCGGGCAAATGGCAGCATTACGGCGAGCTCATCTTAGCCAATCTCTGGCAGTATCAGCCTGGCTCAGCCAGCCTGCAGGCTACTGACTATTACGATCCAAAGCAAGTGCAAATAGAGATCCCGCTGCGCAAAAATTTGTCCGGTCCGGCCAACGCCGAACGCTATTTCCGCCGGGCAAACAAAGCAAAAAATAAGTTCAAGATAGGCTCCCGCCTGTTAGCCGCTGATGAAAGAGACATCGCCTGGCTGCAGTCCATGCAGACAGCTCTGGAAACCTCAAATGAAATTGAAGATACGGAGGCGCTTAACAGTGAATTTCGGCATTATTTGCGCCGCAAACGCCAGTCCCAAAACAGCGAATTTTTGCGTGATGCCGAGGACTCTCAAGACAGTGCTCAAGGCCGAATACCATCCGGGAACAAACGGCGAAAAGACCGCTCCGGCTCTTCTTTGGCTCTGATTAACAATCAACCGGGGAAACCCGGCAAACGCAAGTATAAGCCACCCAAGCCTGCAGCAAATAAGAGAAAAGCGCAGTCTAAGCCGGGAGAAAAACCCTTGCCGCCGCGCCGTTATCTATCGTCTGACGGGTTATTGATCACCGTTGGCCGCAATAATATTCAAAACGATCAGCTCACCTTGCGCAAAGCGGCAAAGGACGATCTCTGGCTGCATGTTAAGAATGCGCCCGGTACACATGTAATCGTCAAAAAGGATCTAGATGATATTCCCGGGCGAACAATTGAAGAAGCTGCCGGAATCGCAGCCTGGTTCTCGCGTAAAGCCGGCAGCAGGGCTAAAGTTGAGGTGGATTATTGCCCTGTACGCAATGTTAAGAAACCCAAAGGTGCGCATCCGGGGTATGTTGTCTATGACGATTACGCTACGATTTTGAGCGAGCCTCTAGATCCCGCCAAACTGAAAAAAACACCTGCTGATTAACTTAGACAGTATCTGCCATCGTCAGTCATAATTATTTCTGAGTGTTCATCTTGCTCCCTCGCCGTCGCAAATCGGAGCACAAAAACTGTCATGGTTCTGTGTACTGCCCGTTAAGCGCCTTCAATAAAGAAACAAAATATTGCCGAAGCTATTGGAGAGATTGGGTCAATTGATCCAGCTCCTTTTTGATCTTATCTTTGTAGGAGGATTCTTCCAGCGAAATTATGCAGCCGCAGTAGCGTTGACGGTACAGCCCATCATCTCTGGCCATTTGCTGTCCCTGACGATATCTTGGCCGCCAGTCAGCGGCCAAGAACTCAAGCCCGTATTCCACAGCCAATTCCCTGCCAATCTCGACGATAAGATCGTGCTGCTGATATGGACTTACCAGCAGTGTTGTTGTGAAGATTGGATAACCGTTGCTGCGGGCATATTGGGCTGCCTTCTCCAGGCGAGTTCTGTAACAATAACGGCAGCGGTCAATCTGCGAATCTTTCATCTCCAGCCAGCGCTCGGTCTCAGAGCGGCCTTCAGCGACGAGCGCGAGATCTGTTATCTCACTTAACTTCTGCAGAGATTCGAGGCGGCGCTGCCATTCAACCTGAGGCTGGATATTGGGATTAAAATAATAGAGTAAAGGCTCGTAATCAGCAGCCAAAAGTTCCTGAACGGGATATTCCGCGCAGGGGCCGCAGCAAGTGTGCAGAAGAATTTTTTCAACTTGATGAGTGTTCATTATTTGTCAGATCGACCTTGTCATTATTTATCTAAATTTGATTAGTTTTACTCTAAGAAATCTTGTTCAGATTCGTTTTGCTCTGATTGGTCTTGTTCCAAATCGCGCAAGGCCAGCTGAGCCTCCAAAACTGAGCTGCCCGCTGCTCTGACAACCGGTTCCATCCCTAGATGGAAGAAGCCTTGATCTGTGAGCATTCTGCCGCGAGGAGTTTTGGCTATAAAGCCAATCTGGAGCAGATAGGGTTCATAGACATCCTCAATTGTGCCGGGATCTTCACCTGTTGTGGCTGCCAGTGTATCCAGACCCACCGGACCGCCATTATATATCTCCGCCATTGCCAGCATGATCCTTCTGTCCGTTGAGTCCAGTCCTCTCTCGTCAATCTCCAGGGCATCGAGACCGACACTGCAGATTTCGCGGTCAATAACGCCGCTGCCTCTGACTTGGGCAAAATCGCGCATGCGCCGCAAGAGTCGAATCGCGACCCTGGGCGTGCCGCGGCAGCGTCCGGACAATATTTCCAATCCATCTTGATTTATACCGATAGAAAGCATAGAGGCATTGCGCTGTAAAATCTGGACAATTTCCTCATCCGAATAAAGTTCCAGACGATGAATCATGCCAAAACGATCCCGCAAGGGGGAAGTCAACAGACCTGCTCTGGTAGTAGCGCCAATCAAGGTAAAGGGGGGCAGATCCAGTCGGATTGAACGCGCCGCAGGCCCTTTGCCAATCATAATATCGAGTGCGTAATCTTCCATTGCCGGGTACAAAATCTCTTCTACGGTATGGTTAAGACGGTGAATCTCATCAATAAAGAGAACATCATGCTCTTCAAGATTGGTCAGTATAGCGGCCAGTTCGCCTTGCCGCTCAATCGCAGGTCCGGAAGTAATGCGCATCTGGACACCCAGCTCATTAGCAATAATTCCTGCCAAAGTGGTCTTACCCAAGCCGGGAGGACCGTATAAGAGAACGTGATCGAGTGAGTCACCTCTCTCCAAAGCGGCTTCAATATAGACTCTGAGATTATCCTTAATTCTGGACTGCCCGGCGAATTCAGACAGAGACTTGGGACGAGTGCCCGATTCGTCTCTATCTTCTGTCAGGTGTTTGCGGGATAATATCCGTTCTTCATCTTGTTCTTCATCCATTTGGCTGAAAATATTGTACAAAGTCTTCCCTCCGGATTGCTATATTTTAATAGCCTTCTATATTCTTCTCTCCCGGACCCTATATTTGCATTGTCTTAAGAGCTTTAATTATAACATCTTCAAGGCTGTCCGTTTCTGTACGTCCGCAGGCCAAGATCGCTTTTCTCGCTTCATCCCTGCGATAACCTAGCACCATAAGCGCTGAAACGGTCTGCATCTCTATACTTTCTGCAGCTGCCGGAGTAAAAAGATCCGCCTCATTTACATCAACATCCGGTTCTAAATGGCGTAGTTTGTCCTTGAGTTCCAGAATCATGCGCTGAGCACTCTTCTTGCCGATACCTCGAATTGTGGTCAGCGTATCTAAATCATCGTTGAGGACTGCCAGGGCAAATGCTTCAGGAGAGATTGTGCCGGTAATTGTCAGGGCAAGTTTGGGGCCAATTCCCGAGACAGACTGAACCAGACGAAAAAGATTTTTTTCCTTTTCGCCGGGGAAACCGAACAGAGACACCTGGTCCTCTCGGACATATAGCTCTACAGGAATTTTACCTGTCTCGCCGACCGCAGGCAGAGCATTAACCATGCCGGGATGAATCTGGATTTCATATCCGATGCCGCCGATTTCAACAATAATATTCTCCGACGTCTTGGATACTATTTCCCCTCTAATATATGCATACATATACTACCGCCTTATTCATTTTTTATTGGTATCCGCCAACCGCCAGTGAATCCAGCCGGTTGCCGGAATGCGCGTGACAAATTGCTACTGCCAGAGCGTCCGCAGCATCATCAGGTTTCGGTTGCTGCTTGAGTTTTAACAACATTCTGACCATTTCCTGTATCTGCAATTTTTCTGCTCTGCCATAGCCGGTAACAGCAACTTTGACCTGCAAGGGCGTATATTCATAAACCGGCTTTCCGGCTTGGGCAGCTGCAAGCACTGCCACACCTCTGGCTTGTGCGGTTCCAATCGCAGTAGTAGTGTTCCTGCTGAAGAAAAGCTCCTCGACGGCGACACAATCCGGTCTGAATTCATTAATCAGATGGGAAAGACTTTCATGAATATCGCGCAGACGCAAGGGGAAATAAGCTTTGGCGGGAGTGGTTATGACTCCATAATCAATGGCTTTGAGATTGCCCTTATCTTTGACAATTATCCCATAGCCCGTAATAGCATACCCTGGATCGATTCCCAGAATGATCACATAATCTCTCCAGTCTCATTAGCTTTCGATAAATTCCATCAAAGCATCAATATTTTTAACCCAGTCTATTTTATATACTTCCTGACCTCTTGAAGTTTTAGCCAGCGCTTCGTATGTCTCAATCGGCAGATACATCTGGTCAATCTCATATTTGCGGTAATCCAAAGCTTTAAGCAGATAACTCTGAACTTCCGCCTGAGAAATATTAGTCTCCAGATGAGGCATGATTCTTTCAGGCATCTTCAAAATCGCCGTTGAGCTCATATTGAGCATTTTATGGATTAAGCTCTCAATAACAGTGCGTTGGCGGCCCATTCTATTCCAGTCATTATCTATTTTTCTGATGCGCGAATATGCCAGAGCTTCTTCACCGTTCAGCAGTTCATTGCCTGCTTTCAGAGAAAAACCCTGCCCCCTGAGATGATTGGCCTCCGACTTGGATAATTCAATCTCGACACCGCCGATTTGATCAATCACCTTCACAAAACTGACAAAGTCCACTTTGACATAATCCTGGACATCGATACGGAAATTCCGTTGAATTGTTTTGAGCAATAATCTGGATCCGCCCCAAGTGTGAGCAGCATTCAGGGTATAGTTTGGCGACCAATATTTCGCGTAAGCGGGATCTGCGTCATCAGGAATACTAACCCAAATAGTGCGGCCAAAAGAAGTCAGATGTATCTTCCTGGTTTTTTCATTGATCGAGACCAGAATCATACTGTCTGAGCGCCCGTGTGATTTTTGATCGCGTCTGTCCGAGCCGATCAGCAAAATATTGCGGATTCCCGGATCTGAAAACACAGGTTTTTCCATACCTTCGCTCATTTCCGGTTCTAAATCTTCAATATCCTCAAGATTTTCTTCGATGGGGATCGTCTCTTCAGTGTCTACATAGGTGGGTAAGCTGAGTACATATCGAGAATAGCCATAGACAAATACCACGGCTGAGAGTGCAATCCCCAATACCAAACCTAAGGAAACAGCTGCTTTGCTTCTTCTCATGATTCCTCCAAACCCTTACACGTCACAATATTGGTATTTTACCACAAAAAAACCGCTTCTATGCGAAGCGGCCTATTCTTATTATTCACAACCACATAGCAAGCAAAATCCGAATAAAAACAGGCAAACAAAATTATGATATTTTTAATCAGCTCTTTGGATCGGATTCCCGCAAGTGAGATTAATTATACTTAAAGACTTTGTTTTGCAAGTCTGGCCAAACGTGATTTTCTTCTGGCAGCGGTATTTTTCGAGATAAGGCCTGTAGTGGCGGCCCGATCTATATCCGCCTGAGTCTTTCTGAGAATTTCTTGGGCATTATCTGCATTTTCTTGTATTGCCAGATCTGTCTTTTTAATCTGGGTCTTTAGCGCGCTTCTTTTGCGCTTGTTCACCATACTTTTAGATTCATTGATATTTACACGTTTAATAGATGACTTAATATTTGCCATTTTTTACCTCCGGAGCTTTTTGACACGCCATGCATTTTACCATGCCTACAAAGGCATGGCAAGTCCCGGTGTTCACAGAAAATATGTCTGCAGCCTGCTCAGGCGTCGCTTAGCTGCACTCGGACATCGCCCCAAGAAACAGATTTCATACCGGCTTTAGTATACCCGTTCCAAATAATACCGCTTGCCTGTTGAAGCCAATAATATTGCAGAGAGTGCGAAGAGCAGTATGCTGCCTGCAGCAAAAATAAAACAAGAGACTGCGATTCCTGCTCCAACCCTTCGCGCCAGAAGGGATGCGCCAATGAGTATACCTGCTTGGATGACAGCAATGAGCATAGCCTTAAGAATGTTCATATTCTGCTTGACAACATGTTGCTCCGAGCTCCAGCTCAGAATAGGTTTGCTAAGATCGACCAACAATGACATTACATTAACTGTGGCAGGCAAGAACAACAGCATTATCGTCACAACCGGATGGAAATAGACGTTAAAAGGGACCAGAATATAAATCATTACCATTATCGGCAGCCAGGAAATAAGTGATATGAGCTCACCTATAACCAGTTTAGAGGCAAATACTGTACTTGTTTTAAGCGGCCAAGATTTTAGATTTGCCACTTCTTTCCCCTCGCGGGAGATAGCTGTTGTCATGCTGTAGTTAGTGCCGGACAGGAATGATATGCCGACACACACACCTATTAGCACATAAGGCAGAACGCTGTCCAAACCTTCCGGAGCAAACAGTTGTGAAAACTGCTCTCTGACACCGCCAAGATTACCGCCCTGCCCGATAAAGGCAAACAGCATCGAGCCTGTCAAAATAACCACCATAATGGCAGGAAAAATCAAAATATTTAAAGCATAGACCGGAGAACGAATTAAAGACTTTACCTCTCTAGTGACCATAACGGCAAAATTGCTGCCGGTCTTTTGCAGCTTTCTCCATCCCTTCTCAGTCATGGGCTTATGAACATACCGCCCTCCGGATCTGCTCTCGCGCGCCGCCCGCAGATATATCCTCGAAGACAATGTGATCAGCAAAGCCATAAAAACCAAAGCAAGGGCAATTAGGCCAATAATCTTAAGCGGCGAAGCAGGGTCACTCGGTAAGGCCATCGCCTCGATAGCCTTATCGGACAAAGGAACGATATATCTGACAATTGATGGAGTTACTTCACCGGACTGACCCACAATATCGGCAGCTCCCATATTAGAAATAACGTAGGCAAAGATGCCGACAAACATCAATATCTGAGTTATTACCATAAAACGGTCTTTACTTCTGGTAAAGACAGACACACGCATCATCAATAAAATCACGACAGCATCAAAGCACATGAGGATAATTGCGCCAAAGAGCAGGAGCAGTAACGCATAGAAATAATACAAAGGCGGCATACTCAATCTAAAGCCTAATACAACAACTCCGGGCAGAGCCAATACCGCAGGGATGATAATTGAGAAAAGATAAAGATTGGAAATTTTCGCGGCTACAATTGTACCGGGCTTAAGCGGCAAGGCCAGCAAGGTATCCAGATCTTTGGCAAAATAAAAGATACCTGCGGCATAGAAAAAGCCTGTTCCCAGCAGCATAAAAAAACCTGGCAGATACAGCTGCCCTATGCCTGCACGCAGAGCAGCCAACATAACAGGCTCGATCTCCGGGTTTTGAACTTGTAGTCCCATAGACAGCAATTGTTCTGCCAGCGTCCAGCCTTGAATCCCAAAAATGACTGAAACATAAGCAATTGCCAGGAAGGCAAAGAATATTCTTTTGCTTTTATCCAGTCCCTTTGAGATGAGTGTGCTTCTCTTCTTATTTTTTCTTGCTCCCGCGCCAAAGGCATCTGATCCTTTGACCAAAGCTTTTGTCAATATCCACCACTTATTCATGAATCATTCCTCAAACGCCGGTGATTTTTCTTCTGTCAGCTCTATGAACATCTCTTCCAAACTCTTATGTTCTTTAAAATGTTCCGCCATCTCTGTGATGGTACCGACAAAAATCAGGCGCCCTTTGTCAATAATTCCGACGCGGTTACATATTTTTTCGGCTACTTCAAGAACATGGGTCGAAAACAATACTGTCTGATTATCATCCGCATGCGCATGCATGCGATTCTTAAGATTAAAGCTTGCCTTAGGGTCAAGCCCGGTCATCGGCTCGTCCAAAATCCATACAGGCGGTTCATGCAGCAAAGCGCCGATGATGACGATCTTCTGGCGCATTCCGTGAGAGTAACTGCTGATTGGGTCATTCAGAACATCCGTCATGCCAAATTCGCCGGATAATGTCCTGACCCTGTCTTCACGCAAAGAAGGATCAACTTCGTAAATATCTGCCATAAATCTTAAATATTCTATGCCTTTGAACCTCAAAAAAACATTGGGATCATCGGAAACAAAAGAAAATTGCTTCTTAGCTTCCAGTGGCTGACTGAGAATTGAATAACCACGCACAAATATTTCACCTGCAGTGGGCTGCAGTATTCCCGTGATCATTTTTAAAGCAGTCGTTTTCCCTGCACCATTGGGCCCCAAAAAACCAAATATTTCTCCGGCCTTAATTTCCAGGCTCAAATTATCCACAGCATTTCTTTTGCCGTCATATGATTTTGTGACGTTCTTTAACACTATCATCTCGGGGCCTCCTCGATTTAGTTCTTCCCTATGATTCTTACATTTTTAGAACGCGGATTCAATATCATCCCTGTCAATTGTCCATGAGGAAAAAGTGCTGCAAATTCTGTTCCTGTGTTACATCGACATAAATTTTTTATTTTTATGCTCAATTTGCATGTCATGATATAGTTTTTCTGTTATCATGAAAATCCATATGGATGCAAAAATAATCGGTAAAAAAACAATATCCCAGTCGCGGAAACAAAAAGCTGCCCAAATAAATGACTCCAGAAGTCCGGGTTTAAGGATCATCCCTTTAGGAGGAATGCGTGAGGTTGGCAAGAATATGACTTGCTACCAATTTCAAGACGAACTGATTGTCGTAGATTGCGGTATCGGTTTCCCGGATGAAGATATGCCGGGAGTAGACATTATTATTCCTGACTTCACATATTTGCGTGAAAACAAAGAGAAACTAAAGGCTATATTTGTTACGCACGGCCACGAAGATCATCTAGGCGCATTACCCTGGCTATTAAAGGAATTTAATGTTCCTGTTTATGGCAACGCCATGACTCTAAAATTGATCGAGCGCAAATTGGAGGATCGTGGCACCAGAGTAAAAAACCCGGACCTCAGGCTCTTGCGCAGCGGCCAGCGCGTTGGGGCAGGCAGTTTCCAAGTTGAATTTATCCATGTTAATCACTCTATAGCTGATGCCAATGCTCTGGCAATCACAACACCCTTAGGCGTTGTAATCCACACAGGTGATTTTAAGATAGACTACACGCCGCCGACAGGCGAGCCCATCGACCTGCAGCGCTTCGCTGAATTGGGCAAAAAAGGAGTTCTGGCTCTGCTCTCAGACAGCACCAATATTGAAGTTGGCGGCTCAACAATGTCCGAAAAAGCCGTAGGTGAAACTTTTAAGAATCTGTTTTCAAAAGCTAAGGGCAGGATTTTTGTGGCCACCTTTTCTTCCAATATTTATCGTCTGCAGCAAATCATTGATGCAGCAGAGGCAGAAAATCGCAGAGTCTGCCTGCTCGGCCGCAGTATGCTGAATGTTTATGAAGCAGCAAATAGCCTTGGTTATATTAAGAGTCATAAAGGCACAATTATCGAGGTAAACTCTATAGATAACTACAAACCGGAACAACTGGTTCTTATAACCACCGGCAGTCAAGGCGAACCAATGGCAGCCTTAAGCAAGATGGCTTTTGCTGAGCACAAAAATGTAGAAATAATGGAAGGCGACACAATTATACTTTCTTCATCCACTATCCCCGGCAATGAGAAGCCTATCTATCGTATGATCGATGAACTTTACCGGCGCGGAGCGGAAGTAATCTATGAATCCCTGGCTGATGTTCATGTTTCGGGACACGCTTACAGGGAAGAACTTAAATTGATGTACCAACTGACAAGTCCCCGCTATTTCATCCCCGTGCACGGTGAGTACAGACATCTCTATAAACATGCTCAGATGGTTAATGAAATGGGACACCCGAAGGACAGAATCCAACTTCTGGCAAATGGAGATATTATTGAGCTGGATCATAAAGAACTGCGCTTCATCGGCTTTACAGAAGGCGCAGGAGTGCTTATTGACGGCTCCGGAATGGGAGATGTCGATAAATGGGTGTTGCGCGACCGTCTGCGGCTGGCAGAGGATGGGGTCGTATCGGCCTATATCGCTGTCGACAGCGAAAATAATGAGATATTAGGACAGCCTGATATAATGGCCCGCGGCTTTATCTATGACAGCGAGATTGCCAGTACCGTTGAAGGCTGCCGCAATCTGATCAGCAAATTGGCTAAAGATGCCCAAAAAGAGGGCAAGCCTCTAGTTCACGTCTTAAAATCAGGCCGATTAGAGCACGAATTACGTCGCTTATTATTCGAAAAGACAAGAAGACGTCCTATCATCATTATATCTGTCTTGGAGATCGATTGAATCTGATTTTGTCCTGAAACGCAGATACAGGGCATTTCTTCATTATCAAACTCATAATTGAGTCAGAGTACGGCTTGAAGAAATCCCGATAACGATATTAAACTTATCCTTAAGTGTCTTTAACGACGCAGAAAATATAAAATTCAACCTTTAAGATGTATTCTGTTTGAAGGCGTTTAACTGCCGGTACGACTGACATCAACAACGCTGGGAATCATCTTTAAGCGTGCGATCAAGCGTTCAACCTGTGCCTGGTCTGTGGTTTCTATCGTCATCCTGACACTGGCGCTGATATCCTTGGCAGACTGCACTTTAAATTCAAGAATCGGTATTGTCTCTTCCGCCACAGCACTCGAAATCTCCGCTAACAGATTGCGACGATCCCTGGCTATTACTCTCAACACAGTTTGATATTTAAGCTCCTGCGGCAGATCTTCAACCCAGAAGACATCGATCAGACGAGAAGCCCGTTCGGCGTCCTCCGGAGACTGCTCAAATGAAGCAAGGAGATGCACGATATTGTGACAATCCATCCGGTGTACGGCGACTCCTTCACCTCTTGTCACATAACCGATAATCTTGTCACCCGGGATGGGATTACAGCAGCGGGACAGTCGAATTAGACAGTTATCTATTCCCCTGACCTGCACCCCCCGAGACTGCTTGGCCAATTTTTTGCGTTTTTGTTGTTTGGATTCTGTATCACGTTTCGTCCAAGTCGACTCATCGGAGGAAACGATAGACTTGGGCGCGTACTGAACATGACCGCTTTTCGTAATACGATAACCCAAATTGGCTCTTTCATCCTCGCTGAGTGAAAGAATATAGTCATCGCGCAGGCGTGGTACCACGCGAGCGGCAGACAGACCGCCATAACCCACGATAGCATAGAGATCATCAAGGCTGTGCAGAGAGTATCGCTTTAACAGCTTATTGTAGAATTCCTTTTTTACCAGCTGCGCAGGTGTGAATCCGGATTTCCTAATCTCGCGGTCAATTGTCTCGCGGCCGCGGACAATGTTATCGTCGCGCATCTCGCGCTTGAACCAGGTAGATATCTTGCTCTTGGCAGTGCTGCTTTTGACGATATTCAGCCAATCCAGACTTGGTCCCTTGACCTTATCAGAAGTAAGGATTTCAACAATATCACCGTTCTCCAACTTAGAGGTCAGAGGGACCATGCGCCCGTTAACCTTAGCCCCATACATCGAGTTGCCTACGCCGCTATGAATATGATAGGCAAAATCAATCGGCACAGCACCGGTGGGCAGTGAAATTACTTCACCTTTGGGTGTAAAAACAAAAACCTCATCTGTGATCAGCTCTTCCTTTAAAGTACTCATGAAATCCGAAGAATCGCGCACATCGCTTTGCCACTCCAACAGCTGCCTGAGCCAGGTCAGTTTGACATCGATAGGATCGGCCTTTGCTGAGGATGGTTTCTTATCTTCTTTGTAACGCCAATGCGCAGCGATGCCATACTCTGCAGTGCGATGCATATCTACAGTTCGGATTTGAACTTCAAAAGGTATACCGGCAGGGCTTATGACTGTGGTATGCAATGACTGATACATATTAGGTTTTGGCATGGCAATATAGTCTTTGAAACGGCCGGGCATAGGCTTATAGAGTTCGTGGACCAGGCCGAGGACCGCATAGCATTCACCTACAGTATCGACAATTATGCGCATAGCGAACAGATCATAAATCTCATCAAGGTCCGCTTCTTGTTTCTTCATCTTGCGATAAATACTGTAAAAGTGCTTTGGCCTGCCCTCTATATCCGCCTTAATTCCCATATCGGAAATACGTTCCATCAAATCGTGAGAAGTCTCTTGCAAAAAATTCTCACGGTCGCTGCGCTTAACTGAAATTTGCTTAACCAGATCGTAATAGGCTTCAGGATCAAGATAACGAAGACTGATGTCTTCCAGCTCCCATTTAATTTTATGAATTCCAAGGCGATGGGCCAGAGGCGCATATATATCTAAGGACTCTCGAGATTTATCAATCTGCTTTTGTTTATCCTGATAATCCATAGTGCGCATATTGTGGAGACGGTCCGCAAGTTTAATCAGGACGACTCTGATATCCCTAGCCATTGCCAGAAACATCTTGCGATAACTCTCAGCCTGGATTTCTTCCTGAGTCGAATATGAGAATTTTGATAATTTTGTTACACCATCAACCAAATTGCTGACATCCGGACCAAATTTTTCCTCGATCTCTTCCAAGGTTACGTCTGTATCTTCCACAGTGTCGTGAAGCAGGGCCGCAATCAAGGTATCGCGATCCACTTCAAGATCCAAAAGAATCTTCACTGCTTCCACCGGATGGACAATATAGGGCTCTCCCGAGGCACGCTTTTGATTTTTATGTGCTTCCTTGGCAAATTCATAAGCATCGCAAAGCAGGGAAATATCATTCTGATTAGAGTATTCCTGCCATCTCTCACAAATTAAAGCGAATTCTTTATCTGCGTCTGATTCAGTTAAGGCTTGATTGTGATGCATCCTCTATCCTTCCTTGCTCATACAATCCCCGCCACAGATCAGTAGTCTTAAGATCGATTCTATGATCAACAGGGATAAAGCAAAATATTTTGTTGCTGTCACGCTGTGATCGCAGATCGCCCAGTCCTGCTTCTGAAAATAACTGAAGAATTGTTAAAAGCTGACCTGATGATATAGGCCTATTATAGTCACTGCTAAGCCAATGCGCCAGATGCAAAGGGTCAAAAGTCAAATCTTGTCCTACATCAAGAAAATCTGATAAACGATTAAATACATACGCAATCATAGATCGGTTGATCACGGTTCTTTGTTTACCTGAATTATTTTCTGTCGAAGTGCTGAGCCGCATCTCTTCAATATGCAGATTGACGCTCTCATTCCCCCGCCAAATGTTGGACACCAGATTAAATACAATATCGATAACGTCTCCCACCCTGTAAAGTAGAGACGCATCCCCTTGCCGAAAGGCAATTGCGGTAACTTCCCCCCGCTCAGGGAGCAGAAGCGACAATCGCAGATGACTGCCATCTCCTACAGTCCTAATTTCAGATATGACCGCTGAACGTAAAAAAAACAGAGGCTGAGGATTTTGTTCACCGAAGGGTTCTAATATCTGTAGTGAATGGGCAGCATCTAAAGTCAGATCATGCCCTTCAAGCTCAAGATCTACTGAAAGCTCAGCGGGTTCATAGTCGCCCTGCTGAGACAAATATAATCTTATCCGGTCGGAAAATGCAGATAGATTCTCCTTGAGCAGGGACAAACCGGCTGCTCCCGAATGTCCGCCGAAGGTTAACAATAAATCCTGGCAGCTGGCGATTGCGGCATAGATATCCGTATCGCCGTATGTTCTGGCGGAACCGCGATAAATATCCTCCTCCACAGCCAGACAGATGGCAGGCATTTGATATTGATCGGCCAGACGAGCACTTAAAATTCCCAATATCCCCGGATGAAAAGATTCATCTACGGCAATTAGGATACGGTCTTGATCCAAAATAGACTCCGATTCTACCTGCTCATCAGCCTGCCTTATCTGTTTTTTCTCCAGCTCTCTTCTATCATTATTCAGACTGTCTAATCTGTCAGCTAATACACTTGCTTCAGATACATCGTCAGTCAACAAGAGCGAAAGAGCGACATCTGCCTGCCCCAATCTGCCGGCAGCATTTAATCTTGGAGCCAGAGTAAACTGAATAAAGGAAGCTGAAAACTCTTCCTTGTTCTTTCGGCATATATTAGTCAAGGCCTTAATTCCTACAGGAGCGTAATCGCAATAACAGATGGCATCAACAACCAGTCTCCTGTTGACTCCCCGGAGCGGCATCACATCAGCTACAGTTCCGATCGCAGCTAAAGTTGTATACAGCGGCTTGGGATCTTGCGGATAATCCAGGGCTCGCACGAGATAATAGGCAACCCCCACTCCTGCCAGCCCCTTTAAGGGGAAATCTTCCCCCTCTCTTTGAGGATTGATAAAAGCGGACGCAGTATGTTCATCGCTGTCTGCAGTGTGATGGTCTGTCACTATGACCTTAATTCCGCTGTCCTCCAGGGATTTTACTTCCACCAGGCTGGAGCTGCCACAGTCAACTGTAATAACCAGATCCGGGTTATGCGACTTGACCAGATTCACTTGATCCTCAGTTAAACCATAACCATCGCGAAGGCGATCAGGAATAAGATTGATCGTTTGGAGCCCCTTCTCTTTAAACCAGCGTGAAAGCAAGGCAGTAGCTGTAAGTCCGTCTGCATCGTAATCGCCGAAAATCAAGATCTTGCTCTGCTTTGCCAATGCTTGTCTGATCAGTTTCACCGCCTCTTTCATATCAGTAAATAAAAAAGCAGACGGATAGGCAATTTCAATCGGGTATATTATTTCCTGGATTTCTGCACTTGAATAACCGCGCGCCCGCCAAATGCGCCGCAGCAATGGATGATACTCTGAATATTCGGAGTCAGCAGTCAAAGTCTCCAGTGACAACTGCTCTTGATCCACCGCAAGTTCGCCTCTAATTCCGCTCTCAAATACTGTATTCCGATTCTCTTTGATATTCCATTTGCGAGAAATCAACAGTCTTTTCAGTTTTAGCCTTCGTTTTTGATCCATGCTCTGCTACTCTTCTTTAGTCAGTATTATATAACATTGCCTCTGTCATAAAAATCACCATCATTTAAATATTCTGCCGCTGCCTCTATTTTAGGGAAGAAACTGCCGCAGCACCTATATAATAAAGGGACTGCCGCAACCGTAATGGTGCGAGACAGTCCCTTATAAAACTCATTGAAATATTGTGGCGCTAAATTACATAGCAGTATAACCGCCGTCTACGCAGATAGTAGCTCCGGTAACATAGGAAGACAGGTCCGAAACCAGCCACAGATTGGCTTCACCGACCTCTTCCGGCTGAGCGAAACGACCAAGCATGCTCAACTGTTTAGGATACTCGATCGGGTCCAGGTTAAACTGCACTAAAGCTGCTTGCAGCATCGGTGTGTCAATAGCACCCGGGCAAACTGTGTTGATTCTGATACCATGGGGTGAATAATCCATGGCTGCTTGCTTCGTCAAACCGATAACGCCGTGTTTCGCCGATACATAGGCCGGATTGGCCGGCTGAGGACGAACACCGCTTACAGATGAAGTGTTGACGATAGAACCGCCTTCACCCTGTTTCATCATTTGACGGAGTTCATATTTTAAACAAAGGGCTACACCCTTCAGATCGACGGACAGAAGACGATCATAATACTCTACGTCCATATCAGTTAAAGATTTATCGTCCGGAGAGATGGCAGCATTATTGACCGCTCCATCCAAACGTCCATAGGTATCGACGGCGAATTGAACCATTGCTTCAACGTCTTTTTCAACAGAAACATCAGTTTTGACAAAAGCTGCTTCTCCTCCGGCATCAACGATCTTCTGAGTCTGAGCTTTGCCAGCCTCTTCGTTATAGTCGGCAATAACAATCTTTCCACCTGCTTTTGCCATCAATTCCGCGGTTGCGGCACCCATACCCATTGCCGCTCCTGTAACAATAACTACTTTACCTTTTAATTCGACCACTATAGTCCTCCTGTTTTTAATACTTTTTTTAATAGCTAATCGATCAAATCTGTCTAGCGCTTTCTCTTGCGCGCAGCTTCAGACTTTTTCTTCCGCTTTACGCTGGGCTTCTCATAATGTTCGCGTTTTCTAACTTCCGCGAGAACACCCGAGCGTGCGCATTGACGTTTGAAGCGTTTCAGAGCACTGTCAAGGGATTCATTCTCTTTGACACGAATTTCTGACAATTATTCTCACTCCCCTCACAGTTGTCTAGCCGCCCCAAAAGACAGCATTGGCATTATAACGTATTCGCGAGTTTACGGTCAAACCATTTTTGAAGACAATAACCTGCGACACACAATCTTACTGCCGTCACTGAAAAGGCTTACTTCTTTCCCCTCTTAACCGCCGGCAAACTGAAAAGCTCTGCGCCGGCTTAAAGTCAACAAAATGTGGACTGCCGGACATTTCAACAAGCAATTATCGAAGGCGCTTAAATCTTCTTGCAGCTCTAAACTATGGATTCGCTGAGGCCTTCTCCGGCCAACAGATGGATATGAAGATGCATAACTGACTGCCCTCCGCCCTTGCCGGTATTAATGATAAGACGGAAACCGGATTCAGAAACCCCCAAAGCGTCTACAATATTCGGAACAGCGGCCAGGAGCTTGGAGAAGATCTCCGGACCATCTTGTTCTGCAGCCAAGTCCAAAATATTATCACTGTGATACCTGGGCACAATCAGGACATGAACCGGAGCCTGGGGATTCATATCATGGAAGGCTATTACATCCTCATTTGACCAGACAAAATTGCTGGGGATTTCCCCCGCTGCAATTTTACAAAATATACAATCATCTTTGGTTTTCATACTTGCCTCCCGACAATACTATAATCACGTTTTCACTGCAATTTATCTCTTCCCGGCTTCATCCGGTCTGAGGCAGTTTTTTCGCTGCTCGTTGACTACAACGTTAATTGTTCTGCAATAATCTCGTTTGCTCTTTGCAGAGCCTCTTCCAGCCTGGAATGATCACGGCCGCCCGCCTGGGCCATGTCAGGTCTGCCTCCTCCTCCGCCGCCGGTTATCCTGGCTGTCTCGCGGATGATATTGCCACAGTGGATGCCTGCTTTCACAGCCTCTCCGGCAGCCATAGCGAGCCAGAGGATCTTGTCCTCAAGGGGGGCGGCTAAAACTACAACAGATGAGCTGAAATGATCCCGTATATAATCTCCGGCTATACGCAATTGTTCTGCGTCCGTTGCGGCTATCCGGCCGACAACCGCTGTGACGGTCCCAAACTTTTGCGCCTTCGACAACAAATCTTTCGCCGCGGAAGTGATATCTTGAGCCTTGAGAATTGACAATTCATGATTGAGTTCTTTGACCTCATTTTGCAAAGAATCAATCTTGTGCGCCACATCGGTAACGGTTGTTTTCAGTTTTTCCGCTGACTGATGCAAAATTTTTCTGAGTTTGCCCATCATGGATACCGCTTTAAGGCCTGTAAATGCCTCTATTCTGCGCACACCTGCCGAGATTCCACTTTCTGAGATCAAGATAAATATCATCATCTGACCGGTATGAGTCAGATGCGTGCCGCCACAAAGTTCCAGCGAATAATCGTCAATCCTGATCGCCCTGACCTGATCGCCGTATTTTTCAGTAAATAGGGCAATAGCTCCCGCCTCCGCAGCTTCATCTGACGTCATAATCTCTGCGCTGACGGGATAATCTTTCTCTATAGCCTCGTTAACAAGCCGCTCAACCTCATTCTTCTCTTCAAATGTCATCGCACTATGATGTGTAAAGTCAAAGCGCAGATATTCAGAATCTACATAAGAACCGGCCTGAGTGACATGCTCGCCTAAAACTTGACGCAGAGCTTTATGCAGCAAATGCGTCGCGGTATGGTTTCTGGCTGTGGCCATGCGTGTGGCGCGATCAACTTCCATCTCGATCTCATCGCCGGAATTTATCTGCCCGTCAGTCAGAATTGCGTGATGCAAATACACTCCTCTATCAGTCTTTGTTGTGTTCTCCACTCTAAGGCTGGCTGTCTGAGTGCGGATAACACCTATATCACCGCTTTGTCCGCCGCCTTCCGCATAAAACACGGTCTCGGGAGTTACAACGATCAGCTTGTCACCCGGTTTTGCCTCTTCTGCAACTGTAAACTTAGGCTCTTCGTCCTGCTGAAGTATAAGCAGATCAATCTTGCTTGATAGCTTCATCCGGTCATAACCGCTGAATCCGGTCGCCGGCATATGTGATACTGCTTCAAGCATGGTCTCGTCTGCCCAGGCTGATCCTCCCTTTTCCAGAAGGGCCTCTCTGGCAGCGCTGCGCTGTTTTTCCATCGCCGCTCGAAAACCGTTTTCATCGATGGTCAGTCCTTCTTCCGCTGCTATTTCTCGCGTCAGATCTATAGGAAAACCAAAAGTGTCGTGCAGCTTAAAAACAGATACTCCCAACAATTCTTTGCCTTTTTCTTTTTGCACTTTGAAGATCAGGTCTCTCAGGAGCCTTAAACCTTGCTCAACAGTAGCTGCAAACCGCTCCTCCTCCACTCTTAATGTCGCAAGAATAGCCTTTTCACGCTCGGACAGTTCGGGATATGCCGCTGTTAAAATCCTAATAGCAACCGGTGCAATCTCAAACAGAAACGGGTTCTCCACGCCAAGCAGCCTGCCGTAACGGGCGGCACGTCTAATCATGCGGCGCAGCACATAGCCGCGGCCTTCATTGCTAGGCAATACCCCGTCACTTATCAACATAACAGCGCCTCGGAGGTGGTCAGTTATAACACGAAGCGCTACGTCAGCTTTGTCATCTTCGCCGTAATTGACCTTGCAATAAGAGGAAACTGTATCCAAAAGTTCCCTGATCGTATCTACCTCGAAGATATTATCCGCGCCTTGCATCACAACAGCCAGCCGTTCTAAACCTGCGCCGGTGTCAATATTACATTGTTCAAGAGGAGAGTAACTGCCGTCTTCCTCTCGATAAAATTGGGTAAAAACAAGGTTCCAAATTTCGACAAAACGGTCGCAATCACAACCCGGAGCACATTCCGGTTTCTTGCAGCCTTTTTCTTCACCGCGGTCGAAGTGAATTTCTGAACAAGGGCCGCAAGGACCCACACCATGCTCCCAAAAATTATCTTCTTTGCCCAGGCGGGAAATATGTGAAGGATCAATCGATGTCTCTTGTTCCCAAAGGGCATGGGCTTCATCATCGTCCAGATAGACAGTAGCATATAATCTATCCGCCGGCATCTTCAAGTCTTCGACAAGAAATTCCCAGGCCCAGCTGATTGCTTCCTTTTTAAAATAGTCGCCGAAAGAAAAATTTCCCAGCATCTCAAAGAAGGTAGCATGCCGGCTGGTTTTACCCACCAAATCTATGTCAGGCGTGCGCAGACATTTTTGGCAGTTAGTTACACGGGGAGCCGGTGGCTCAACTGCGCCGGTAAAATATGGCTTCAGAGGAGTCATTCCCGCATTAATCAGCAGCAGTGACGGGTCATGCTGCGGTATCAGAGAAAAGCTGGGCAAACGCAGATGTCCCTTTTTCTCAAAAAAACTCTGAAAGCGTTCCCGCAGTTCATTCAACCCTAATTTTTCCACTTTGACTACCTCCTACCCGAAAAGTCTAGCAGACGAAAGAAAGCCTAGCAAGCAGTTCTCATCCAATATAGAATCATGGACAAAAATATTTCAAGATGAGGCATGTGCGATGTCATTAATGCCTTAGCCACAGTTGTTTCAAGAGACACTTAAAATTGCATCACCCAGAAATTCACGTAGATCGTACGTTTTGAGCATCATCGATGGTGAAAATGACAAAAGTCCACCCAAAATATAAAAAAGCCTGAAAAGGCTTGAAAACAAAGGAAAAAGCGGCAATCCGATTGGCATAATGGAATTGCAAAAAAACCGACCAAAGGAGCACCGCTTTTACATGGCCATTTTAGCACAACAAACCTTCTTCAACTACGAAATCGATCTGCGTGATTATGGTGACCTGGAACGCCTCTCGATGTTACTTGAGGTTTTACCAGATGAAACCTTAATTGGGCGACTTGAACGACAGCGAGGTTCTCGTGGCCGTGACAAGTACCCGGTGGCTATAATGTGGAACTGCGTTTTGGCTGGTATTGTCTTCCAACATCCAACGTATGAAAGCTTAAAGCGAGAATTGGCTCGTAATGCTCAGCTACGCTTGGTCGTCTCTGGTGGTCGTATGACAAGCCTTACGGTTCCACCCTCTTCTGCGATGAGCTGTTTCTTAAAGAACCTCATGGGTTGTCAGGATGAGATCGATGCCATGTTTATCGCCATGGTGGATAAGCTCTCGACCATGCTCCCACAGTTTGGTGAAGACCTGGCCATCGACAGCAAACATATTCAGTCGTATGCCAATTCGCTTCGCGACAAACGAAAGGCTGGAGCCAGAGCTGAACATGACGCCAATTGGGGAGTAAAGGAATACAGTGGTCGGCGTGAAGACGGATCATTTTGGAAGAAGACGATGTCCTTTTTTGGTTTCAAGCTCCATCTTCTCGTCGACAGCAACCATGAACTACCTGTCGCCTATACCGTCACCAAAGCCAACCGGCATGACATGGCCGAAGCTCCGGTGCTCTTGGAGCATTACAAAACCTGTCATCCCATCGTCTATAGCCAGGCTAAGACCCTTCAAGGTGATCGAGGTTATGACAACCAGAAGTTTGTTGAGATGTTGGCTAACGATGGCATAAAAGCGGTCATTGACACGCGTCTTTTATGGAGAGATGCCAAGAAACCGCTGCTTCATTACGACAACATGATGTACAACGAAAAGGGTGCAGTGTTTTGTGCTTGCCCTAAGACCGGGAAAGAACGGACGATGCCAAACAACGGGTATGAATCGTCACGCGATTGCATCCGCAAATCGTGTCCGACAGCCGTACGTATTGGCCTTTACTGTGAAGGTGCGGCGCTTTGTGCCTGTCGCCATGGTCTTCGCATTCCCCGACAAACCGATCCACGTGCCTTTCAGCGGATTCCTCGTGACAGTCATGTTTGGCAGCGTCTTTACAACAAACGAACATCGGTTGAACGGGTGAACAGCCGCCTTAATGTTTCTTTTGGCTTTGAGAACCATACGATCCGAGGTATGAAGAAGATGCAGCTTCGCTGTTCGTTGGCTTTACTTGTCATGAACGCTTTGGCGTATGCACATTTGCTTTGCAAAGCGGATTCAACAACCTACCGGAGCTTGATTCGCATACCTGCCTGATCTTACGAATGCTGATAACGATATTGACCAGAGTTTATTAAGGTTTCTCATTTTCAGTGGAACTGTCTGACGTGCAGATTTTCCCCATGTTGAGTGGATATTTTTTCTCTTTTAGGTGCAGCAAGGTGCTGCAAAACGCATTCATATGGTTAAATCTTGGCAGCGCTTGTTGCCGGTCGATGAGGTGCGGTATTCAAAATGGGAACATCGCACATGCCTCCAAGATAAAGAATAATTGACACTCCGGAAGTATAAAACCTATAATCAAGGTTCAGAGTTCTAACTTAGCTCAATATGCAGATTATCAATTTGGGTATCTATTCGACCATCGTATCTACCGTATTTTGAGGAAAACAGCATGAAGATTTCAGTCATAGGCGCAGGAAACTCAGGCTTGGCAATGGCGGCACATTTAGCTCTCGCGAATAATGACGTCACCTTATGGAACAGGTCTGCTGAGAATATTGCGACACTAAAAAACACAAAAACTATTCAGGCAACAGGGAGAATCAGCGGAAACGCCAAACTAACTGAGGTAACTGACGATATTGAAGCAGCTCTGGCAAATCCGGATATAGTCCTGATTGCAACTCCTGCTATTGCTCATCGCGACCTGGCTATCTTATTCGGCAGACATCTGCAGAAAGACTGCATCATTGTACTCAATCCCGGCCGTACCTGTGGAGCAATTGAATTCAGTCACTATTATTCCCTGCAAAATAATCCCATCACTCCGGAGATCGCTGAAACCCAAACAGTTATGCATACTTGCCGCAAACTGGCTCCGGACAAGGTTAAAGTAATGGCCATAAAGGATTCTGTTTATTTGGCGGGGCTGGGTAAAATGAGCAATTCCGAATTGGTTGCCAGCCTTCCTTATCCTATGAGAGACCACTTTACTCCGGCAGATTCTATGATTCAGACGTCTATCGGCAATGTAGGAATGATTTTGCATTGCACACCTCTGTTGCTCAATAGCGGCTGGACAGAAAATCCCGATTTTTCTTTCAAGTACTATACAGACAGCATCACACCACATATCGGTGCCTTCATCGAAGAGATTGACCGAGAGCGCCTGGAAGTGGCAGAAGCTCTGGGATACATTGTCTTAAGCACTAAAGATTGGTTCCACCGCAGCTATCATACTCCTTTTGCCGAAGCGGAAACTCTTTACGATGTTGTCAGCAGAACAGAAGTGTATTACGACATCGACGCTCCTAGCACCTTGCATCATCGATACATACTGGAAGACGTACCCTATGGTCTGGTAACTCTGGAAACTCTCGGCAATTTGATGCGTGTCGATACTTCTTATACTTCATTGATTATTGACCTTGCCTCCAAATTATTGCAGATAGACTTCCGAGCTACAGGCAGAAATCTGAAAGGTATCAATTTGCAAAGTGTATATTCAGCTCTGTTAAGGCAAGATAGACAAAATAATGAAAGATAGTTTCTGATTTTCTCTGACGTGATAATTTAACGGGAGCATTTTATGACTACTTCTTTACACAGTACTGTTTATGGTTTTATCAAGCCTGCTAATGACGCTCATACATTGGGGCTGCAGTCAGCAGCCGAGCTGCTTAGGGAGTGCGGTTATCGAGTGGTAATCGCAAATCCCAAAGTCCAGCGAGCGCTTAGTCATTACAGAGAAGTACCGGCCAGACGGGAAATTATTGACTGGATAAAAACAGAAAAGATTAGCCGCCTCGGTTTAAGTTATCGTCTGGATCAGGCAGACGCTGTCAATATGGTTGGTTATCTTTATGAAGAATTGAAAAACTCCGGCCTGATGTCTTTTCAGGGCGGAGCTGTTGAAATTATCATTTTTGGCGGTTTACCCCGGACATGTCAGTCCATCCAAAGGGAATTCAAAGGACCTCTCATCTGTTTCCAAGGAGGCGAATCCGTTAAAGAAACACTGGAATTGATGAAAGTGCCCACAGACATCATCCCTAAAACCATCTTGGAAGTAGGTAAATACGACGACTCCCTCCTGCAATTTGGCAGGGATATAATTGCTTCGGCAGAATATTGGGGCGAAAAAAATGTTGCTTCTTTTTGCTACCCTGAGTACGGCACCAAAAATGATTCTTTGCTCAAACGACTGAATGCTGTGCAAAATTCCAGTGCAGATTTTATTGGTCAGAGGCCATTGATGCGTGCTCATGTGGGCCCATATATATCGGAGCAAAAGCTCCCCGAGGCAGTAAAGGAATGCGGCGATTGGTGCAAACAGTTGGCTCAGGCCGGTCTGCTGGATATTCTCTCATTGGGGACTTCACAGCTGAGCCAGTCAAATTTTGGCGAAGACTGGACGGGAAAAATAAACGGCGGCGGAGTACCGATTAACTCCATTGCCGATTTTCATTACATATATGATGCAGCCCGGCCAATGCTGCTAAGAACTTATGCCGGAACAAAGAATATTCCTGAATTGGCAAAAATATACGAGGACTCCATAAACATCTGCTGGCACGCTCTGTCACTATGGTGGTTCAACAATCTGGACGGCAGAGGTCCATACGACCTTTATACGAATCTGCAAGAACACATCAAAACAATTCGTTATGTCGCCGCGGCCGGGAAACCCTTTGAAGCCAATGTATCGCATCACTTTGCTTTTCGCGGCTCAGATGATATCACCTATATTGTAAGCGTCTATCTGGCCGCAAAACTGGCCAAGCAGCTAGGTATAAGGACTTTCATTTTACAAAATATGCTGAACACCCCGAGAAACACGTGGGGCGTTCAGGATTTGGCAAAATCCAGAGCTATGCTGCGATTGCTGCGCAGCCTGGAAGACGGTCAATTCAAAGTTATTTTGCAGCCTCGCGCCGGCCTTGACTATTTCAAACCCGATCTTAAAGAGGCTAGAGCCCAACTTGCGGCAGTCACCTGCCTGATGGACGATATCGAGCCTGCAGATATGTCCTGTCCTTCTATCATTCATGTGGTGAGTTATTCCGAAGCTTCACATCTTGCTACACCGGACATCATTAACGAGAGTGTTCAAATTACACTTCATACACTAAAAAAATATCGCCTGGCCAGACATAAGGGTATGATTGATGACATGACAATGAATACAGAAGTTTTGGCCAGAGAAAAGTCTTTGTATAATGATGCGGAGACTATGATCAACACCCTTGAGCAAATGGTCCCTGACCTCTATTCTGCTGAAGGCTTTTATAAAATATTTATGGCAGGATACCTGCCTGTACCTTATCTTTGGGATGAGGCGGAAGAATTTCGTTACGCCAGAGGATTCAAGACCAAATCCCTGCGTGGAGCGTCAGTCGTAATTGATGAGTATGACCGGCCTATCCCGATAGAAGAAAGGCTGTCACTGGCCGCGAAGAACTTGCCTGATGCTGAATATTATCTGCGGCAGCAAAAAACTTGATATTCTAATGCCGCCGCCAAATAATAAGGATATGCCCAAAAAAGAAGATAAAGATAAAATCGCAATCATCGGTGGCGGACTCACCGGACTGACTGTTGCTTACATACTTAGCAAGAGGGGCTATTGTGTCCGCCTCTTTGAGTCTGAAGCGCGTATTGGCGGCATGATCAAGGGAGTAAGAGAATTCTCTAACCCTGGTTATTCCGTCTCCGCCGGTTCTGATTCCCGTAATTATGATCCGAATGGTCGTGACTCTAGCAAAACTGTAACCAGAGGCTCTGTCTCTGATAGCTTTGACCCCGGTTATACTGATGATATCTACCATCATCTCTTTACCGGCGATAATTATCTTTTGCAATTGTTGGAAGATCTTGATCTTAAATCCCGTCTTCACTGGGAAACCGCCGCTAACGCCCTCATGTATGAGAACAGATTTTATCCCTTCTCCACCCCTCTGGACTTATTAAGCTTTAAGCCGATACCATTTTCTCAGCGTCTTCGTACAGGCATTTCTGTGCTTAAAGCCTCCCGACTGAAAAACTGGCAAACTTTGGAAAACAAGCTCGCTTCTGACTGGATAAAAAAGAACTGCGGTGAAAAAGCCTGGCAAATTCTCTGGCGTCCTCTTTTACACTCAAAATTCGGAACAGATGCCGCCGATATTTCCTCTGTCTGGATTTGGAATAAGTTCAAACTCAGGGGCAGCTCCAGAAAGGGCAGCCAAGAGAAGCTGGGATATATTGAAGGCGGTTTTCAGCAAATTGCCGACAGACTGGAAGCAAAAATTATTGCATACGGCGGACAGATCAATACTTGCAGTCAAGTGACCGAGATACTGCCTTATGAATCACTAAGCAAAAAAACACAATTCAAAATAAAAACGGGTGATGAGATTTATCCCTTATTTTTTGATCAAATCATCTGCACTATCGCTGCAAAACCTTTTTTAGAATTGGCTTCTGACCTGATAGATTCCGTTGAATATCGAGAGAAATTATCAGATTTAGAGTATAAGGCGAACCTGTGCCTAAGTGTGATCTATGAGAAGCCGCTGTCACCCTGGTATTGGACAACAATCTGCGATGATCTTCCCTTCGTAGTGACAGTTGCGCAGGACAATTTGAGTAAAAGCTCATTAAAAGATGGCCATTTGGTCTACCTTTCCAGATACATTGGAACTGAGGAAGCGCTTTGGCGAGAATCTGATCAGGAGATAACAGATAAATTTATTCAGGCAGCAGCTGTTGCTTTCCCAGGAGCAGCAGACAACAAAGTACTGTTTAGCAGATTGGTGCGCACCAGATATTCTCAGCCGGTAATTAAACGCCGCTACAGCGAGAAAATGCCAACAATAAAGACGCCTGTTTCGGGTCTCTGGCTGGCCGGAATGGCTCAAATCTATCCTGAAGATCGCGGCATGAACTATGCCGTTCGTCTGGCGAAAGAAGTCGCAGCCGCCGCCGTCGGAGTAGATAAATGACAGACGTAACAAAGAGAAGGCAATGGCTGCCGGCTATATCACTCTTTTTAGTTGCATTAGCTGCCCCGCTGTGTTTGGAGTCTGACGCTTCATATTTTTTAGTCTGGTGGTTAATCTGGACCACATCCGGATTAATTTTTTGGCCTCTTGCAGCTCGCTTTATTCCCACTCCGGACGGAGGTTTCGCCCTGGCAAAAATCTTGGGACCAATGCTGATCACTTTGGCTGTAAGCGGGCTCTGCACTTCAGGCATCTTACCCTTTACGCAATTATCTTTAATCGCTCTCTTTATTGCTGCTGCTATTTTGATCTGGGGACTGCCGCAGCTGAAAAAGGATTTTGTTAAAAGATTTTCCTCTGATATAAATCCTCACCTTATTATTGCAGAAGAGTTGATCTTCGCTTTGCTCCTCCTGCTCTGGACTTTTGCACGCGGTCTGAAACCTGAGCTGGGCAGTCTTGAAAAGATGATGAATATCGGTTTCATTAACAGCCTTTGGCGCAGCGATACCCTGCCGGCACTAGACATGTGGTTTGCAGGCGGCACCATTAATTACTATTACGGCGGTCATATCCTGGCTGCTGTCATGATGAAGATCAGCAATATCCAAACTCAAGTTTCTTACAATCTGTCTTTAGCCACAACTATGGCATTAACCGGATGTTTGAGTTTTTCTTTAGGATATAATATTCTGCAGCCTCATTTTCGGAAGAAAAAGCGCTGTATTCCCTGGATCTCGGGGGGATTAGCCTCTTTGTTAGTCAGTTTTGGCGGTAATGGCCATTCCTTTTGGTACGATCCGGACTCACCGGCTTTTCCGTTATTACAAAAAATCGCGCAGTTGCTCCCTTCCGAGACCGGTGAAATAGGAAGCTTCTGGTTTGCCGATTCTACTCGCTATATCGGTCATAATCCACCTATTGAAGATTTCACCATTCATGAATTTCCCTATTATTCTTTCCTTGTTGCAGATCTGCATGCACATTTGCTTAATCTGGCCAGCGTGCTGGGGCTGCTAATCATCCTCGTCGCTCTTTGGCAAAGCGGCTGGCTAAGTATTACAGCCAGACACTGGGAGAGAAAACTGCTGCAGCAAATGGCAGGCGATGAAAGAGTTAGAGGAGTCAGGCTGAGTCTTGCTCTCTCTGAGTTAAAAACTTCAGTGTTTGACTACCGTATCTGGCTTTTATCTGCAATCTTGGCCTTTTTTATGATGACTAATTATTGGGATTTCATTATCTATTTTGCCTTGATCGCATGGCTAAGTTGGATGAGTACTCATGGCACAGATCTGCCCTTAATTAGCTTGCAGGGTGTCCCGGTCATAATCATTCAAATTTTGCTGGTGCTTATACCCTTCCTTCTTCTTCGATCTCCCTGGCTTACGATTTTTGCGCTATTGCTCAGCACTTTTGTCAGTCACCTGTTACTTGCTGTGGCGGCAGACCGCATCTGTTATGCTGCCTGCAAAGCTACAAGCATATTTGCTTTAGGGCATTTGCCGGCTCTGACCTTCAATCTCCATTTCTCCGCTATCAGCAAAACAATAAAGCTGACAGATCGACACACTTCGCTTTATCAATTCTTGGTTGTGTGGGGAGTAATGATCTGCGCCGGACTGATCTGGTGGCTGACTGAGAGCATATCCGGCCGTAAAAGAAAAAGAACTGCTGACAAACCGGATCAGAATAGCAGTCAAGCTGAAGTTAATGAGCCTCAGAATTTGTCTGAATGGCGATCAGGGAGAGTTCTGTTAGTGTCTTTACTTGCAGCTGCGCTTATTTTGCTTTTAATTCCGGAAATAATCTATGTACAAGACATATATGGTGCAGCCTATCAGCGCTCAAATACAATGTTCAAATTCACTTATCAAGCCTTCGTCCTGCTTATGATCGTTTGGGGCGTGGGCTTGGCCAGATTATTGACGCTCCCTCGAAATATTCATGCTAAGATCGCAATCATTGTATTGACGATATTTATTATTGTGCCGCTCTGGTATCCGTTTGCCGCGACAGAACAGTGGCTGGGAGAATTCAACAAAGAAAACTATCAGGCGCTGGACGGCACTGTACCTCTGCGGAGCAAAGATTCTCCTCAAATTTCCGGTGAGAACGGCGGCGAGCTAAGATCATATTTCGAGCTTATTGATTGGATTAACGAGAATATTGAGGGGCAGCCGGTTATAGTTGAAGCAGTCTCGGTCAGTTATTCTGACTATAATCTTGTTTCGGCTTTTACAGGTTTGCCCACCGTCGTCGGCTGGCCGACACATGAATGGTTATGGCGGCAAACTCAGGACAATCCTGATGCCTGGAGCTCAACAGTAGGACCGCGTGTCAGCGAGGTCAGGCAAGTCTATCAGGATTGTGACCGGGATTTGGTCAAGGATATCCTGCGCAAGTATAGAGTGCAATACATAGTCATCGGAGCGCTGGAACGATCGTTATACAGCGATGACAGTGAGACCCCGGTCCCTAATGAGTTATTTTTGAGATCACTCGGTACAGCAGTTTTTGACCGGGATGGAACAACGCTTGTGTGCGTTAAAAGCTTTGATTAATATTTCCCTCCAAAAAGCTCCTCCTGATAAACTCAGGAGGAGCCTGATAAACAAATAATATGTCTATAAATCAGAGCTAGTCGAGCCTAGTGGGAATCTGAATGGTTTTTCCGACAATAAGATTAGATTTATCTTCCATATCATCCCAGCCGTTGGCGTCCATGATAGCGTTGATAGCTGTAGTTCGGTTGGCATTAGGGAAGTACTTCTTTGCCAGGCCCCATAGGGTATCGCCCTTTACAACTTTATGCTCTACGTATTCCATAACCGGCTCAGTAGGCTCCGGATCAGGTTCAGGTGTTACTGTGATCGGGGCAGTCGCCTGCTCCCCTGTGCCTTCCGGCAAGGTTATCTGTGAATCAGGATCTGTGAGATCAGTTTGCGGTGCTTCAATTGAGGCATCAGGTGTCTGAACCGGCTCTTCACCTCCGCCTCTGTTCAGCAGTTTGATCAGTGCAAAGATACTGACGAGAATTAAAATACCAAATACAACATAAAAAATAATTCTCTTGTTTCGTTCTCTCTTATTATAAGCAGCGTTATCGTCTTCAAAGGGATCACCATAATCTCCATAATCATTGTAATTATGGTATGGATCCATCGGTGTTTTATCCCTTCTGGCGAAGATACCCCCGGATTTGGCAGGCTCTTCCTGCTCGATGCCGTAATCATTATCTTCACGCCTGCGATCAGATGCGAATCTGCCGTACCCCTGCTCTTTGGATGATGGCCCGCCAGGCACATATCTGCTTCTGCCAGCACCCGCATCTCTTCCATATCTGCCATCCGGAGCCCTCTGGTACTGGATCCGGTCACCGTCGGGATAGTCCTCGTAATCTTCATAATCGTCTCTGCAGTCACCGTAAATATCATCAATAGAAGTAGGATATTGTTTGTCCGGAACACGATCAAAATCCTCAGCAGGAATCTCCGCAGCTGCTCCTTCACCGGGACCCGAAATAAATCTATCTGCAGGCTCCACACTCTCAGCATATCTTCTATCAGGTTCCTGCGGTCGCTGGAAACTGTTGAAAGCGGAGATTTCATCGGTGTCTGACTCTTCATCAAAGGCATCTTTACCGGTAACAGAAGCAACTGAGGCTTTACTCTTTGCATCTTGACCTGCCTTATAAATACGCTCCTGCTCATCGAGGAGGTTGGCCATGGAAGAACTGTGATATCGTTGAGTTCTTGCCAGATCCGGATCTTTTTGCTCTTGCATCGGTTTCTGCATAGGAACGGCTTCTGTGGCAAATCTGCCAAGATTAAGTTTTCCCGTGCGCTCTTGAGCGATGACAGATTCTACGAAACCAATCGCAACTTGCATCGGCTCTCCGGGATTCTTGGCTGAAGCTTGTGTCATAATCATACCGGCGGCATCACTTTGATCTTCCGCTTCATACATAAGTCTCAACATCTCTCTTTGCCCAACCGCCTCCATAACAGCGAGGTTACAAAGAATGACGCAGTCGTTAACTTCTAATTGTGCAATATTGGAGTAACGAATAGTGCCTGCGCTGCCGGCGATATAATCATCAAGTGATTCAATGGCATTGCCGTTAAAATCGATTGCTTCCAGAGCATAGTCGTCTCTGGTCATTGGATAAATAATGTCGTTACGATACAGGTAAGCGCAGCCTTCTCCAATCGTCACCGCGGCGACTTCACCGTCCATAACTACAAGGCCGGAAAAAAACGGCTGACGATGATCTTGCTCTTTCAGCGTTGAGCGTCCGGTCACTTCGACTGCGAGTTCTGCCAGATTATTTATTTCTGTATCAATACTGGTAGTTCCGCTCTTAATCTGCCTTCCTACACTGTGCAGAGGATTGACCCAGCTGTCATCAGCCGGATCCACAGCAGGGCGGCCAAAAACTGACATTAGAAAGTTTCTGTCTTCTCTGTCAATCGTAAGATCAGCACCGCGGACTTCTCTCTTCCCCGGAATTCGACCGTCAATATAAAATCCATCTGACACACCTTCTGTGGGATAGTAACGGGCATTAACCGTTATTGCCAGACGAGTATGTACTGCTCTCGATCCCATGGCCATAATTGCCTCCCTTTATGCTGTTAACAATCAGCCATACAAGTTAAACTGAGCCTGTACAGCCAATTTGATCGCACAAACTACTTTTCATAGAGTATAACACGAATGCAAAAAATGCTTCAATTATCTGTTAATATTTTATAACAACACTTTGATTTCATTTATTACAAAGTATTGTCATGGTTGATCATGACGCAGCATATGTTTTTTATACCGGATTTATATTAAATTCTGAGTATTTTCAGGGTCGCTCGTTTATCAGAATTTCTGCTAGATAAAGATCAACCTTCGTAGTTATTTTGATATTTATAGTATCGCCTTGAACCAAGCGAACGGGACATCCTATTTGCCGCAGCAAGTCCAGATCGTCTGACGCCCTGCACTTTTCATTCTGCGGAGCGGATAAAGATTCTCTGAGCAGATTCAGGCGAGCGCCCTGTGGTGTTTGCATGGCCCGGAGCAACTCTCTGTCCGGAGAACTGTTTATCCAGCCGTGCCGATCTATCTGCCGGATAGTATCTGTAACCGGAATTGCGGCAGCCACTGCGCATACTTCTTGTTCCAAAGCTGTCAGACAGCGCAATATTACATCAGGAGGCACCAGCGCTCTGGCGCCGTCATGAATCAATATCTTTGATGATGACGGTATGTCCTGTGCTGAAAGCCAATCAATTCCAGCCCGCACTGATTCAGTTCGACTGTCGCCGCCGGGAACAACTGCCAAAAGTTTCGAATATTTGTCTTCGGGCAACAGCTTTTTCACCCGCTCCATCTCAGCCGGCGCAGCACAGACAATATAAGCTTTAATCTCAGCCAAATCCTCAAAAGCAAGGCAGGAATGATTCAGGACTGTTGCATCACCCAGAGGTAAAAACACTTTATTTTCGGCAGCCCCCATACGGCTGCCTTTGCCTGCAGCCAAAATTATGGCATAAGCGTCTTCAGTTTTAAAATTGTTTAGCATCGCTCTATTTGTCAAATCAATTTGTCTTTCTAACGGTCTTACGGAAACAGAAGATCAAATGCCTCATTGATCTCACTCACAAAAAATATCTCCAATCGGTCACCCAGATCAGTTTTATCCAGCTGCATCTTGTTAGCAGAAGGAATTATGAAGGTGCGCCAACCGGTACGCTGTGCTTCGGTCAATCTTCTTTCGATTTGTGAAATTCCTCTGACCTCTCCCGTCAATCCTACTTCGCCGAGGATAATCGCATCGTATCGAGGTTTTATATCCTTAATACTTGAAACGGCGGCGCAAAGAACGGCTAAATCTGTAGCAGTTTCGGTGATGCGCAGTCCACCGGTAACGTTGACATAAGCATCCATGCTGCTCAGATTAAGGCTCGTTTTCTTATCCAGAACTGCAAGCAAAAGAGACAGGCGCATTCGGTCAATGCCTTGGGTCGTTCGCAAGGGGGAAGCATATGAACTGGCTGCCAAAAGAGCCTGGATCTCCAGCAGCAAAGGTCTCGAGCCCTCTATAGTGGACGTTACAACCGATCCGCTCACCCCCATCGGTCTGCCTGACAACAATAATTCTGAAGCCTTGTCAAGACTGACCAAACCTTTGTCGCTCATATCAAAAAAGCCAACTTCGTCCGTGGCCCCGAAACGGTTTTTAACTGCTCGCAGCATTCTGTATCGATGAATTTTATCACCCTCAAAATACAGTACAGTGTCTACCATATGCTCCAGAATTCTGGGACCTGCAATATTGCCATCTTTGGTTACATGGCCAATCAGAATCACAGTAATTGACTTTTCTTTGGCCAGACGCAACAAGCCGGCAGCAACTTCTCTGACTTGAGTTACACTGCCCGGAGCCGCGGCAATCTCATCAACATAAGTAGTTTGGATAGAATCCACAATCAGATATTCCGGCTTATGCCGGGACACGGCGTTGATAATACTGGCGAAATCTGTCGCCGGCAGACAGTTTATTCTCTCTCTTTCAACCCCGATGCGGTCGGCTCTTATTCTGATTTGAGCAGGGGATTCCTCACCACTGACATAAATGGAAGAATTGACAGGCAAAGCCCCCAGTATCTGCAAAACCAAAGTAGATTTTCCAATCCCGGGCTCGCCTCCCAGCAGCACCATGGATCCCTTGACCAAACCGCCCCCCAGAACTCTGTCTAACTCTGAGATCTTTGTAGGAATACGTAAATCTGCTTCCGCTGTGACATCGGTAAGGGACACCAGTTCGCTCTCACCTGTCTGAAGTCCGGTGTCCCCTGCAACCCAATTACCTCTTGATGGTTGGTCTTTCTTCTTAGTTTTCCCGGTAACTTTCTCAACCTCGACAAAACTGTTCCAAGAATTGCAGCCGGGACATTTTCCCAGGTAGCCGCTGCTTTCCCAACCACATTCACTGCAGAAATAGTTTGACTTTGTTCTGGCCATCTTGCTTCCTCACAACTTTACATGTCTCACCCAAAAACAGCTATTCTATTCCCTGCGACATAAGCAAGTTTAAGATCTCTGCCAAGTCATCTATTAAATCCTGCTGTTTCCGGAAAGCCAATAAATAATTGTGTGCGTATTTCAAGCCACGGTAACATACTGTCACCGTGGCTTGCTGAGTCTTTGTGATGCGCAGATCCTGCTTCATCGTGTTTACCGCACAAATTATAAATTAATTATTGTCAGTCGGTATCTCTTATTTCAAATTATACAACAAGAAAGAATCCACCGGACGATTTACAGTTCTGCGCAATCAATCAAAGGGCAATTCAGTAATAGAACAAGATCAGGCCACTTTATTGCTATTATTTGTTTACTCGAATTCGGAGCCGATTCCGCCCGCCGTTCTTTCACCGCTCTCATCATAATCCTGAAAAGACACTTGCACATAGTCTGAGGGGTTATCGCCGGCAATCCATTTGTATATAGTTATTGTCTCGCCTTCGAAATCAAGTACTCCTTCCGCACCGCCGAAATATGTATCACAGATCTCCTGATAAGACATTCCTTGCAGCTCAGAGTTATCATAATCTTGGGATAGTGTCTGATAGATTTCCTTCAGCTCACTACTTGTAAAACCGGAATCGGTATCATTTTCGACAATCGGATCTGTCAATTCAGCACTGCCGTTTTCTGCTGTCTCTGTCTGGTCAGGATCATTATCTAAAGCACCATTCTGAGAAGCAGTGCCTTCTTTTTGCAAGGTGATCTTAATTCCCATTGACATAAAGTCATCGATCACCATTTCGTTGCCATTGATCAAAGCTGTAATAAAAACATTGCCGCCGGAGCTGATAGAGAGTGTGTCTTCTTCTATGCTCCAATCGTATTTATCTTCTTTCCCTTCAGCGCGGAACTTGCACTTGCCATCTTTCAGCAGCTCAATTTCGAAACCGTCCTGATAGATTTCCTCCGCAGGATATTCTTCATCAAACACCTCTACTGTTGTGGCTTGCCAGAGCCCTAGATTAGGATCATCAGATCCGGAAGGCTCGTCCTCTTTCCCGCAGGACGCAAGCAGAAGTGCCGCCATCATAACGGCAATCAGCATCACAAAAACTTTTCTGTTTATTTTCATAAATTCTCTTCCTCCATGTTCCATGTCTTTTCTATTTACTAAATCAACGATTCCAGTTTGGAAAACAAGTAGTTAACACTTGTATCATAAAAAAGAAAGTCGTCAATTCTATTTTCTAATTTTGCTTGTATTGCGACACGGCCGGATGCCGTATCAGTTTCTGAACATAAAAGCAGCTGCTTTGCGTGCGGCAGATTCTTCCTAATCCTGTCGGAGATACGAAGACAGTTCTCTGCATTTCTGTAGCTGCCCGACTCCGGTACTTCCACGATCACAATTTTCGGTCTATACTCGATTGCCTTCCGGACTGCCGCAGAATAATCATGTTCAGCTAAGAATTCAAAGCTCGCATTAGCCTTTGCCTGCGCAATAATAGAATCCGCAACAATTTCTCGGCTCATAATCAACAAAACCTTACTCTTGTTCATGGCATATCAAGTTTCCTATCAATTTTGCTCAAGTTAATCTGCTGTTTTTGTAAGGAATTACGGAAAAAACATAGCGGGAAGGGCTATCCTGCTCCTTCCCGCTTCAGGACAAGCAATTATTTCTTTGTCAGATCATAAGAAGGGCGAAGTGGTTCATCTGAATCCATCTCCATATTGTCTCCGACAATTTTGTAGTTATAGACAATCTCTTGATCCCAATAGGACATCTTAATTTTGACGGTGCTGTCATCGATAATTTCATAAGTTCCGGTATCTTTGATGCCGTACTCGTCCTCAGTATCACAGGCTCCTTTTCCGTCGAATTTAAAGGTGATACCTATTGAGTCTCTTGTTCCTTCCCATGTCCCTTTAAGTTTGTCTGCGCTGGATTTGTCTCCGCCGCCGCCGCCACAGGCAGAAAGCAGCAATGCTGAAAGCAAAATTAGAGAAATCGCAACTACTGAAATTTTTCTTTTTATCATATAATCACTCCTTCCGAAAAATTATAAATTTGACCACCTGCTACATACTAGCATCAACAATTTTCTTACACCCTACCCGCGGCGGATAGTTTTGCGCCAAAAAGCGAAGCGCGCGAACAGCTCAGATTGCCCCGATGCTCTCAAATAAAATAGTTGTGTTTAGTATAAGGGGTTAATCCAGCCGTTCGATATCATATAGAATGCCAGTTCCACTGCCTTGGAGAAGCCTGTTTTAGCCAGCATATTGGATTTATGATATTTCACAGTATTCTCACTGATAAACAACTCCTCCGCTATTTCCTTGCTTGTCATATGCCTGCACATCAGGCGCAAAACTTCAATTTCCCTTTCAGTCAGTGGGGCCTCTCCTGCCGGCATGGGGATAATCTTCTTTTCCGGATAATAATTTTTCCCCTGCATCACACCGTTGATTATCTCGATAAAGTAATCGAGACTTTTGCTTTTGAAAATAAAAGCATCAGCTCCGGCTTCTTTAGCTCTGGGTGCATAGGTTATTTCATCAAAGCCTGACATGACAATAATTTTCATATCGGGGTATTTGTCTCTTAAAACTATGACAGCATCAAGTCCGGAAGCACCTCCTTCAGTACAGACGTCCATCAAGACCAGGTCAGGACGCAGCCGCTCAGAGTAAACATCAGCATAAGCTGCAGTGGGGATGCTGCCCACGACTTCAAAACCTCCGGCTTCTTCAAGAGCAAATTTTAGAGAATCACACATGGATTCATGATCATCAACTATAAGGACCTTATAGTTCATACTTCACCTCCGGGACATAGACAGTCAGAGCAAAATGCGGATCTACGCTTACATCGACATTCCCGCCATAGGGCTCCACCATTTTTCTCATAGCTGCAATTCCTCCTCCCTCAATTATTGGCAGGGAAGGGAGCTCCCCGTTATTTGAGATTAGCAAATAATGGCGATTTTCGACATCACCTATTTCAATTGATATCTCCGTGGCAAAACCGTGTCGCACTGCATTCGTGACACTCTCTTTTATGATATCAGTAATAATGCTGCCTTTTTTGGGATCTGAAGGCAGCTCCCCCTTAAATGAAATTTTTATCCCGATCGCATTAAAAGTCTGCTGCAAATCGTCGAGTTCATCTTTGGGAGTCGGTGCGGTTTTTTCCTCTTTTAACTCTTCAAGGATCCCTTGAGACAGAGAGCGCAGCAAATCATGGTCCAGCCTCTCATCACTGCGAATACTTCGCAGCAGTAAAGACAGCCTTTGACCTAAAACATCGTGCGCGCGCATTTTTGCTTTTTGCATCTCTCTTTCCCGACTAAGAATCTGCAGATTAGAGATCGACTCTCTCAGCATCTTCGACTTAATTGTAAGTTCTTTCTCCTGCCTTTGCAGTTTTTCCGTCATGATCCATTGCTGCGTAATGTCAGTCGCTGCCAGTTGGGTGTAACTTTTGCCTTTGATTTCAATTTTGCTGCTGGTAAACATCCAAGCTGTCTTGTCAGGTAGAAGGAAGACAATCTGTCCTTCAAATTCGGTTCTCTTACATCCTAATTTGACTTCACCCGACACTAAAAGATCATAAAACTGTCTGCCATCGCGATACAGCTGTCCAAAAATAGTTTTCATAAGCAGTTGCATCTGCTTATTTATTAACAAAATAAAACCGTCTAACTCACTAAATAGAACCCCGGTATGCAGAGAATCAACTGTATTCTTAATCGATAATGCAGAAATACTGCTGCTAATCTCTCTTGACCTCAAGACAGAAAGATAAACACTGCGGACCGGAAGTATTACAATTGACACGAAAAAGAGGTAAGCGAAGCTGTCTGCCAGTATTCCCTCCATAGGGGGGAGCAGCAAAAGAAAAGGCAGCGTCAACAGAAATGGGCAGAGTTTTTTTGTCGAGACTGCGACCCCGCCCGCTGTCAGCGCAATAAGTGCAAAAGCTGTTGTGCGTAACACCTCATATCCCGGAGGAACGATTATTCCGGTGAAGTAAGAATGAATTGCCTGCCCATGCATGAGGGAATAAACAATTAAGCCTAAGAGCATGAGAACTTCCAAAAGACTTTCAAGCGCACGCTTAAAGTTGCGTGGATATCTGCGATAACTGAGAATTATTAGCATTGTCTGACTTAGTACACCCAGCGCGATTACCCCGGTGAGTATCTGTCGTACTGAGTTTGGCCAGCTATAAAAATCAGACATTCTGATTACCTCTCTGCCAAAAAGTGAGGCTAATGCCGACCGCGCCATCCAGATCCTTATTAGTGTAAGCCCCATCAGCCAAAGCGATTGCACATCTCAATTCTTCTTCCGGTTCATATGAACCAAGATCCTCCGATGACAAGAGTCGCAGCGTGATCTGTTCTTTTACCCTGAGCAGCTGCAATATGATATGTGGATTTTTATTTTTTGCTGCCCAGTCAATTACTTTGTAGGATAATTCGTAGAATAGACAGGCCTGCCGTACAGGGACAGTATCTTTAAGCTCACTGTTGACCAGAATTTTTACACCGGCGTACTTTGCAATTTCAGCCAATTCATCGATATAGACTATCAGTTCATCCGCTGCTAAAGCTTCTGATTCCTGCCTCCTGAAAAAAAGATTGCTGCGCCGTTTAATATAACAAAGCAGAAGGGCGATGCGGCCATTTTCTCCCGGTTCTTCTCTTGTACTGTCCAGCCCTTCTATCATCGAAGACAGCCGCCAGAGATCCGCCGCTATGAGTTCTTCGAGCTGAGTCATAAGTTGAACCTGAACATCCTCTTCGTCCAGTTCCCTGCGGATTTTTTCCTCTCTCTCTAAAACAGTGTTAGTCAGCTTAAGTTTTTTCACTGATTCTTCTATTTGTCGATGCAAATAATTTAAGCTGCTGATATCTTCCTGCCACTGGGCATAGCCTCCTCTGATCTCGGTGGAAAACAACAACGTGTCCTCTTTTGTTTGTATTGCCGAGGGATAAGCCGCCAAAGCCGCCTGCTGCAATTCAAGATCGAATTTCGGAGCATTGGCGGACGCCAGAACCGGCTGCCCCTCTCTATTGATGATTTGCATATTCAGAGGCGAGTGTACAAAAAGATCGGAATATTTGCTATTACCCTGAACCAGTCCCGTTTGCAGGCTGGCTTCAAGAAAAAAGAGGCTTAAAAGGCCGACGACAATTGTGTAGTCACTGAACCAAAAAATTGGAATACGCGCAATATAACCTATGGCATAGACAAGCAAAACCAGACAAAAAATCAACGGAAAAATTAAAGCAGTCTTGCGCGGTAACTGATTGCTCTTGACCAGAAGCGTGATGAGCGCCATAGCCAGCTCTGTAATCCAAACTATTGTGATTAGATAAAAAACGGGGCCATAAGAATAATCAGCTGCGTTGGCAGAGTTTTTCAGGTCTAGTTGAAAAACCAGATTATGCAGATCGTTTGTAAATACGAAGACGATTAGGATCCCGTTGAAGAGTGCTAAGGCCTGCAGACCCTTAACAAACATCGGCTGGTCTGCCATCTTGTCGCTCCGCCAGACTAGCCAGAGCAGTAACACGGGCAAGGTTAGCTGGAAGATGTAGAAACCATACCAGAGATAGCGATTTAATAAACTCGAGGGCAGTTGATACTTTATCAGCCGGACAATAATCCAGCCCAATAAAACGATCCCTATTAAGCGCAATATAGTCTTCACCTGATTTTGCAAGGTGCGACTTACAATGTATGTCAGCCATACAACTACAATCACTATATAGATTAAGGGGAACAATTGATGCTCACGATTATCTGCAGAGCTGTATAAGCGTGTCCACAAAACGCTGCGTCGAAAAGCCCTCACAATATCCTGACTCACACTGCTAAGATGGCTGTAATCTTCCAGTTCAAAAGTATTTTCATAATCTGCACCGGGGTAAAAATTGGGATCACAGCTTCCGTCCGGCAGACGGAAACCGGCAGCCAGCAGCGATGTTTTTTCATTTCCGCTAAAATTGAGCTCCTTGTTTGAGAGAATACCCTTCTCAAAAGTTAAACTGCCCTCCCGGGGTACAACGATTTCCAGCATGCGTCCACTTTTTATCAGCGCAGCCGCCTGATAGTCAAAGCAGATGACAATGGGCTCAGTTACCGTGTTTAAAGTTAAACGCCTACTTTGTCTGAGTGATCTTAGCAAATCCATAGCGCTGTCAAGACTGAAATTTTCGCCTTCCAGGCCATAAGAAATAGCTGATATTATCAGTTGTTGATACGGCTGCTCTTCAGAAAGAGCGACATTTTCCTTAACAGCCAACAGATCCATCCAGCTGTCAATTTTCACATCTGTAAGCTCGCGATCGATTGCTATGACAGGGGTAGCCAGATACTGCGGATACCATTGGCTGGCGACACCGTTTGCCAGCGCGCCGACTGCCAGCACATCGAAGGTGTCAGTCTCATATCCTTTGTTCAAATACGAGAACATAGCGTCATCAGCTTTATCTCTAATCAAAGTATAATCCGGAAGTATATCGGCGATGACGTCTGAATAGGAGGAGGTCTCATCTCGAGTGCAGATAATCTTATCCGGGAAACTGCTATGACTGCAAGAAGCCATAGTAAAGAACAGCATCGCAATTATTGCACACACTGCTATAAGGTGCACAAATTTATTTGCTCTCTCTCTCAAGCAAATATTCCTCCTCATTTATGTAGCTTTTTCTGAGTCAAATAGCTGCCAGTTTAGCAAAAAGGTAATTTAGCGACGTGTCGTAAAAAATGAAATCGTCGGCTATTTTGCTTTTTATGGCATCGATCGCCGCTTTTCTCCCCCTAATATTATCCTGAGACACCAGGAGTAACAAGTGACAATCAGGAATCGCCTGCCGCAGCTTTTGGCAAAACATTAAGTGTTTTTCATTTTCCATCGCGCTCGCATCTGTAATATCCAGAAGAGCGATATCCAGTTTTGCCAGATCTGCATCGAGGATTGCCTGTTGAGGATTCAGCAATAAGAAAGGCTCTAATTTCAAGTCAGGATAGTTCTTGAGAGATTCGGCGAGGCTTTGAGCCAGCACTTTATTTGTTGTAATAAAACCAATTTTTTTCATGCAAACCTCAAAATTGACTAAACGGATAATACATCATAAAGTAATTTTATTATATTTCAGTCTCTTCTGTACTACCCTCCCCGGGTAGTATTTCTGAGACTTAAGGGATAAATATTCAACAATTTGTATCATTCACCCTCTAAACCGTCGTCAATAACAAGGAGGGCGAAAACAGTAATCCAAAATTAAAAAACCGACAAGTTTGGACACATTAGGGGTATACGACTTGAAGCTAGCAGATAATGAAAAGATGGTCTGAGGGGAAGCAGCCAAGTTTGGGATTATCTTTTACAAAAACAAAGTTTAATACAAGACTATTGGGAAATACAAAACCCCTGTCGCTATTTAGCGCCAGGGGTTTTTGCTGGTGGACGATATGAGATTCGAACTCACGACCTCTGCGTTGCGAACGCAGCGCTCTCCCAACTGAGCTAATCGCCCTCCTTGGGCAGGTCTTTTCACGCTTTGCTATTGTACCACAAATAAAGCCGTGCGCTGTCCGGCAATTAATCAAGTTTTACCAAGTCAATCGCCTTCGCAAGCTGTGTATCTTCTTCGCGGGTCAGTTGACTAATCTGCTTGGTGGCAATATCCTCCGGCAGCTCAACCTCATAATCCGGCGTAATACCTTTATCTTCAATATTCTCACCCTCCGGCAAAAAGTACTCAAAATTCGTAATCTGGAGAGCTGAACCGTCAGACAGTTCCCATGTGCGCGTGCCAACGCCCTTACCAAACGACTGCACCCCGACAATCTCAACTCTGGACAGGTCCTGCAGCGCGCCCGCGAACAACTCACTGGCACTGGCAGAGTACTGGTTGAGAATTAGAGAAACAGGCATGTCGTGGGGCACCAAGACACCATCTTCAGTCGTCCAGTCCTCCTGTATCGGCTCGCCTCCGATTCTGCCCCGAATCACCGAAACTGTTTCAGCATCGAGCAGCAAATCCAACATCTGGATACATTCATCCGCCAAGCCGCCGCCATTATCTCTGAGGTCAATTACCAGCCCGGTCATTCCACGGTCCAGCAAATCAATTATCGCACTCTTAAAATTCTCAGCCACATGGCCTGTAAACTCAGTCACACAAATATAACCGACATTGTCATCCAGCATTTTGTACGACACGTTCGCAGTAGTTATCTGTCGTCTCTCGACTTCCAAAACTATATTCTCATCTGATGCAGGACGGTAAATCTCAATCTTGATCTTGGTGCCTTCTTCCCCCCGTACAGCGCTAGCTAAAGAATCCACACTCTTAAAATCTCTGGCCTGCCTGTCATCTACTGCGACAAAAACATCACCTGCCTGCAAACCCGCCTCCATAGCCGGTGAGTCATCGATAATGCGGGTAATGACATATGTTTCGTCCTCGTTCATCTGCACAACGGCGCCAATGCCGCTATACTCGCCGGACATGCCTTCCTTGTCCAACTCACGCTCTTCAGGCGACAGATAAAAGGTATAGCGGCTGCCCATATTCATGACCAGACCTTCGCTCATCATATTGATCAACTCGGCGTCAGAGTACTCAAGGTAAAAATTGTCTTTCAACAAATTCCAAATCTCGGACAGTTTATCCAGCGCCTCGGTATTCTCAGGCGTGCGCTCAAAAATAAGTCCCGAAGCAGTGTCAATTGAATTTGATGAAGGCGCCTGAGTCTCGGCTGTCGCATCTGTCTCAACTGCAGAGGTCGTTGTCGGCTCGGCTTCTTTTGTTTCCAGTCCAATGCCCACGCTCTGTTCAGTCCGGTTGATATCGGCAAGGGCTTGACGAGTGCTGAAAAACACATAAGACCCGCCTAAAGTGAGGGCAATAGATATCACGGCAGTAAGGAAAACCGCCAGAACAATTTTCCAGAAACACTTTGATTCCGTAACCGGCGGTTTAGGCGGCGGTCCGTAATAGTACGGGGGATAATAATTATTGGGATACTGTTGCTGAGGCCGTCCCGGATCCTCTTGTGTAGGATTAGGCCCTGTTTCTTGATTCATATTCAATTCTCCTAGATATCGTCATTTGACAAATTACTCGAGCTGGCTAAAGGCCTTTTATTTAACGGCTTACATACTTAAGCGGATTGACAGTTTTGCCATTAATAATAATTTCAAAATGCAGGTGAGGGCCGGTCGATCTTCCGGTCGAACCGATATAGCCAATAACCTGACCGGCACTGACTCTTTGACCGGCCTTGCAGCCATATTTACTCATATGCTTGTACTTACTGATAATGCCGCCGCCATGATCAATGGTCACATAATTGCCTTCATTTTTACTGCTGGAACACTTAAGCACTACTCCGGATTTGGCTGCGACAATTTTATTTCCCATTGCCGCGGGAATATCGATACCGGCATGAAATTGTCTAGCGCCAAAAATGTATCTGTAACCATAGTTAGAAGATATCCTGCTGCTGGAAGGAACCGGCCAGGTCCAGCCGGATTTGCTGACCGATGTTGTACCGGATTCAGATTTTTTCTTGGCAGCTTTTGCCGCTTCCTTTTTAGCTGCTTCTTCAGCCGCGAGCTCCTTTTTATATTTTTCCTGCAAGGCGGCTATCTCTTCTTCAGCCTTTTTCATTTCAGCCGCCCACGATAATGATTCTTCTTCAGCCTCGGTAACAGCAGACGCCGCTTTCCTAAGCTCTTCCTTTGAGATGTTTATATTAGCCTTAATATCGGCCAGAAGTTCATCAGCTTCCTCAACAAGCTTTTGCATATCCTCATAACTAGCTTCTGCCTGCGATTTCGTCTCTTCGGCATAGGCTTCTGCTTCCTGCAGCCTGGTCAGCATTAATTCATCGGTGTCACTGATTATGCGAATTAATCTGTTAGTTGAAAAGTACGACTGCAAATCTCCTGATGACAACAATGCTTCAAAGATAGATACTTGCGGCAGTTGATACATCAGAGCAAGGCGCTCACCATAGGCCTCTTTTTGATCCTCAAATTCTTGCACAGCCTCTTCATAATCGCTGCTGGTCTGCTCCATCACCAACAATGCGTTGTTTTTTCTGTTCAACGCATCCTCGTAAGCTTCCCGCTGTTCCTGCGTGCGCTCTTCCAGCCAGGCCAGATTGTCAGATTTTTCTTTGGCTGCGCTTTGTAATTCATCCAGTTCTGCCTGGGCCAAACTAAGTTCCTTCTTCAGACTTTCCGCTTTTTTGCGCGCTTCTTCCAGCTGTTTAGAGGTTTTGTCGGAAGACGCAATTAAGGGAGCTCTGTATCCCCAGACTAGGACCAGACAAAGGAGCAAACTGATGATTCCCAGCAGAATTGTCGTAAGTGATCTGTTTTTGTTAATCATTTTTAGTAAAATGACCTCAAACTTTCACATGCCGCCTAAGTGATAAGGAGCTGGCAATAACACAGAGTACCACCCCTGCGATAATGTTTAATAGTAGCATTATACCGACTATCTGTGAAGTTGGCAGCAGCTTGAGCTGGGTTGCCAGTGACCCGGCAGCAGTCGATTTGTCGACGACGCCATATATATAATTGTACAAAAAGCCTGAAATAAGAGTGCCGAACAATGCTCCTAACACCCCGGCTATTGCACCTTCAATCATAAAGGGAATTCTAACATAGCGGTCGGTCGCACCGACATATTTCATAATATTGATTTCGTTAGCTCTGGAAAGAGCTGCTACTCTGGTCATATTAGCAACCACAAGCGATGATACCAGGGCCAAAATCAGAAATGCCGTTATACCCACTGAGTATAGTGTCGTCCGGACCTTCTCCAGAAAACTCATTAATTCATGCTCAAGACTCACCGAGAAAACACCGTTATGCTGCAAAATATCCTCTCTGAAGGCTTCCGCCCGGACAGGATCATCAAGCCGCACATTAAAAGTGGCAGGAAAGTTGCCAATATAGTTCTCTTCATTGAAAATTTCTTCTTTGCCGATGCTTTCCTTAAAGCTGTCAAAATTTTCCTTTGCAGAATAAGCGTTGATCTCGATAACCAGAGGATTCTCATTTAAGTCGATTGCCAGATCGTCAACTATTTCCTCATCAATGCCTGGCTCCATCATAATTTCGATTGGGGGCTGCTTGCCCAATATCTCAGCCAGATGACTGGCATTCAAGGAGAAAGCAGCAAAAGTGCTCAATAAAAAAAGCATTATAGTCAAGGTAGTAACCGAAGAAAATAAGAGCAAGGGATGGCGTAAAAGATTGACAAAACCTTGCTTAGCGGCATAGAAAAATTCATATTTCTTCATGCTAAAAACTCCGGGAACGCCTGCTTTGACTGCAGCGTTATAAAAATATTCCTGTCTAGTTTACTAGTTATCATATAATATCGTCATCACTTCATGTCGTATTTACGTCTGATGTGCTCTCCAAATATATGCTAATCATAATCAGTTGCTCTGCACAATCTGCTTACTATTATTCACCAAGGTCTGTCCAATGCGTTTTGTCTTGCTCCATTTGACGCCCTTCACGCCTGTCGGCTCTGCGTTTATGTGCCTCTAAAATGCGTCTTTCCATATCCTTTATCTGAGGAATTCTAATCTGTTCCTGTTGATCAGGAATTCTTTCAGTATGCTCATAATTATCGCAGATGTTCGCTGATTGTCTTTGATTGATCTCTCGTTTTTCAGAGACTTCCGGGCATCGGTGTTTGTCTGAATAAGTCGCATTACAGGCATCACGTATCAATTTTCCATTAGAAAACTCGATTACTCTTTTCGCCATTCGGTCAACTAGATTTTTGTCGTGAGTGCAGGCAATTACCGTTGTACCTTCAAGATTTATACACTCCAGCAGAGCCATAATCGCCTCACCATTGATCGGATCAAGATTACCTGTGGGTTCGTCTGCCAAAATCAGGCTGGGATTATTCACTATAGCGCGGGCAATTCCGAGTCTTTGCGCCTCGCCGCCGGAAAGCTCATCCGTATACATATTTGTTTTCGTGCGCAGTCCTACCTGCGACAGGACCAGAGGAACTCTTCTCTTGATCATCTCCGGTTTTGTGCCAATGATTTCCATCGCAAAAGCCACATTTTCAAATACTGTCTTACCTTCGATCAAGCGGAAATCTTGAAAGATCATGCCGATTTTTCGCCTTAAACTGGGAACCATCCTGCGCGAAAGCTGTGCGAGATCGCATCCGTCCAGAAACACTTTGCCGGAATTTACCCTCTCTTCACAGGTCAGCAGCTTTATTAAGGTTGACTTTCCTGCCCCGCTCTCCCCCACAACAAAAATGAACTCGCCCGGTTCAACCGTAAAGCTGACATGGTCAAGCGCCGTAACGCCGTTTTTATAGATCTTAACAGCATCAATTAATTCTATGATTTTTTTGTTCTCCATGCTCGAGATCTACCACCAATGATCAGGTTCATTAAGCTTCAGATTATCTCTTCTCTCCAAATACCTTCTCACCATCGATGCCAGCTTAAAGAGGACAGCATCATCGAAATTGCGCAGGTCAAGCCCGGTGATTTTTTGAACTTTATCCAGTCTGTAAACCAGAGTATTGCGATGGACGAACAACTGGCGGGAAGTCTCACTTCCGTTGAGATTGTTCTCAAAGAATTTATAGATGGTTGTCAAAGTTTCTCTGTCTAATGCTTCATAGGCTCCGGGCTTAAACACCTCTTGCAAAAACATCTGGCATAATGTGGGCGGCAATTGATAGATTAGACGGCCAAGACCAAGTCTGTCATAACGCATCAGATATGAAGAAGGTTCGAAAATATTGCCTACTGTCAAGGCCAATGAAGCCTCGCGGTATGACTTAGCGGTATCCTTCAAGGTGTCAGCAATCAAACCTATGCCGATTCTGGCACTTATCAGATCGTCGGTCAGGAGCTGAGTCAGAATCTTTTTTGCTGCTTCTTCATAGGTTGAAATATCACTGCTTTCCGATGCATCGAGAAGAATTACTAAAGTATTTTCATCCAGCGGCAAGACGTAATCAGCCTTGCTGTCAGCAAAAATCCTGTTTAGAGAAGCTGCCAGCCTCAGACTGTCGCTGGCCTGATTTTTCAGAACTAATATCAATCGCGGGGTGGAATAAGAGACATCAAACTCTCTGCACTTGAGGGAAATATCTCCAGGCAGCTCGTTTTCCAGCAGTACATTCTTCAGAAAAGCTTCTTTCAGCTGAAAATCATTGGCCTCTCGAAGGTTAGCTCTTACGCAGCAGCTTATCAATTCTAGATAAGTTACAGCGACATTATCTGTCCCTTCTACGTAAACAACTAAAGAACCATACCCGTTTACTTCCAAAATTTTATAAGATTTATTGCCAGTCTTGATTATTGGTTCATCGGAACTAAAAATCGTGCTGATATTTGTGTCCTCGACATCAAGCATTTCCGGATTAGTAGAACCGATAATTATTCCTTCATCGTTAATAACGCCTGCTGTTCGGTCAAGGAACTGTCCCAAGTCCGCCATGCTATTTTTAATCTTATTCATTTCTACCCTTCAGCTCGACAGCATATACCTTTCATTGACTATTTTGCATGTTAAATTGCACCTTAGCATTATACCGTATTTCACCCTAAGCTATTCGCTTAAAGAATCTTCCTAAAATAAACCGGATATTTTTCCATCATCCGCGACATCAATACTCTCGGCGGAGGGTATTTTAGGCAGACCCGGCATGGTCATAACTTCTCCGGTCAGCGCGACTATAAATCCTGCTCCGGCTGAAATTTTCAGGTTTCTTACTGTTATTGTGAAATTTTTCGGGGCTCCCAGCAAGGCCGGATCATCCGAAAAAGAGTACTGCGTCTTCGCCATACAGATTGGCAGACGGTCGAATCCCAACTCATTAAGCTGCGCCAGCTGCTTACGCGCATTTGGAGTCAAATCTACGCCGTCAGCCCGGTAGACGCGCTTAGCAATATCATTCAGTTTATCTTCAATTGAGCTGTCCAGTTCGTAAGCGAAGGTAAAATTTGATTCTTCTTCACACAGTTCAATAATCTGCTCTGCCAACTCAATTCCGCCGGCACCGCCTTGTCCCCACACATCAGTAAGTGCGACATTGACATCAAGTTCCGAGCACTTTTCCTGTACCAGTGAAATTTCACGTTCAGTATCGGCAGTAAAGCGATTAATAGCCACTACCACAGGCAAGCCAAAAACATTCTTCATGTTATCGACATGCTGAATAAGATTTTCAATTCCTTTGCTCAGAGCTTCAAGGTCCTCTTCTTTCAGTTTATCTTTCTTGACTCCACCGTGCATTTTAAGAGCTCTGATTGTCCCTACTATCACTACAGCATCAGGTTTAAGTCCGGCGACACGACATTTGATATCAAGAAATTTTTCCGCACCCAGATCAGCGCCAAAACCTGCTTCGGTTATAACATAGTCAGCGTATTCCAGCGCAAATTTTGTGGCCAGAACACTATTACAGCCATGAGCAATATTGGCAAATGGCCCGCCATGCACGACTGCGGGAGTACCTTCCAGGGTCTGAACCAGATTGGGATTCATCGCATCTTTAAGCAGCGCGGTCATAGCCCCTTCAGCTTTAAGATCGGCGGCAGTTACCGGTTTATTATCAAATGTATAGGCAACAACTATGCTGGCCAGGCGCTTCTTCAGATCCTGCAATGAATCAGCTAAACATAGGATTGCCATAATTTCTGAAGCTACCGTAATGTCAAAACCGTCTTCACGCGGCACTCCATTGGAAACTCCATTTAAACCGTCCACAATAAAGCGAAGCTGTCTGTCATTCATATCCACAACCCGCTTCCAGATAACTTTTCTGGCATCGATGTTCAAATTATTGCCTTGCTGTATATGGTTATCCAGCATTGCCGCCAGCAGATTATTAGCTGCCCCAATGGCGTGCATATCGCCGGTAAAATGTAGATTTATGTCTTCCATGGGGATAATCTGAGCATAGCCACCACCTGCAGCACCGCCCTTTATTCCGAATACAGGTCCCATAGAAGGCTCACGAGTTGCGCAAATGCTTCTTTTGTCAAGCCTGCTCAAGGCATCTGCCAGCCCTATTGTAACCGTTGTTTTACCCTCACCGGCAGGGGTTGGGGTAATCGCAGTTGTCAGTATCAATTTTCCTCTTCGGGAAGGTTTGTCGTTATTTAGACTTTGCAGGTCTACCTTTGCTTTGTACTTTCCGTAATGAATCAGATTATCATCATCAAGACCAATTTTTTCAGCAATCTCTGAGATAGGACGTATCTCAGTTTCCTGGGCGATTTGAATATCGGTTTTAAAAGACATATAGACCCCTTTCTAAAAAAGCACTATTTAATATTACAGGTATTATACAGTAACAACTATTTTTAAGGGAGTTTTTACGGATGTCTGTCAGTAGGTTTTGGAGTCTGTGTCAATCAAGCCTTTTGCAAGTCCTTCAACATCGGTAAGCCAAATCACCCGGCCGCTGACTTTGACTAAACCGTCTTTTTCCATACTGATAAGTTCGCGGGAAAAAGAGGGACGAGGCATCGCCAGCAGTCTGGAGACGACTTCTTTGGACACCGGCAATTCAACCGCATGAGTTGAGACAACCTGGGATGAAGTGTCTAATGTCTCACCTTCATTTTCCAACTGATCATAAAGCAGATTTAAGAGGAAGGTTGAAATCTTTTGACGCAAACTCTTCTGAGAAAGGAGATTTATTCTCCTCTCATGCAAACGTATGGTGTCTGATAATATTTGCAAATAATTATGGAGCAGTTTGGGGCTGCGGGAAATAAGGTTAAGAAGATTATCTCTGGACACTAGAACTACTCTGCAAGTAGAAACTGCTTCCATCGTCGTATCAAAATATTTTCTTGAACCAAAAATATATCGCACTCCGAATACATCTAGCGGCCCCAACAAATCCAAAGTTACAAATTCTCCATTACTGGAGTACTTCTGCATTGCCACCTGCCCATCTACAATCACATAAACTCCGGGACAAACATCACCTTCATTTATAATAATTTCACCCTTCCAGAAAGTGCGAATATTTGAGCTCTCGCAATAATCATGATAAAGCTCATGGGTCAAACCCCGAAAAAGTTGGGTACTACCAAGTACTTCACATATTTTTTTCATTTTCACCTCAGCAGATTGTCTTTATCAGGTTAGAGTGCGTCTATAAAAATATGATCATTTACTAGCATAACAAATGTTACAGATAATGCAAAGATTAAATTTTAAAACGGCACAAAGTTTCAAAATGTTTTCGCTGAAAGAAATAAAATATTTTTGAAGGCGAACTTGCCTTAAAACTCTTCTGAAGGCTATAATGCTGACACGCGGACATGGTGGAATTGGCAGACACGCTGGATTTAGGTTCCAGTGCGAAAGCATGCAGGTTCGACTCCTGTTGTCCGCACCAATTCTTTGAAGGTCCGCTCCAAGAGGGCGGACCTTTTTGTCTCTCTATTTCTATGATGGCCGGTATCTAGAATTCACATTTCTCTGAATATGAAAATATCAAATCCCTGAATGGGATTGCCACAAATCTCTGAATGATATTGCGTTATTTCTCTGCATGCGATAAGCTTTCGGGGAGAGAGTCTCCAGTGGCGATGGAAGGCAGGGAGTCAAATGTATTATCGACCGCGAGTGGTAGATAGCATTTTGGAGGACAGATTAGATTCCAAGGGTGCTGTGCTTATCGAAGGGGCAAAATGGTGTGGCAAGACGACAACGGCTTCCCAAATTGCTCGAAGCCGTATCCACATGCAGGATCCAGCTATGAAACAGCAAAATTTGCGAATGGCGGAACTGCACCCTCAATTGTTGCTCGAAGGAAATACGCCAAGACTTATTGATGAATGGCAGTTAGCACCCCAACTTTGGGATGCTGTCCGTTTTGAAGTGGATAGGCGTGGAGCCTTTGGGCAGTTTATTTTGACAGGCTCTTCAACGCCTGTAGAATCAGAGCTTATTTCACATAGTGGAACGGGACGCATTGCCAGACTATTGATGCGCCCAATGAGTTTATATGAATCCGATGAATCCAATGGAAAGATATCGTTGAAGTCCTTGTTTGAGAGCGAAGAGATCGCTTGCACAAGCGATAGAACCATTTTAGACTATGCTTTTTTTATTTGCCGTGGGGGATGGCCCTTGTCGTTGGGGCAAAAGGAATCGGTCGCATTAAGGCAAGCCATTGATTATGTTGACTCAATAGTGGAATCGGATATTTCCCTGGGGGAGGGGATTCCTAGAGACCCTACCCGGGTGCGTGCTTTCATGCGCTCTTATGCCAGGCACGTGTCGACAAGGGCAAAGACGACTACAATTCAAAATGATATCTTGGCGAGTTTGTCCACAATGGATATCAATACCCTAGACCGTTATCTGAACGACTTAAGACGAATTTTCGTGGTGGAAGAAATGGAAGCCTGGAATCCCAAGCTTCGTTCGAAAACAGCCGTACGAACTTCTGTAACGCGGCATTTCGTTGATCCTTCGATTGCGACCGCATCTTTGAGAGTCGGTCCACAAGACCTGCTCTCTGATTTAAAAACCATGGGATTGTATTTCGAGTCGCTTGTTATCCGTGACCTTCGTGTGTATACAGCTCTTATGGAAGGTAATATTTACCATTACCGAGATGCATCAGGCTTGGAAAGTGATGCAGTCATTCATCTTCACGATGGACACTACGCTCTTGTCGAGGTAAAAATGGCCGACTCGGAATCAGATTTAGCAGCTCAAAATTTGCTGAAACTAAAAAACCGAATCGATACAGATCAAATGAAAGAACCTTCATTCATGGCAATCATCACGGCAGGGGAATACGGCTACCAGAGGCATGACGGCATATACGTTGTTCCCCTAGCTTGCCTTGGGCCTTAACCAATTCAAAGCTATGAAATGCTGAAGAGACATAAATGATAGCGAATAGGTAAGTCTGAATGAACCTTTTGCACCTTTTGCATCTTTCGTATGGATTGTATTCGTTTTGTCGCCTGATTCCAAACCGACTAAGATCCGCTCCGGATGGGCGGGCCTTTTTTGGTGACTAAAGATCATAATTCTGGCCCCAATCTCATTTTTTTAAAAATTTGACAAACTAGTTTACCGGGCATAGACTGACCTTAGTCTATTGTGAGTCGACTGAAGGGAGGCAAGCGGATGACAGTCGTCAGTTTGGGTGAAGTGGAGTCTCGTTTCGCTGAGATTATTTGGGAGCATGAGCCCCTGCATTCAAGAGAATTAGTCAAACTTTGTGAGAAGGCTTTGGATTGGAAGCGGTCGACAACTTACACCGTCCTTCGAAAGCTGGTTGATCGGGGTCTTTTCAAGAATGAAAACGGAATTGTGTCATCTGTCATCTCCCGTGAAGATTATGAAGCCCTGCAAAGCGAGCATTTTGTCGAAAGACGTTTTGACGGGTCACTGCCGGCTTTTATCGCTGCCTTTACCAGGCGACGGTCCCTTTCCGAGGAGGAAGTCGTCCAAATCAGGGAAATGATTGAGGAGGCGTCAAGGGAAGGCTAAAGGTGAATATCCTCTTTTTAAAAATCTTGAATATGAGTATCGCAGCCAGTTGGCTGATCCTGGCCCTTGTGCTTCTTCGGCCTCTTTTAAAAAGAGCACCTAAATGGTTAACCTGCCTTCTGTGGTCGCTGGCGGGCTTTCGTTTGCTCTTTCCTTTTTCGATCAAGAGTGTGTTTAGCCTTATTCCCAGTGCCCAGACCGTCAAACCGGATATCCTATTTGACCCTATTCCTCAAATCCACAGCGGGATCCCCGCCTTCAATCAGTGGGTGAATCCGGTCATCGGGGAAGCCCTGGCCCCTGCTCCGGCTGCCTCTGTAAACCCC
>DASRVY010000011.1:0-6494 GCA_035654855.1 Bacillota bacterium | reverse complement strand
TGTTTTTCGAGGTGAAAGGACATGTCCGGATCCAGGGCAGGATGTATGTGATGCGCCTGCTCAATCATGCTGATATCGAGTCCGCGCAGTTTCAAATTTTCACACAGCTCCATTCCAATGCTGCCACTGCCGATAATCGCTGCGCTCTGAGGTTTTTTATCAGCAATGAATGAATCGATGGCCAGGGCATCTTTGATATTCCTCAGATTGAAAACATGATCTTGTTCAATACCCGGGATTGGCAAAATAACAGATTTCGCTCCGGTGGCGAGGATAAGTTTGTCATAGTGATCAACGAAAGTTTCATCTTGATCCTGATTCTTAACGGTAAGCGTCTTCGCCGCCAGGTCAATTTTTATCACTTCGTGACGAATTTTGACATCGACATCATATTTTTTCTTAAAGAAATCCACACTGCGCGGAGTCAACGATTTTACATCTTTAATTACACCGCCGATGAAATAGGGAGTATCACAACCTGCATAAGATATATGTGAACCCTTTTCGTAGAGTACGATCTCGGCATTCTCATTATTGCGGCGCGCCTTAGCAGCTGCCGATGTGCCTGCCGCTACTGCCCCAATTATTAAAAGTCTCATCTTAAGCCTCCTGCAATTTTTGAATTAAATGTAGTCTATCATGTTAAATTTCTAATTTTTCACAATTTAGTAACGTATATTACCGTTTTTGATTGATAATTTTGTAAATCTAGTGTCTAATAGCAAAGTAGTTTAATGGAATTTGAGCTTTATCACAGTTTCGCCCCCTCAAAAAATCGGATAGAAATTCAATATGAGCTTTATTTAGTGTGATCCTAATACGGTCTCACTTTAGATAATAGAAATATAAAAATTTACAATGTGAGGTAAAAATTATGGCAAATCGTTTAGAAGGTAAAGTAGCTGTCATTACAGGTGGAGCAAGTGGTATCGGCGCGGCTGCAGCTCGACTTTTCGTCGAAGAGGGAGCAAAAGTAGTTATTAGCGATGTAAATGTTAAAGCCGGCCAGGCTCTGGCGGATACTTTTAAAGGATCAATGATTTTTGTGGAACATGATGTCGCAAAAGCCAAAGATTGGGAAAAGGTTCGCGATACAGCTATTGAAAACTTTGGCACTATTGATGTCCTGGTTAATAATGCGGGCATTTCAATAGCCAAGTCTTTCTTTACCATGTCAGAAGAAGAATACCGCAAAATCGTCGATATCAACCAGGTTTCTGTTTTCTTGGGTATTAAAATAGTGGGAGAAGTTTTGAGAGCTAAAGGCTCCGGATCTATTGTCAATACTTCTTCAATCAATGGTTTAATTGCCGGAGCGGTGGGCTACACGGATACAAAATTCGCGGTGCGCGGGATGACTAAGGCAGCTTCTGCTGAATTAGCTCCCCAAGGTGTTCGCGTCAACTCCGTCCATCCCGGGATCATTGAAACACCGATGGTCACTGAAGGAGACGCTGTGGAGCAGATAAAAGAATATGCGAAACATGTCCCTATGCGCCGTATGGCTCAGCCGAAAGAAGTTGCCAACTTAATGCTGTACTTGGCCAGTGATGAATCAAGCTATTCCACGGGCTCAGAATTTGTGGTTGACGGTGGCATGACACAATAATTATTTTTGACTGATTAAGTCACAAAATATAAATCTAATTTCAGTACATCCTCTTACAGCAGTTGTGAAGAACTTGCAAATGCGTCAGAGGATGTATTTTTTTGATAATTAATCATTATTTTAAATTGCCTGCAAAATTATTTAACGTGATAAGACCAAGATTTAAGATTGGGAGAATCCTCGGTCGCCGTGCCGAGAGAATTTATGATCCCGGAAAATTTTATGCTAAAAATCAAAAACGCCTCATTACTGCAGAAATTGCTATGCTATTATACAATCTACTGATTAGGTATATTTAAAAGTATGGAGGGACATTCTTTGCAGTATTTGATTGTCGGCATAGTTTTAATTTTGGCGTTGCTTGCCATCAGTGTTTCCAATAAGCATGGCATACCTTCGCTTTTGCTGTTCATTGTCCTGGGCATGGGTTTCGGTACCTTAGGCTTAGAATTCAATGACTATGTATTCGCAGATGGCTTTGCTGCGGTTGCCCTGATGGTCATCATGTTTTACGGCGGCTTTGGCACAAACTGGAATATGGTCAAACCGGTTGCGAAAGAAGCGATCGTCTTGAGCTCGCTGGGCGTGGTGGCAACCGCCCTCCTTACCGGATTGTTTTGTCATTATGTCCTGGGCTTTGGCATGTTGGAGGGTATGCTCATCGGATCAATCGTCGGTTCAACCGACTATGCCAGTGTCTCAAATATCCTGCGTTCCAAGAATCTTAATCTCAAGTACAATACTGCTCCTTTGCTGGAACTGGAAAGCGGTTCCAACGACCCGACAGCTTTCACTATGACCATGGTTTTTCTCTCTGTGATAATCGGCACGGAAGTCTCTGTCCCGGTCCTTATCCTCTCCCAGATTGTCATCGGGCTGGCAGTGGGATTTCTCATTGCCTATCTTATCGGCAAGCTGCTGACACAATTTAACTTGCAAAGTGATGGGCTCTATTCAGTGTTCATGGCCGCAGTTATGCTGATTACGTATGCCATCTGTAATCTTTTAGGGGGCAACGGCTATCTGGCGCTATATATCCTGGGGATCTATCTGGGCAACAAGGAGTTTGTGGGTAAGAGAGATGTTGTTTTTTTCTTCGACGGCCTCACAGAGATTATGCAGATTGGCCTCTTCTTTTTGCTAGGTCTTCTGTCCAATCTGCCTGACTTCCTGCATGCGCTGCCATACGCCGCGGCGATTATGGCCTTCATGACGGTGTTGGCTCGAACGATAACCGTCTATGGATTGATGCTGCCGTTCAGGCTTAGAGGAAACCAGCTCAAAATGATCTCCTTAGCGGGGGTCAGGGGAGCGGCGGCGATCGCCTTCGCCATTATGGCAGTTAACAGTGACGCAAACTTCGCCGTAGATGTCTACCACATTGTTTTTGGCATCTGTGTTCTCTCTTCTTTGATTCAGGGCTCGCTCATGCCGGTCGGAGCGCGGCGCTGGGATATGCTTGACCCTAGCGATACTGTTCTGAAGACTTTCAATTATTACCAGGACAAGGCGAATCTTGGTTTTTTGGAGACGAAGATCAGGGCCGGCACCAAACATGTCGGCACAAAGGTCAAGGACCTCAATCTGGAGTTTGACTTCATCGTCGCCAAAATCGAGCGTGATGACAAGACCATCGTTCCCCGAGGTGAGGTCGTCTTTAAGGAAGGCGATATTATCGTGCTCGGCGGGGAGACACACTTTGACAAGAGCGGTCAAGATTTGATCGAATTCACGATCCCGGAAAAACACGATTGGGCAGGGGCACATATCAAGGATCTTGATATTCCCGAAGACAGACTTATTATCACGATCCAGCGTAAAGGCTGTGACCTCATCGTCCCCGATGGAGAGACGCAGCTGCTGGCCAACGATAAGGTTGTCCTGATTCATCTGCAAGAAGATGATGAGCTCATGGATATTGCCCCACCGGAGCGCGGTTAGTTTTACTTGAGCTGTGCGAACCACAATATTGTCTGGACAACGAATTTTATCTGTTACATAATAAAAAGCGGAAATGAATTTCCCAAATTTTTTCAGCATAGGAGGAAATTATGGATTCCCATCCAGAACCTGGCGGTAGTAGGGACAGTGTGAATAATAATGGATGCAGAGCCATGGTCGCCGTCTAGGCTTCATATCTGGCTCTGCTATAAGGAGGGCCAAATATGAAAGAAAAAATTCTCAGCCTTATTGAACAAGGCAAATATTTCGAGGCTAGAAATGAAATAAGCAGCTTGAATGTTGTTGATGCTGCTAACTTATTTGAAGAAATCGAGCAAAAGCATATTTTGCTGGTGTTTAGAATCCTGCCGAAAGACTTTTCTTCGGAAGTTTTTTCACATATGTCTCTTGAACTGCAAAAGCACGTCATCGACTCGATGACAGACGAAGAGGCAATCAGGATTTTTGACGACCTCTTCCTCGATGACGCAGTAGACATCTTAGAGGAAATGCCTGCCAATGTCGTCAAGAAGATTTTAAAAAATTCCAATGATAACATGCGTACGCTCATAAACCAGTTTTTAAATTATCCGGAAGATTCTGCCGGCAGTTTGATGACGATCGAGTACGTCGACCTGAAAAAGGAGATGACAGTAAAGCAGGCAATTCAGTACATCAAGGAAATTGGAATCGATAAAAGGACCATTAACACCTGTTATGTCATGGATGGCAGCAGGATTCTTGAAGGAGTCATATCGCTTAGAAAACTGATACTGAGCGATGAATCCGCAATTATCAAGGACATCATGGAAACAGAGGTAATGTCGATCAATACGCACGACGATCAGGAAGAGGTCGCTGCCTTGTTTAGAAAATACGATTACTATGTCATGCCTGTAGTGGATAAAGAGAACAGGCTGGTCGGCATCATAACCGTAGACGATGTGCTGGATGTTATTGACCGGGAGGCTACAGAAGACCTTCAAAAAATGGCCGCCATGCAGCCATCCGAAACTGAATATCTGAAAACCAGCAATTGGAGATTGGCGATAAACAGAATACCCTGGCTTTTAATTCTGATGATATCAGCCACCCTTACAGGAGGGATAATCCAACGATATGAGAGCGCATTACAGTCAGTAATTATTTTAGCAGCATTCATCCCCATGCTTATGGATACAGGCGGAAACGCCGGCTCGCAATCATCAACTTTGATTATTCGCGGATTGGCGCTGGGAGAGATAAAAACGTCTGATACTCTTAGGGTTCTTGGTAAAGAGTTCTGTGTAAGCAATATTGCGGGCATAGCACTTGCAGCTGTTAATTTTCTAAGAATTTACTTTTTTGAAAGAGCCGGTCTGTTAATGTCGCTGACCGTATCTGTTACCCTATACTTGACAGTCGTCCTGGCAAAAGTAGTCGGGGGTGTATTGCCCATTATTGCGAAAAAGCTCAAATTTGACCCGGCAATTATGGCAGGTCCGCTGATTACAACGATTGTCGACGCTATAGCATTGATTATTTATTTCAATATTGCTTCCTGGCTGTTGGGTATATAATCAACTGCACTTTGCTTGCTTTTATTGTAGAATAAATCAACACTCCTATTCTTTGTGAGTCGCTGCATTTTTATCCTGCATAGATTGGGAGCTGGAGCCTTGGGTCTCGCAGTTTAAAAGGCTGTCAACAACGCTCGAAATTATATTTCATTTGAAGTATGGGATAGAATTATCAGGAGTATCTTATGCGCAAGACCTTTCTCAAGTGGCTGCTAGTCTTCATGCTAATAGGATTTGCCGCCGCTTTTTCTATCTCCTTTTATATTCAAACGAAGCAGGCAGTAAGCAATGGCTATTCTTTGATCCGTCTTAGGATAGAAGACGTAAAAGAACAACTGAATATTAATAGCCAAAATTTGCAGGACATACGGACTGAGTCTGATAAGAACGCTCTGGCCAAGGCGAGAGCTCTAGCAAAACTGTTAGAGCTGAATCCGGATTTGTTTTTTGATGATAATTATTTAGAAGAGATTCGCAGTATGCTCGCTGTTGACGAGATACATATTTCTGATGAAAATGGGATTTTGATCATAAGTACCGAGGCCTATACAGGGTATGACATGGCTTCGGACAGCCAATCCGCATCTTTCATGCCTGCGCTTACAGATAAAAATTTCGAATATGTCCAGGACCCCATGCCCAGGGGGATTAATAAAGAAATATTTCAATATGCGGGAGTAGCCCGCAAGGATTCTCCCGGCATCGTGCAGATTGGTTATCGCCCGGAAAAGCTGGCCCAGATTATGGAAGTGGCAGACATTAAAAATCTGGCGTCAGGATTTCGCGTCGGCAAGACCGGTATTATGATGATTGCAGACAGCGAAGGCACTATAGTCAGCATAGGCAATCAACAATATCTCGACAAATCCTTGGAAGAATACGGAATTTATTCGACGGATTTTGATGACGCCGGCACCGATAAGCTTTTATCTGTCAATGATGAGAAGACGCTTATGTCTTATGAGGATTACAAAGGCTATCGTATCATCGGCCTGCTGCCTGCTGACGAAATGTTCATTAACAGAAACAGCACCATTCAGCTCTTGACTGTATTTAATCTGATAATGTTTGCTATTATCTTCGTTTTAATCGCAATTTTAGTCCAGAAAAAGGTAATTGACGGCATCTACAAAGTAAATACCTCTCTCAAAAACATTACAAATGGAGATTTAGATGAGGTTGTCAGTGTCCGTACCAACGAGGAATTCAGGTCTCTTTCCTACGGCATAAATACAATGGTAGACGCCTTGAAGGCAACCATAAAAGAGGTTGAAAGCAGGATTGACGCAGAGCTTGCCTTTGCTCAGGCAATTCAGCTTTCAGCACTGCCTTCCAAGATAGCGGAGACAGGCGAGTGTCAAAGATTTGAAGCCGAAGGCGTTATG
>DASRVY010000010.1:0-12057 GCA_035654855.1 Bacillota bacterium | reverse complement strand
ATTAGTATTTTGCGGCGGCAGGATAGATGCAGATCTGGCTAAAGGAATGCTGGAGAACAACCACATCCCCTTTTGGCTGAAAAGCGAGCACGGGGCGGGTTTTGCTATCCGCGCCGGCGATATTCTGGAGCACTACTACATATATGTAAATCCGCAGGACAAGGAGCGTGCCGAAGAAATCCTGGCCATCCTAAAATAATATCTCGCATAAGAGTGATTGACTGCGGCTGCAGATTTCAAATATTAGGTATTCAGCACATCTGCCATAGTGTATAAACCCGGATCCTTACCGGCTAAAAACCTTCCGGCCTTGATCGCAGCCAGGGCAAAAATTTTATTTGATCCTACAGAGTGTCTGATTTCTAAAATCTCGTCTTGCCCAAAAAAGAAGACGCTATGATCTGAAAACACGCTTCCTCCTCTAAGAGAAGAGATTCCAACTTCATTTTCATCCCTAAAATCATAGTGACCACTCCTGCCCGGCAGGGGCTTAAGCTTTCCGCCTCTGCCTTGATTGGCGGCTTGAAAAAGCATCTTGGCTGTCCCGGATGGGGAATCAATCTTATTCTTGTGATGGCTTTCTACGATTTCTATATCAAAATCAGGCAATGACCCGGATATAGTTTCAACAATTTTCTCCATCATATTAATGCCGACAGACAGATTGCCGGACTTGAGAATAGGTAAAGTCACAGCGGCTTTTCTGATTTTCTCCTCCTCTTCCTCAGAATAACCTGTAGCGCAAAGTACCAGAGGAGTTGAAGTTTTTTTACCATAGGCCAAAACATCGTCCAGAGCGGCGGGCAGAGAAAAGTCTATCAGCACATCAGCCGGCTTGTCTTCAGGCAAGACATCGACAATGGGAAAAGCGGCCTGAGCTGAAGTCTTAATATCAAAACCCAGCACTATTTCAAAATCCCGGTTTTCCTCAGCAAGATTAGATATGGCCCTGCCTATAGCTCCACAGGCACCGGATAGAATTATCTTCATAAAATAACACCTGCTTCCAAAATTTTATTTTCAAATTTCCTCTCTAGAGTCTTTCGCTTCGCAAAGGAAAAAACTCCGGGGAGCCAACATTTTTCAGTTTTTGTTATTTTGCCAGAATCATCTCAAAGTCACATTCATAATAGCGATCTTCGATATCTTCCTCGCCGTACAGATATTCACCGTCAGTGCGATAGCCAGAGTATGTGACTGTATTCTTTATATGAACATTTTTAATCGTCGTTTCATAATCCTCTTGAATGTTTCCGATTGCACTCGATATTTCTGACAGGTCTCCCTTACCTATCTCCGGACTCGCCGCCCCGAAGCACGCCGCTACCAGCGCCTTTTGATCCAGCGCGCCGTTGATTCTCCCGGACAGGCTTGAGCGAATCTTCAATCTGACGCCGACCACTTTGCCGTCATCAACGATCATCTCATGCTGCGGCGGCGTATAGTCCTCGCTCTCTGCCAAAAAGCCATCGTCATCGCGCCAAAAACCTTCACTGTCCAGCTGATAGCCCGTATCGCTGCCGGATCTGTACATCATTTCATTGACATTTTCGACATAAGACTTCGGGGTGAGCTCACCTCTGTACAGCGGGAATTGAGCCAGATTGTAAATCTGCGGCATGACAGTTGTCAGCAGAAATAATGACGCCGCGATCACGGTTACCTGGCGCCAAGGGGCTGTATCTTTAATCTGATAGCTATTTTCCTGCTCCCAGAGCAGCGCCTTGCCCTCGGCACAATTTCGCCTGGCCCAGGACATATTAAGCAAATTTAAAATTATGATATTAAAGCCCATGCCGTCAGCGAAAACCTGAAAGGTGCGTCTAAAAGAATCCTTCAATGGCAGCTTATCACCGTCATCGCCTCGCACAGTCAGACCCATGACAGCCTTGCCCGGCGTCGTGCCGATCAAAGACAGCATCAAAGGCTCCAGAATCAGCATCAAAAGCATGACAACCATGGAGTCGGCGTACATAAGGAGCAGACCACGGATTATCTTGCCGCGCAAAAAAACCATATTGATAAGAGTCCAGATCAGATAATAAATCGTCCAGTCGAGCACTCTGGCCAAAAGCCGGCGGCCGGGATATGGGACCGGAGACTCTTTCCTTTTCCAGACAACATTGCGAAATACCAGTCGCTGAAACCAGTTTAGATTCTCTTCTTGGATTGCGGAATAATTGATTTGCTCTGACAAGATTACCTCCGAGTTTTAAGTGCGTCTCCAGGTTTTAGGAGAAAAAAGGATCAGTATAGGGATGATTTCCAGACGCCCCATAATCATGCCGATACTGAGAGCTACCTTGGACAGCACCGACATGATACCAAAGTTTCCTGATGGTCCGTATACGTCTAAGGCGGGGCCGACATTGTTGAAGGTCGCCGCAACAGCTGAAAAGGCTGCCTCAAAATTGGGTGTGTCCAGCGAAACTATCAACAGCAAAACAACGAAAACCAGAATATAAATACTCAGATAATTGCTGACCTGGCTCTTAAGCTGCCGGCTGACCGTCTTGCTCTCAAAGGACAGAGCGACGCGCCTGTTGGGATTCAGACTGCTGCGCACCTCGGCAATAGCAGACTTAATATAGATAACAATACGGCTGACTTTGATGCCGCCGGCGGTTGAGCCCGCCATGCCGCCTACGAACATCAGACAGAGCAAAATAATATGAGACAGCAAGGGCCAGGTATTAAAGTCTGTCACGGTATAGCCGGTCGTAGAAATTATTGAGGTGACGGTAAAGAAGACATCCCGCAGCTGAATAAAGAAATCACTGTAGAGTCCTCTGGTATTAATCAGGAGCACCGCTACAGCCAGAGCGATAATGCCCAGATACCATCTAAGTTCCTCGCTGCGCAGAACCTCCTTGATCTTGCGGTTAAAGAGGGCATAGTAGAGACTGAAATTGACCGCAAAGATAAGCATGCCGAAGGCGAGCACATAGTAAAGATAATAACTGTCGTAGAAGGCGACAGAATTCGACTTGATGCCAAAACCGCCAGTTCCCGCAGCGCCGAAAGCATGCACGATTGAATCAAAAACCGGCATGCCGCCCAAAACCAGCAATACGATCAGAACCGCCGTCATGCCAAAGTACATCAGATAGAGGATTCTCGCCGTATTGCGGACTTTCGACTGCAGTTTGCCAAAGATCGGGCCCGGGACTTCCGCCTTCATCACAAAAGCATTTTCTGAATCAATATTGGGCATAACCGCCAAGACAAAAACCAGAACACCCATGCCGCCGATCAGATGTGAGAATGAACGCCAGAAGAGCTGCGAATGGGAGAGCAGCTCCGGGTTGGAGAGCACACTTGATCCGGTAGTCGTGAACCCGCTGGACGATTCAAAAAAAGCATCCGCCAGAGAGGGGATGAAGCCGCTTAAGACGAAGGGCAGAGCGCCGATCAAAGAAATAATCAGCCAGGCCAGAGCCACGACTACAAAGCCCTCGCGCATATAGAAGTCTGTATTGTCCGGTCTCCTGCGCGTCAGGAGAAAACCGCTGACGACACAAAAAAGCATGGGGATGAGAAAGGGATAGATACCCTGCCAGCCCTCGCCATAGATCAAGGCGACAAGCATGGAGGGGATCATCAAGAGCCCGAAAACCAGGGTTATCCCACCCAACGCGAAACGCACTATCTTGTAATTCACGGCTTAGCCTTCCTTTAAAATATCAGTGATGTCCTGGAAATTCGGTTCTGACGTGACGATGATGACACTGTCTCCGCTTTGGATTGAGTCTTCACCGCCCGGGAAGATAATCTCGTTTTTGCGCAAGATGCAAAGAATCAAGATGCCGGGTTTGGTCTCCAGTTTTTGCAGCGTCTGATTGCAAACCTTGCTTTCACAGCTTATACGAAACTGCATGGCTTCAATCTTGCCGTCTCCGATGCGGTGGAAGGACTCAATGGCGGAGCCGTCGGTATTTTGCAGAGAGCGAATGAAGCGGATAATATTGTCCGCGATAACTTTATTCGGCGTCACGATTGCTTGCAGTCCGGAGTTCTCCAACACCTTGAGAAGATTGGTGCGGTTGACCTTGGTGATAGTGCTCTTCACACCCTGCTGGGCGGCATAAAGTGAGATAAGGAGATTTTCTTCATCGATGCCGGTCAAAGAAATAACGGCGTCATAGTTTTGCATGCGCTCCTCGCGCAGAATCTTTTGATCGGTGCCGTCCGCCAGGACAATCTCAACATTGGGGTGCTCAGAGGCAAGCAGATTAGCGATGCCCTCATCATTTTCTATAACTTTTACTTTAATCTTGTGCCTGTTAAGCCGTGAGAGCAAATAGCGGGTGATTCTGCCGCCGCCCACAATCAGTGCGGACTTGGGCCTGTAGAGCTCGCTGTTATTGATGTGCAGAAAACGCAGTATCTCTACTGATTCACCTGCCAGATAAAGACTGTCTCCGGGCAGCAAGACGAAACTGCCGTCGGGAATTAAGATCTCATCGTCTCTTTCAACCACGCCTATCAGGACATTGCCGTTCTTTCTGCCTATTTCGCTCAGGCTCTTGCCTGCCAACGGAGAGTCTTTGGCCAGCATCGTCTGTACCATGAAAACGCGGGTGCCGCCGAAGTGTTCCACGCTGAGAGCGGCGGGAAAGAGCAAGATATTCTCGATCTCTCTGGAGGCTTCCTGATCGGGATTGATCAGCAAATCAATGCCTAAAGATTCGCGCAGGAAGTTAAATTGTCCGGAATACTCCGGGCTTCTCACTCGGCAGATGACATAACGGGCGCCCAGCTTTTTGGCAGTGATGCCGGCTATGATATTGGTCTCGTCATCCGGTGTGACAGCGATAAATACATCGCTGTTGTCCACTCCCGCCTCCATCTGCACGTCCAAGAAGGAAGCGCTGCCGGCAATGCCGGTGACATCGACGGACATAATCAGTCTGTCGACCTTCTCTTCATCGCGGTCGACCACGATAACATCATGCTTCTCGCGGCTGAGGTCACGAGCAAGCACTTCACCGACCTTACCCAGGCCGGAGATGACAATCTTCATGTCTTACTCCTCATATGAAACTTTCAACAAAGCTCTAATAATGAGCTGCGCGTTTTCAGGCAGCTCAATGCGATTTCCCAAGTTCTAGTTGAGCCGTAGAACAGCGCTCAACTTCTCTGCAGCTTTATCTATGTCGGACTTATCTATATCTATATGCGTGACCCAGCGCCACTCCCCGTCTTCCAGTTCATTGATCATAATGTGGTCTTCAGCGAAGAGATGCGGCAGCTTGTCCAACAGCTCCTTCTCCCGCTCAATGGTGAAGAAAACCATATTAATGTCCAGGCGGTCGGATTTGACCTTAACTTGATCAATTTTTGCCAATTTCTCTGCCAGATAACGCGCATTTTCATGATCTTGCCACAGGCGCTTGTGCATGTCGCGGATGGCGATCAGTGCCGGAGCCGCCATGAAGCCTGTCTGCCTCATTCCGCCTCCCAGCAGTTTGCGCCATTTGCGGGCTCTCGTCACGGCTTCTTTAGAGCCGGCGAAGATACTGCCGATCGGCGCGCCTAAACCCTTCGAGACACAGACATTGACAGTGTCAACGTACTTTGTGATCTCACGGACATCGATGCCCAAAAATACTGCCGCGTTAAAGATTCTGGCGCCGTCCAGGTGGACAGGCAAATTATGCTTTTGGGCTATCTCGTAAACTTCTTTCATGGTCTCCTGCGGAACCACTGCGCCGTTGGATAAGGCGTTCTCCATGCAAATCAGACCGGTTTCCGGCTGATGAATATCCTCCGGCCGGATAGCAGCCTCAATCTTTTTCGGTTCCGGCAAAAGACCCGCGAAGTTAAGCGTCTTCATACTAACTCCTGCAATCACTGCCGCCCCGCCCACCTCGTGGACAAAGATATGGGCTTCAGAACCGAGAATAATCTCCTGCCCGCGCTGAGTGTGAACCAGCACGCCCAGCTGGTTGCCCATCGTGCCGCTGGGGACGAAGAGAGCAGCTTCTTTGCCGAGGATTCTTGCCGCCTCGGTCTCCAGCTCGTTAGTCGCAGGGTCGTCATGGTAGACATCGTCTCCGACGACCGCCTCAAACATGGCCTGCCTCATTTCTGCAGTGGGATGGGTGACGGTGTCACTTCTCAAATCTATAAAACCCAGTTCATTCATCGCTTAACTCCTAATAAAGTACTGTACGCAAATACTCCGTATTGTGTATGTCATAGAGTACCTCTTTTGTCGGTATAACTCCAGCTGAAAAACTTTCTCGGGGCGGGTTCTTTGGGGATTGGTCTTTAGTGCTTGAACCAAGTCCTCAGATGATATACTGGAGGGGAGCAAGATTCATCGCAGGAGCGCCGCAGAAGCGCCGGAGGTGTCACTTTGGCGGAGGAATGCCGGCTCTGCCTTAGATATCACTTTAACGAGGGAATGCCGGTTTTGCCGGAGGTGTCACTTTAACGGAGGAATGCCGGCTCTGCCGCAGATATCACTTTAACGGAGGAATACCGGCTCTGCCGGAGACATAAAACTTGAGGAGGCTGCCATGCTTAGCTATTACAGGATCAATGAACTCGGCGGGACAGAGCCTGTCTCGACGATTGACCATGCCGACTGGATACATCTGGAGGGAGCCTCAGAAGAGGAGATGCTGCAGATTGCCGCTCGATATGACTTGCCCCCGGATTATTTGACTTCCACTCTCGATCCGGATGAAGTATCCCGCGCGGAGAATCTGGATCAAGACAGCGTCGAGCTGCCCGTTCTGATCTTGCTGCTTTACCCTGTGTTGAACAAGGTGAAAGACGTCAGTGAATATTTCATCACCCGGACAATTTCAGTCATTTTGGCAGCCGATAAATTAATAACCTGTGTGACTAAGAATCCTGATTTTCTGGAAGATATATTGGAGAATCGCTTTGACCTCATAAACGACTTGGAAGATATTCAAGGTCTTGTCATAGAGATAGCCTGGCGCGTTTCAAAATCTTTTGTACTGGCCAGTAAAACTGTCAGGGTGCAGGTGGATGAGCTCCAGACTGCTCTGCCCAAGTCGTCAAAAACTGAGCATCTGCTGAGGCTGGCTGATCTCGACAAAAGTATTGTCTATCTGAAAACTGCTGTGGATGAAAATAGAGCGATTTTAGAAGGAATGTTTGAAGCTCCCTACCTCGCGCATCAAGATCGAGAAAAAGCGTGGCTGCACGATGTCCTGGTGGAAAACTATCAGGCGGTTTATATGGCGATTCAGACCAATAATATGTTGGAGCAGCTGGATTCAGCCTTTTCCGGCATTATCCAGAACAATCTGAATGTGATCATGAAGGTGCTGACATCCCTGACTATTATCATCACTATTCCCACAATTATCTCCGGCTACTGGGGCATGAATGTCGATCTGCCCTTCATGAATAACCCCTGGGCCTTCCTCTTCGCGCTGATACTGACCGCTCTGCTGATGGCAGTGGCGATTATCTTGCTAAAACGAAAAGACTTGCTTTAAGCAGCTCAAAAAAGATTTTGTGCTTGAAAGAGAAAGTAGTAATCTATATAAATGTATTTAGTGCGACTATATAGACACGACACCAATTTGAGTGCTCTAATTGTCGTTGTCAGCTGAGTAATTTTGACGCTGTAGTCGGCACAGTCATTATTGGACGATTATTAACCGGGGAGTTTTTATGCGACGTACAGACTATTGCGGTCTTATGACCGAAGAAGATATTGGCCGCGAGGCTATAGCCGCCGGCTGGGTGGCAAATAAAAGAGATATGGGCGGTGTAATTTTCATCGACCTGGCCGACCATACCGGCGTGCTGCAGATAGTCTTCAATCCAAAGAATACTTCGAGTGAAGCCTTTAAACTGGCAGAGACTGTCAGAAACCAATCTGTCATCCAAGTCAGGGGCCGTATGCGCCTCCGTGACGAAGAGACCGTCAATCCCAAGATAAAAACCGGCACTATTGAACTGCAGGCAGAGACAGGAGAACTGCTCTCCGGCGCCAGGCAGCTCCCCTTCAACCCCGTGGACGATAAGGTCATCCGCGAGGATCTGCGCCTTCAATATCGCTTCCTTGACCTGAGAAGTGAACGCATGCAAAAAAATCTGCGCTTTCGCCATCAGATAGCCAAATCAGCGAGGGGCTTCATGGACAAAGAGGGCTTCATCGAAGTCGAGACGCCCATGCTGACCAAGAGCACGCCGGAAGGAGCCAGAGATTATCTGGTGCCCAGCCGCGTCCATCCGGGCAGCTTCTACGCCTTGCCGCAGTCGCCGCAGATTTTTAAACAGCTGCTGATGGCAGGCGGCATAGACAAGTACTATCAGATCGCCCGCTGTTTCAGAGATGAAGATCTGAGAGCTGACCGCCAGCCGGAGTTCACCCAGCTCGACCTGGAGATGGCCTTTGTCGAGCAAGAAGACATACTGGTGCTGCTCGAGCGTTTATTCAAACACATCATGAGCGAGGAGATGGGGCTGGATATTCATGATCCCTTCCCCCGCCTTACCTGGCAGGAAGCCATGGACAAATACGGCACGGACAAACCCGATCTGCGCTTTGACCTGCCGATCTGTGAGCTCACGGATTTAGCAGCGAAATCGGATTTCTCCATCTTTAAGAAGGCAATCAGTCAGGGAGGCGTCGTGCGCGCTCTGGTCGTGCCCGGACAGTCTGATTTCACTCGCGGCACAATTGACGATTTGACAGAATTTGCGATTGAGCAAGGCGCGGGAGGCATGGCTTGGATCGCCTGGCGCCCTGACGGAGAGATTTACTCAATCCTGACGAAGTATTTTAGCGAAGAAGCGATGCAAGAACTGCTCCTGCAAGCGGGAGCAAGTCCCGGAGACTTCATTCTTTTTTCGGCCGACAAGAAGCAGGTAGTCCGCAAAGTTCTGGGAGCCATGCGCAATAAGCTGGCTGACCTTTTGGACCTGAGAGACAATTCCTTCCGCTTCCTGATTGTCACGGATTTCCCCATGTTCGAGTACAGCGAGGCGGAGAAAAGATATGTCTCCCAGCATCACCCCTTCACCATGCCCTACCCCGAAGATATCGCCCGTCTGGAGAGCGACCCTGAAAGTGTGCGCTCGCAGGCTTATGACCTGGTGCTGAACGGCACCGAACTTGGCTCAGGCTCGATCAGAATCCATGACAGCGAGACCCAGCACCAAATCTTCAGCGCCCTCGGACTGACAGAAGAAGAGATAGATCATCGCTTCGGCTTCATTCTTAACGCCTTCGCCTACGGAACCCCTCCTCACGGCGGCTTCGCCTTTGGACTCGACCGCCTGGTCATGATCCTCCTGGACGAGGACTCACTGCGCGAAATAATCGCCTTCCCTAAAGCCAAAGACGCCTCCGACCCCTTGACCGGGGCGCCGGATACTGTCGACAGGGAGCAGCTTGATGTACTGGGACTGGCCTTGAAATCTGATGAATTTGTTGAAGGCGCTCAGATAGGGGTATCCGCCTCCGGCCGGAAGAAGTACCGGACAGCGGATATTAATGTCGAGCATATCGCCGAGATATCCCGCCTGCGCTTTGATAAATCTGAGATGGCGGAAATGAAGGAAAATCTCCACAGCATTATCGACTGGACGCAGCAGCTGGAAGAGGTAGACACTGAAGGTCTTGAGCCGACAGAGAACGTCTATCCTCTCGAGAATGTTTTCCAGACCAAAGAGCCTTTCCGCCCGACTCCCCAAGAGCTTTTGGCCAACGCTCCGGTCAGCCGTGACGGCTGTTTCTTCGTGCCGGAAGTGATCGCGCAGGAGGAAGAATGATAATCTATCTAAGCTGCAATTATGATTTGGACCACCGGCATGACAGCAGGCGCGAAATGAAAGTCGCGGAGGAAGAATAAATGGATTTTAATAAGATGGATATAGAGAAGCTGGCCTCAGGTCTGCGCGCCAAGGACTTCACAGCAGTTGAGCTCTGCAGGCATTATCTGGCAGTGATTGAAGCGAGAGAGCCGGAGCTAAATGCCCTCATAACGGTGACAGGAGAAGAGGCTCTGTCCGCGGCCAGATCCTGCGACAAGGCGCTGGCGGCGGGAGAAGAACTTCCTCTTATGGCAGGCATCCCCTGCGCGCTCAAAGACAATATCTTAACCAAAGGAATTCTCACCAGCGCCGGCTCCAAGACCCTCTCCAACTTCATCGCCCCTTACGACGCCACTGTCTGGACAAAGCTCAAAGAGCAAAGAGCGGTCCTTTTGGGCAAGACAAATATGGATGAATTCGCCATGGGCTCCACCACGGAGAGCTCCTTTTACGGTCCGACAAAAAATCCCCTCGACACCTCCCGGGCACCGGGCGGCAGCTCAGGCGGTTCCGCAGCCGCAGCAGCCGCAGGTGAAGCGCCATACACACTTGGCTCGGACACCGGCGGCTCCATCTGCCAGCCGGCAGCCTATTGCGGGATTGTCGGCATGAGACCGTCTTACAGTTTAGTCTCACGTTACGGAGTCGCAGCGATGACATCCTCCATGGACCAGGTCGGCCCCCTGACCAAAACGATCAAGGACAACGCTCTGGTTTTGCAGGCGATTGCCGGCCATGACCCCCAGGACAGCGTCTCGCACAAAAAGATACTGCCGGACTTCTCCGCCCGGCTGGGCCGCGGCGTCAAAGGGCTGAAGATCGGTCTGCCGCTGGATTATCTCGAAGAAATCGTCAGGCCGGAAATAAAAGACGCCATCCTCAAAGCCGCCTCAGATTTGGAAGGCCAAGGCGCGAAAATTGTGACTCTCAGCAGCAGCAATCTCGAAGCGGCCCTGCCCGCTTACTATATCCTGACCTCTGCCGAAGTCTCCTCCAATCTGGGACGCTTCGACGGCATCCATTTCGGTTACCGCAGCAAAGACTACGAGAATCTGGAAGATATATATTTCAACAGCCGCAGTGAAGGACTGGGAAAAGAGGCGAAGCGCCGCATCATGCTGGGCACTTTCGCCCTCAGCTCCTCATTTTACGAAGATTTCTATGTCAAAGCCCAGAAGGTCAGAAGCTATATCTGCAATGAAATGGCGAAGGCGCTGGAGCAGACAGACCTGATCCTGGCTCCGGTCACCGCGGATATCGCGCCCAAACTGGGGACAACGAAGTCCCCTGTCGAACGCTACAAAGAGAGCTTCTTCGTTGTGCTGTCTCCCCTGGCCGGACTGCCTGCGCTGTCTTTACCCAGCGGTCATAAGGCAGAAGGCATGCCTATCGGTCTGCAGCTGATCGGCAGCCCCTTCAGCGAGCCGCTGCTCTACCAGGCAGGTGAAGCCGTGATGGCTCTAAATAATAAGGAGAAGAGTTCATGAGCAAGTATGAAGCAGTAATCGGGCTTGAAGTCCACGTTGAACTCCGGACAGAGAAGAAAATATTTTGTCATTGCAAGAACGAATTCGGCGCCGAGCCTAATACTAATATCTGCCCGGTCTGCATCGCTTTGCCGGGAGCTTTGCCCGTCTTGAACCGTCAGGTGATCGATTACGCCATCAAGGCAGGACTGGCCTGCAACTCTCAAATCGCCCCTTACTCACAGCTGGAGCGCAAAAACTACTTTTATCCCGATCTGCCCTCAGCCTACCAAATCACCCAGGGCAAGCACCCTCTTTGTCTGGGCGGGCATATAGATGTCGAGACCGCCGGCGGCAAAAGGCGCATCCGCCTAAACCACATCCATATCGAGGCGGACGCCGGCAAGCTGATGCATCTGGAGGGAGAAGGAACACTGGTAGACTTGAACCGCGCCGGCGTGCCCTTGATCGAGATTGTCACCGAACCTGACATCCGCTCCGCCGCCGAGGCCGACGCCTTCCTGCGCAAGATCCGCGCTCTGGTGCAATACACAGGCGTCTCGGACGGGCGCATGGACCGCGGCTCAATGCGCTGCGATGTCAATCTCTCGGTCAGGCTGCAAGGCTCTGAGGAGCTGGGCACCCGCACCGAGATGAAGAATATCAACTCCTTTAATTTTGTGGTGAAGGCGATCGAGCATGAGTTCAAAAGACAGGTCGATATTCTTGAGTCCGGCGGTCAAATCGATCAGGAGACCAGACGCTTCGACTCTAACACGGG
>DASRVY010000009.1:0-9421 GCA_035654855.1 Bacillota bacterium | reverse complement strand
ATAAGCAAAAGTCTTTTGAACAATCTGCCAGGCTTCATCCCAGCTTTGCCAATTCTCATCAACTAAGATGCGCATAAGCTCTGGAATAGCTAAGACCGGATGAGTGTCGTTTAACTGAATACTGTTATACTCAGGAAATTTTGAAAAATCATTGCCATGAAGGCGCTTAAACGAGCCAATAATATTCTGTAAAGAGGCAGATATAAAAAAATACTGTTGCCGAACGCGCAATACCTTGCCATCGTATGAACTGTCATTTGGGTAAAGAACACGGCAAATGTCTTTGACGCGGTTGCGCTCGATTACTGCGTCATCAAATCTTTGAGAATTAAAGAGATTAAAATCAAACTCTTCTGCCGGTTCTGCGCTCCAGATGCGGATGGTATTTTTATTCTTGTTGCCATATCCGAGAACCGGCAGGTCAAAAGGGACTGCATATACATCAAAATCTTCAAAGTGGACAAGTTCTTTTTCGTCGCGGCGCGCTGTCAAAAAAGGATAACCATCATCATCAATCCAATCATCAGGGAATTCTTTTTGAAAACCATTCTCTATCTCTTGTCTAAACAAACCATAATCATAAAGAATACCGTAGCCGGTGACAGGTAATCCTAAGGTAGCGGCTGAGTCCAGAAAACAAGCTCCCAGCCTGCCTAATCCTCCGTTTCCTAAACCCGGATCGTTTTCTTCTTCCAGTATATCGTCAATATCATAGCCATGACCCAAGACCAGATCTTTTACTTCGTCATAGATACCAGCATTTGTCAGATTATTAAGGAGACTTCTGCCTACTAGAAACTCAGCTGAAAAATAATGGGCTTGGCGCCCCTTCTCATATATCTGTCGAGTCTTTCCCCAGTCAGCGGCATTGGTTGACATTAGGGCGCGAGATAATATCTGCCAGTACTCACCTTTGGTCAAATATGCCAATTCTGTGCCATAGTTAGCCTGTGCCAATATCTGCATTCTGTTTATGATATCTCTTGTTTCCATTATTTGCTCCTTAGCATTTACGCTGATTCTTTAGTATTATAGTTAACTCTTTGGCAGGTGGCAATTCTTATCGGCAGCTTAAGTTGAGTGATGATTCAATTAGCTCTCTCATAGGGGCACCTTTTAAGGTATACTGGTTCCAATCTCTTCATCTGTCCAAATAAGGAGCATTTTGTGCAGAAAAAGAAAAGCCTTCGTGCAGCCAAAGTATCAAAGAATTCCAGAGTAGTAAGGCTTGATGATCCGCAAAAATCTTTTGCTGATATTACAGTAGTTGAACTCGAGAGGAAAAGAAAGTTTGCTTTTTATCAAGAAGAAAGACGTTTAGCCGGAATCAGCGGCCGGACGGCTATTGCCATTACTATACTCTTAACCTTGTACAAATTGGCTCTTACTTCATATCAGCCTCTTTCCGATTTGCTGAACTCACACAGTTTTCGCAGCTACGCTATAGAGATGTTAATCTCTGTCGGGGCACTGCCTATCCTAGCTTCAGCTTTAATAATCTCGTTGGAAAAACCGGCAAAATCTTTTGTCTTTGGAGATAAACCATCTCTTATACCTTCATTATTGGCTTTTTTATCCGGATTTCCTTTGGCGTTTATTTGCCTGACTTTGGATCACTTACTTTCTCATTTTATTACTAATGACACAATTCTCCGGCTGCCCGGCTGGAGTCTAATGAATCAGGGCGTAATGTTGTTCCAGTCTTCCTGGATACAAATCATGCTTACGATTTTAATATCATCTGTTTTACCAGCGCTTTGTTTGGGAATTTTATTGTCCGGATTGGTGCTTCCTGGGTTGGCTTCAGGCTCCCATTACACAAGAGCAATTTTTATAACTGCATATTTCGCGGCTCTAATCCCTATGCAGCTTCGCCCTTTACCGGTATTTTTTATCTTCGCTGTATTTATCTGCAAAGTGAGACTTGACAGCAACAGCTTGATCACCTCGTCTTTTGCCGGGCTTGGTCTGGGGCTTGGCTGGCTGACATATTCTTTGGCTTACCAGTTCACAGCAGATATCTTTTGGGGTCAATTGCCCTCCTCCACCTCTCAAATAATTTCTTTACAACTGCCATTGCTTTTTATATCAGCAATGATATTTTTGCCTGTTCTAGTGTATTATACGAATTACAGGAATCGTCTTAAGATTGAAGAGCGGGAAAAGGCTTTGCTGGATGTCTCTAAACATGGGGAAGTAATAGGCTTTAAGCGTAAAACCGATTATCTGTTCATTGGAGCTGCGATTCTTATGTCGCTGATATTGCTGGTGCAAAACTAAGCAGAAGGAGACTTGAATGGACGAGCGAGCAAAATCAGATGCTGCCTTTATCCTTTCAGTGATTAAATATGCACTGTTGATCTTGCTGGTAATCTGTTTTCTTTACATTGGACTAAACGCATTGGTAATACTGTCGCCTATTTTAATTGCTCTTTTCTTGTCTCAGGTGTCGGTTACTGTAAGCCAATACATCATGAAAAAATTCAAGATACAGGATTCTCGCAACCCTTCAATCAATGATGCCAATAGAGTACGCAACCGCATTGCTGTTTTTATTTATATTATTTTGCTCTTGCTGATATTAGCCTTGTTGAGTGGCATTTTCTACTCTCTGATCGCAATTATTCGCTATATTTCACTGCAGTTCCCAAAATTTGTTCGTGAATCAGACATTATCAATCAAATTTCAAACTTTTTTCGCAATGTGTCGGGACCGTTCGGGCTTGAGCTTAATCCTGCTATAACACTTCAGATCGAAGAGAGCACAATATCTTTAGTGCACAATGTAATTGATGCGCTGCCGAGTATACTGGGAAGCATTCTTTCATCCCTGAGCAAATGGTTCTCTGGCATGCCTCGAGCTATTTTGGTTTTGATTATCACCGTTATGACGGGATATTACTTCATTACACAGTCGAGCAAACTCTACAGATTCTTATTAAGATTTATTCCCCGCAAAGATTTCATTCGCAAAATATTTACAGCAACAAGTCAATTGACGGTGACTTTGTTCAGGATTATTGGCGGTTATGTTGTTTTGATGTTTGTCACCCTTGCCGAAGCTTTTGTGGGCTTTCTCATCGTTGGTTTGCCGAACCCTTTTCTTTGGTCAATTGTTGCAGCTGTAGTGGATTTGCTGCCGATTCTGGGTATAACTACCACTTTAATTCCTATTTCAGTTTACTTCTTCATTCAATCATCACCCCTGCAGGGTGTGGGAATTTTGATTATGATGGTTGTAATTATTATAATTCGCAGATTAATCGAGCCGATAATTCTGGGCAGTGCGATGCGCCTGCATCCTATTGTGACTATTCTGAGCATGATTATTGGAATAATGATTTATGGAATCAGCGGTATTTTGCTGGGGCCGCTGGCTTTTGTCATCCTGAGAGAATTATTCATCACCTTTGAAGCAGAGACTAAAATTAGAAATTATTTCAAGGTTACATCAGGCAGTAAGCATAATGCCGGCAAAGCCGATAAGGTTTAATTAGCTTTTTGGGCGGTGCTATATTTCTCAGATTTTTCTTGATGCTCTTCATATGTTTTAGAAAAATCGTTATACCCATCCCCGGTTGCGACAAAATACAGATATGAGTTAGCGCCCGGCCAACTGCGTTCAGTTGCCGGCCAGAGGACGCCTTCCAAAGCTACGGTTCCGGGAGAATTGATAGGTCCGGGCGGTAAAGCAGCAATATTGTAAGTATTATATGGATTATCTTTATATCGTTCTAAATCAATGTTGCTAACCCACAAGACAGGCTTTAAACCGTCAGCTTCGCGCAGATAATTGATGGTGGCACAAGATTGCAAGGGCATTTCCAGTTTAAGTCTATTGAGAAATATTCTGCCAATTTTTGGCATCTCCGACATTGGACCTTCCTTTTGCACTATGGAAGCAAGCGTCATTGCTTGGTCCAAAGTAATTCCAATTATTTCCGCTCGTTCATAATAGTTGCCATTACGCAATTTCAATTCTGTATTGTCGAAAAATTTACGAAGAATATTTTCTTCTGACTCATTGACATCAAATTGGTAGGTATCCGGCCATAAATATCCCTGCATTATCCATTCTCGATCCGGGTAAGATGGAATTTCCTGCATAAATTCATAGTCGACAAAAAGATTTGGGCGCTTCATCATCTCATCCATGATATTTTCGTCAAAACGCATCCCGGCTTTCTTCATCCTGTCCTTTACCTGTGAATAAGTTAAACCTTCCGGGAAAGTAATTGTAACAGGATCAGGTTTAGAAGTCAGAAGCAGCATGATTTCGTCATAACTCATTTCGTCAAGCAGATAATGAGTGCCGGAACGGTAGTTACCGTCAAAACCGTTGATTTTTGATAACACTTTAAAAGCGACTTTATTATTTATCAAGCCGGCATCTAACAGAATGTCGGTAATATCATCCATATCAGAATTTCTTGGAATGTGAATTTCTATTGAGCCCTGAGTGTCTTCAGAAATTGGAGATTTGCCTTCAAGTTCAATCAAGCTATTAAGGCTGTTTAAACGCTCATTTTGTGCGGTTACATAATTATACCCGGTGTAGTAGCCAAAAATGCCGATTGCCACCAATAGCAGAATTAGACTCAATATAAATAATGTTCTGCCTATCTTTTTAGACAAATTAAATCTCCTTTACAAGATTTGTCATAATTATATCATGTCCTTCTTCCTGCGGCCTCGCCATATGATTTGTATTGGACTGCCTTCAAAACCATATATTTCGCGCAATCTGTTTTCTAGATAACGGTCATAAGAAAAATGCGTCAATTTAGGGTCATTGACAAAAAATATTATTCGGATAGGATAATTGCCTATTTGCGTACCATAATAGATTTTTAGATGCTTTCCTTTATCTTGAGGTGGTGGATGCAAGATGACTGCATCAGTAATAAATTCATTCATTTGCGCTGTTGAAATTCTGTAGCCGCCATTCTCGAAAGTAGCATTTATTAAAGGCCACAATTTGTCACAGTTTAAGCCGGTTTTTGCGGAAACAAAAACAATCGGAGTATGAGACATAAAATGAAATCGTGTTAAAATTTGTTGGCTCAATTCTTTGCGAGCGTCTGCTTTGTTTGTAACTGCATCCCATTTATTGACTGCAAAGATACATGTCTTACCCATATTCCAGGCCAGACCTGCAATTTTGGAATCTTGTTCCGAAACACCGTCAATTGCATCAATCATGATTAGACAAAGATCCGCCCTTTCAATGGCTTTGTTCGCGCGCAAGACACTGTATTTTTCGATTTTCTCAGTTACTTTTCCTCTGCGTCTAAGTCCCGCAGTATCTACGAGGACAAAATTGCCATATTCGTTAGCAAAATAAGAATCGACTGCGTCACGCGTGGTACCTGCCGTCTCAGAAACAATTACTCTCTCCTCTCCTAGCAGTTGATTAATGAGAGAAGATTTGCCGGCATTTGGTTTGCCAATCACTGCGACCCTGACAGTGTCTGGCGGATAATCTTCAAAATTTTGTTCAGGTAAATGTGAAATTATTGAATCGAGAAGCTCTCCCAGACCAAGTTTGTGGCTGGCGGAGATGGCAAAGATTTCAGAAAAGCCAAGTTGATAGAATTCGAAAAAACCGGCTGGCGGGTTGCCAGGCTGGTCAATTTTGTTCACAACTACGAGAACAGGCTTTTTACTGCGATGCAAAAATTTCGCTATATCCTGGTCAGCTGCGGTCAGACCGCTGTGAATGTCAGTCATGAACAAAATGACATCGGCTGATTCGATAGCCACATCTGCCTGTAAACGCATTTTTGTCAATATATCATCAGAAGTACCAAATTCGATACCTCCGGTATCAATCAGACTATACTCTCTTCCCTGCCATTCTGCATCAGCAAAAACACGATCGCGCGTGACTCCGGGTGTCGGAGCTACAATTGAGATGCGCATGCCGGCCAACACATTAAATAAAGATGATTTTCCCACATTGGGCCTGCCGACGATGGCTACACTAGGTTTGCTCATAATGTCGCTCCTTTATACTAAAAACAAAAGCAACGGATCTGTGAAAGCCCCGTTGCTTTAAATCATTATCTTGCGATCCGCTTATTTATCGTCTACAGAAATAACTTCGCGGCCTTTATAATATCCACAGTTTTTGCATACCCTGTGTGCAGCTGCTAATGATTTGCATTGCGGACATTCTACCAGATTGGGCGCACTGATCTTCCAGTTAGAACGTGCTCTGCGGCTTCTAGCTTTTGACCATTTGCGTTTCGGGACTGCCATTTGTCACACCTCCATCTCTTATAGGTCCTTTAGGACACTTGTGCCTCAGAGCCGTTAGAGTTAAACGGTACTCCCGTTGAGACGCAAAGAGCATTATCTCTTAAACGAATGCTTATGTCAAGAATCATGGCTCATATGCCGTTTGTTAAGCTTTAGCCTTTTTTATCACAGCAGGGGCTCTGACTCTTTTACGTCTTCTTGCACATTAATTCTTAACGGCTTTTGTTCAATACTAATTTGCCAGCCCCAAAACCTCAACAGTCTGGAGAGCAATTGATAATTCCTCATTCGTGGGTATTACAAAGACCTTGACTTTTGAGTTATTTGAGGATATTAATCCAGCCTCGCCATTAAAGTTTATATTCTTGTCATGGTCAACTTCTACGCCCATAAACTCAAAGCCTTCAAGCATTCTTGCTCGAGTTTCGTGGTCATTTTCACCGATACCGGCAGTAAAGACAATGGCATCTGCGCCGCCAAGCGCGCCGGCATAGCTGGCAATGATCTTTTTCCCTTGATAAACAAAGATATCCAAGGCAAGTTCTGCTCTCTTGTTACCTGCACCGGCTTTTTCCGCCAAGTCGCGGAAATCCGAGCTGACACCGGATACGCCGAGTACGCCGGATTCTTTGTTCATGATATGATCTATTTCATCAGGTTTCAGGTTTTCCTTTTCCATAATGTAAGGAACGATTGCCGGATCGATGTCGCCGCAGCGTGTTCCCATAGGGATGCCCGCAAGTGGTGTAAGTCCCATAGAGGTGTCAACACATTTGCCGTCTTTGACTGCTGAGAAAGAAGATCCATTACCAAGATGTGCAGTGATTATCTTTGTGCCTTTAGCTTCGCCGCCTAATAGTTTGATTGCCTGCTGTGACACATACATATGTGAGGTACCGTGGAATCCATAACGTCGGATGCCCATTTCTTCATAGTAGTGATAAGGCAGGGCGTAAATAAAAGCTTCAGGAGGCATGGTCTGATGGAATGCTGTATCAAAAATCGCTACCTGGGGAATGTCTGGCATAATTTCTTCACAAACTTCGATACCGGTAAGATTGGCGGGATTATGCAGAGGACCCCATACAAAACATGTGCGTATGGCGGCCTTGACATCTTCTGTCACCCGAGCCGGAGCGGTGAATTCTTCTCCGCCGTGCAATACTCGGTGACCTATAGCTTGGATCTCAGAAAGATCGGAGATCACGCCATATTCTTTTGATGTCAGCATTTCCACCATTGCCAGAACAGCATCTTTATGGCTTTTAAAATCTTTGCCTTCCTTAATTTTTTTACCGCTCTTTAAAGTATGTGTCATTTGCGGATCTTTGATGCCAATGCGTTCGCACAGGCCTACACATAACGCATCACGTTTTTCATAGTCAATGACTTGGTATTTTAGCGACGAGCTTCCTGAGTTGATAATCAAAATTTTCATGTGTACATCCTTATTTTAAAATTTATTTGTTTTATGTTTTCCGGCTCAGCCGGTTAAAAAATTAGTCGTTTGCAGCGCACTGCAAAACGGTTAATGCGGTTACACCGACGATATCATCAGCAGAACAACCGCGCGAGAGGTCATTTACAGGCTTAGCTATCCCCTGCAGCATGGGGCCGTAAGCTTCTGCCTTGGCCAGGCGCTCAACTAATTTGTAACCGATATTGCCTGCATTCAAGTCAGGGAAAATCAGACAGTTGGCATCACCTTGAACCTTGCTGTCAGGCGCCTTTGACTTACCAATTGCGGGCACGATTGACGCGTCAGCCTGCAGCTCGCCGTCAATAATGAAGTGGGGAGCTTTTTCTTTAGCTAGTCGGGTCGCTTCTACAACCTTCTCGGTCAATTCACTCTTAGCAGAACCAAAACTGGAATAAGACAGCATCGCCACTTTGGGTTCAACTCCAGTCAGTGCCTTGAATGAAGTTGCTGAGGAAACGGCGATTTCAGATAATTGATCGGCATCGGGATTCTCAACTAAGCCACAATCGGAAAATAAGAAAGTGCCGTTATCTCCATATTCACAATCAGGGACTACCATCATGAAAAAGGTTGAGACCATTTTGGTTCCGGGTTTTGTGCGCAATATCTGCAATGCAGGCCTTAAAGTGTCAGCAGTGCTGCCCACTGCGCCTGCGACCAGTCCATCAGCCAGATCTTTTTTGACCATCATTATGCCGAAAGGAGTAGGCTGCAGCATAGTCTCTCTTGCCTTCTCAGGAGTAATGCCTTTTTGCTTGCGCATTTCATAAAATGTTTCTGAGAAATCGTCCAACCCCTCATAATTAGCCGGATCAATGAAGGTCGCTCCGGAGACATCCCATTCCGGAGCCTGAGCCTGTATATCTTCTTTCTTGCCAAGTAAGATAATCTCTGCCAGCTGCTCCTCAAGAATCTTGGCTGCTGCTTCGACCACCCTCGGGTCCATGCTCTCGGGCAGCACAATAGTCTTCTTGACTTTGCGGGCTGCTGCTTTGACATTGTCTAAAAAACTCATATTTTCCTCCATATATCAATTATTATTATTTACTAGCCATCGCTAAGTATAGATTATATATTGATTAGATTCAATTGCGAAAAAACAAAATATTTTATTGCAGCGCCAGGAGAACCAGCATTTGATCCAGAGCATTTATCAGCAGTCTGCCTTCATTGTCAGTTCGTGCGAAAGCACCAAAAAATGAGCTTGTTTGATCTGAGATATAGCTTCTGCTCATTTGTCTTGCGGCAGCCGCAAACAGAGCCTCATTATCTACTGCCCTTGCCAGTCTGGCTGCCCGGGCAGCCAATGCAGGATTAACGCTGCGGTCCTCGCTGCTGCCATTTACCAAATGATATGAGGAAGCTAAACCACCGCTTTTCAGCTCCTCAAGAAGAAATCCTTCCAGCGAAGGATTGTTAATCCCAACTTCAGCTAAATTCAGTGAAGTTTTGAGAATACGCCAAGTCTCGGCTTGATAGTCTGAAGCGATTAGCGGCATGGCGGTATCTTGTTCCACATTCCAGCCCTCCGGCGGAAACGGCATGCCTTCCTCGGATATTGATTCTGAAATATTTTCAATCCATTGCTGAGCTATTCTTCCCCATTCTTCATCGATGCCTGCCAGCTGAGCAAGAGTCCATAAATCAATACTCTCTACAGATATCAAATTGACTTCCTCT
>DASRVY010000008.1:0-3109 GCA_035654855.1 Bacillota bacterium | reverse complement strand
AGGCAAGCCATTGTTAACGCCGGTGTGCGTTTTATCTTTATTGACAAGGCGGCAGATGAGACGACGGAATTCTATTATCCGGAGGGCATACTTGGTTTTGTCCGGGAATTGGACGGAGGCAAGGGAATATCTGAGCCATTCTTTTTCGAAGGCGAAGGTTCCGGCAGGGATCGCGCAGACAAACCGGAGTACAAGGTGCTGGCGCAATGCGCCTTCTGTTTCAACAATGAGGCGGAAAATATTGAGTTTTTCCACAACTCCAGCTGGCTGGAATACGGCGGCTCTCCGGAACGGGCAATGCGTTCAGCGTTGGTGGCTGAGCTTGACCGTCTGCTTAAGCATGAGAACAAATATAAAGCTAACGAGAGTAAAATATCCTTTACGGATATCGAGGACAGTCTTATCTGGATTTCCAGCTCATTCTCAACGCTGACAAGCTACGAGAATCAGACCAAAAAATCTATCAGCAATAAATTTATTCAAGAATATATGACCGATCTGATACGCACACAGATGGAAATCTGGTTTATTGAGCACAAGGCGGAGACTTTAAAAATCTTAGATCAGGTGCTGGTCAATAAACGCAGCCGTGAGAACGCGGAAAAGACCAGGCTTGACGTCAAGAAAAAATTAATGGGTAATCTGGATTTCCAGAATCGAATCAAAAACTTCGTGGATTGCCGCACTAAAGACGTCAGCAAAAGAGAGCTCTATATTGTCGAAGGAAATTCCGCCCTCGGTTCAGTTAAAATGGCGCGGGATGCGGAATATCAGGCGGTTATTCCTATTCGAGGCAAGATATTAAACTGTCTCAAGGCTGATTATAAAACGATTTTTAACAGTGAAATCATAACGGATCTGATTAAAGTTCTGGGCTGTGGTGTGGAAATCAAATCGAAACACAGCAGCAAAATAGCCAGCTTTGAGCTTGACAGTCTGCGCTGGAACAAGATAATAATATGCACAGATGCTGATGTCGACGGCTTTCAGATACGCACACTGATTCTTACCATGTTTTATCGGCTGATGCCCACCTTGATCACGGAAGGCAAGATTTTTATCGCTGAGTCGCCTTTATTTGAGATCACTCATGTGGTCAAGAAGGTTGAGCGCACCTTGTTCGCCTATAGCGACCGGGAGAAAAATGATATCTTGGAAGGCCTGAATGGCGGCAGTGTGCATATTCAAAGATCGAAGGGATTAGGTGAAAACGAACCGGATATGATGTGGCTTACGACGATGAATCCCGAAACCAGAAAGTTGATTGAGATTGTCCCTGTCGGCTATGAAGAGTCAGCTGAGATGTTTGACCTCTTGCTGGGAGACAATTTGGCCGGCAGAAAACAATATATTAAAGATTACGGCGATTCCTATATGGATATGCTGGACTTAGCCTAGTACCGGAGGAAAGATGAACTCTCTCGACAAAGAGCAAAAAGAAATATTCAAAGATAAAGAAGCTAAAGGATCCGGCAAACAAAAAATCAGAAAGCCGGCCATAAAGCAATCCTTGCAAACCGGCATCGAAGATATTGAGCCGATAAGCAGCGGACAAACTTCGACAACCGGTGCTGAACTCATTAGGCAGCCGATAACAGACACTCTTCTAAACAACTATATGCCTTACGCCATGAGCGTAATAGTTTCGCGAGCGATCCCTGAGATAGACGGCTTTAAGCCTGCGCATCGCAAATTGCTCTATACAATGTATCGGATGAAGCTCTTGAATTCACCGCGTGCGAAGTCAGCGGATATTGTTGGGCAGACCATGTCTTTGAACCCTCATGGGGATCAGACAATCTATGAAACCATGGTACGTATGACGAGAGGCAATGGCTCTCTGCTCCACCCCTGGATTGACTCTAAGGGCAATTTCGGCCGGGTGTATTCACGCGATATGCAGTACGCTGCAGCCCGCTATACTGAAGCACGCCTGGATTCCAGCGCTGTTTTAATTTTTGACGGTCTGGAGAAGGATGCGGTCGATTTTGTCGACAATTATTCCGGCACGATGAAAGAGCCGGTACTTTTGCCGGCTTCTTTACCCACCGTTCTGGTTAACTCTAATCAAGGTATAGCAGTAGGCATGGCCAGCAATATTTGCTCTTTCAATTTAAGAGAAGTCTGTAATACGACTGCCGCCTTCATCGCAAACAGAAAACACGATTTACTGGAGACGATGCCGGCGCCCGATTTCTCCACAGGCGGCGATCTAATCTATGACCGGGAGCAGATGGAGAAAATATATGAGACCGGACGCGGTTCCTTTAAGCTCAGGGCGCGCTACAGGGTCGATAAAAAGGAAAATTTGATTGAAATTTTCGAGATCCCCTACAATACCACCGCTGAAGCGATCATTGAGGATATATCTGCTCAGGCCCGCCGGGGCAAACTGCGCGAAGTCCTGGACGTCAGAGATGAAACTGACTTAAACGGATTAAAAATCACCATCAATTACAGAAAAAATACCGACTACAAAATGCTTATCTTGAAGCTGTTTGATTTGACCTCGATGGAAACCGGTTTTTCTTGTAATTTCAATATCCTGATCGATGGCAAACCCAGAACAATGGGTGTGTACGAAATCCTGGAGAACTGGCTGAAATGGCGTCAGGAATGTGTCGTTCGCGAGGCAAATTTTCAGCGTCAGAAGAAGGAAGAAAAATTACATCTCCTAAAAGCGCTGGAATTAATCCTGCTGGACATTGACAAAGCGATCGCCGTGATCAGACTGACAAAAAAAGAAAGCGAAGTCATCGATAATTTGATGTCGAGCTTTGACATCGATAAGGTGCAGGCGGAATATGTGGCAGAGATTAAACTGCGCCATCTCAACCGAGAATATATTCTGCGCAGGATCGATGAGATAGCGGCTTTGGAAGAAGAGATTTTTGAGCTCAAGAGATTAGCAGGCAGCACCAGACTGATCAACAGCAAGATTAGTAAACAGCTGAGGGACATTGCTAAAGCCTACGGCAGAGAAAGGCTTACTGCTCTGATAGAACCTGAAGACGCTCCTGTGCTTGACGAGGAAGATCTGATCGAAGATTACAATATCCGCATCTTTCTCACTGAAGAAGGTTACTTCAAAAAGCTGGCTTTAACTTCT
>DASRVY010000007.1:0-2650 GCA_035654855.1 Bacillota bacterium | reverse complement strand
ATCGGTTAAATCAATTAAATCAATTTGATTTGTTGCTTTTACTGCCATTATTATTCTCCTCTAAGTTAATAAATCACATCTGAATGTTGATTTTGTGAGTACGTCATTTGCGCTAATGTTTAACATGAAATTATCACTAGCCAATCTGACATCTCCATCCGATAAAGGAGTAAAATTTAACTCCCCATACTTCTTTTCACTCCACTGTAATCGTGCATCGTTTCCATATTTACTTTTAAGCTGTGTTAACGAAACAATTTGTTGACCTCCTGTTATCACTGTTACGACTAACGTCGTTGCCATGTTTGCGTTCTTAAATATATTGCCGTTTACACTTTCAATAAATACAGTTGTCGCATCCTCGCCTGCCGGACCAGGTGTCAGCTCAATATCTTCTATTTGATCATGTAAATTATCGACCTCATCCTCAAGCGACCCGCCCGACGATAGATATATTTTTCCTTTGATGCTTAACATTTCGCCATCATAATATAGCTGGTGATCCGCGACACTTTCGCCGATTAACAACGTGCCGTCTTCCAGATTCCACTTGACGTTTCCGCCCCTAAGCATACCGGAGGTTATCACGTCCGCGACAATCCCATCACCGTCAGCCGCCGTCCGCCAATCCCATGAATCATCGGGCAACTTGGCGTTAGCGACTAATATTTTCCCTGCACCCATGTAAACGACTTTTGACGGATCTTGATCGATCGGCCTATCAAACGAATAATAGCCGGCAGGCAAATCATATTCGTTGCCTACCCTTACATCGTAATTGTAACCGTCTTCATCAAAATAAATCCCAATGATTTTGTTTCTGACAACGTTCAGGTAGGACAAAAACGATTCTTCCTGGTCTTTTACTTCCTTGTCCTGCTGTGCCAGCCTGTCCGCCACCGTCACCAATGTCCTATCGCCCAATTTGAACGCTTTGACGTTCTTGTCGAGAAAATTCCGTTTAATCTCAAAAACGCGCGTCTTGTAACGTATGCCTAAATCATCTCTGACAATGGCGACCGTTTCGCCCAAGCCCAACACCCCGACCTCGATCGCTGACGCTGAGAATGTCACCCTCGGTCTGCTCATTTCCTGTAACGCCAAATAAGTCGCTTGCAGTACCTCCTCCGGATCTTCCAAATCCCGAAATTCGACAATCCCAATCCGTAGCCCGAACTCGTCCACCGCCTCCGGCATAACGAGATAATCCTGCCCTGTTGGCTTATCTAACGGATCACCGTCAGCCACCGACCATGCGACACTTTCAAAAGTTATCCGCCTGCCAAATCCGTCGCCAACCTCCTCACCCTTGCCCCTGCCAACCAGTGCGGTGTATATCTGATCTCTGGCGCTCTCCGCCTCGACTGTGAGCAGTTTGTCACCATATTCATACCACTTGCCATAGTCAGCAGATAAGCGGTCATAAACGTCAATATAACGCCCTGTGATCTCTCCATTACTCCAAGTTATTCTGGGCATACACTCGACATCCCATGTTTCCAGAAAATCCTGATAAGCAGATAATTTGGACACATAGTAATAATTCTTGGATGCCCTTTTAGCAGTGTCAACATTTCCCACCTGCCACACACTACCCGACAAAATCTGTTCAAGCGTTGCCGAAGCTAAAGCATTTCTCGGTCTGATATCTTTTACTATTTCACCTTGTAATTCGTGGAACATTAGGTGGATACCCTTGAGGCTGTATTCATACCCTTTTTTAGCTGGCAGTGTTATATAATACACCCAGAAAATGTTTTCGTTATCGACATCCTTTGCGCCAAAATAATGTGCGTTTGCCATCTCCGGCGAATATTCAAGGATTGCCGACGCTGTTATCAAGCCATTAAGAACAAGCTCCTGATCATGCTCCAGCGGTTCATATGCTCCGATTAGTTCTTTATTTTTATCTAGCAGAAAAATACTCATAGCGCTCGTTCCGCTAGTTTCACATGCAAAATTTCCTCCGCTGTTATTTCGTCACCAGCGTTGATAATAAACTTGCCCCAATCGCTACTGACAAAATCCAATCGGTCCATGATGGGATTCCCGTTGAGCAGGATTTCCTGATCCCGGATAACTAGCTGCTGCCCTGCCGTAAAATTGCCCAACAGCTTAATTTTGCGACCGCTCGTGGTGTTTTTAATCATGAACCCGTCATGGGCAGCCGACATTATCGTCTTGATTTCATTTATCTTATACGGAAACCAGGCGCCCAATCCTGCCGTAACACTTGCCCCTGATACAACAGGTAGGTCTTTGTATTTATACGGATCGGGACAAAATAATGTGAAGCTGCTCACGATAGAATTCCTGCCCTGTGGCACTGATTGCCCGTCGCTAAATATGGCATTGAAGTAATAATCGGGCTCGTCATTAAAAGATATCTTCATCATACCTTGCTGTAAAATTCCGTTCAACGTGTTAAACTTCTCCCTGAAGTCTGTATCGCTTTCGGCGTTCAACAGATACCTAACTTCCAAAACCCTGGAGCCTTGTCGGCTGCCAATAAACAGGCTCCCGTCTTTCCCATCTATGCTCTGGACGATCGCCAATTTGTCGACAAATTCTCTGCCCGAAACTGTCAGGACCCTGAACCCGTCGACCGAATTTTCCAGGGCTATATCATCAACGAATATCGATTCTGCCG
>DASRVY010000006.1:0-1968 GCA_035654855.1 Bacillota bacterium | reverse complement strand
GATGATAAAGGCAAGTCAGAAGACAAATTCCGTTTCAATGTCTCTAAGTCGCCAATGGTTTTCCTGGCCGGCATCTACACTTGGATAGATCAGGAAATGCGTTTTGTGATTTTGACTACCGCTGCCAATTCCAGCATGGCTGATATCCACGACAGGCAGCCTGTAATCCTGCCGCGACAAATGATCCGTCCCTGGATTAGCGATCTGACAGCTGCTGACAAGTTAAGGCAGGCAGCCGGCCCTCAAATGATCAAAACACTAATTAAATAGTCAATCTTTCTTTACTCTTCGCCGGCAGCTCTTTTTTCTTTCAGATAGTGTTCGTGTTTTTCCAGAAGAAACTCCACTTTCTCCCGCGGAAATCCTTCAGGTTGTTCTTGTTCCAAGAGAGACTCAAGAAATCTTTTAGTATTGTCGCTTTGAGGCAAAAGATAGCCGGATTCTCTCAGAAGCTCTTCAGCCATAATGTGGTTAGATTTTTCGAGCGCGACAGCCAGTTTTCCTGGCAATCCCGCAGCAATATTTTCCTGCCGAGACTTGCTGTGCAGCAGTCTCTGCAAAGCATTGACAACATCTTCCGATTTTTCCTGCTGGTCGGGATAAACTTTCACAACCATGGAAATAGCGCCTGAAGGACAGGCATCGGCACAATCGCCGCAGCCTATACACGTGTCCACGTCGATAACGCTGTTTTCAGTATCTGCCGCGCCGCTGGGACAAACATAAAGGCATAAACAATCTTTTGTACAGAGGCGGATATTCCTTACCGCATATTTTGTTGACATCTCGCTACCTCTCCTTCACCATTTCAAATTTCCAATTCGGAACCTTACAGATCGGACAGATATCCGGAAGCTTATCTCCGACGTAAATAAAACCGCAAATAGTGCAAACATAGACATTTGTCGCAGCCACCAGCGCCTCTCCCTCTTTCTCATAACGAGTAAGTAAAGATTTGACTATCCGGCTGACTTTATCAGTCCAGACCAAAGCGCGCAGTGCCCCTCTGTCCTTAGCCTCGCCAGCAGTCTTATGAGCATTGGGATAATCTTCGTTAAGGTCTTTTTCCAAAAGTTCTTTCAACTGCTCCAAGCCGGGATCTTCTGCGGGAGCCTCTGCTCCTTTGAAATAAGCTGACAATTCTCTGAAAGCTGCTGACTCCTCATGTTTATACTGTTGTTCCAAACCTCGCGCCAAATTGGAGCATAGAGCACTCATCTCCAGACTTGTCAGACCACCGGCACTATTTTCAATTGAAATCTTGTCGCCGTCAGTAGGGGTCTGCTGCGCGACAAGCTCAGACTCTTCTTTGGCAAATTCCGTTTTTGGCGCGCCACATAGTGGACAAGCCCAATCCTCAGGCAGATCTTCCCAGGCTCCGTCGGCTTCATCGTAAATGTAACCACACATTAAGCATACATATTTCGCCATTATTTTCCTCCTCATTTCAGCTCAACTGTCGGACTTAGCTAATACAGTCAATCCAACAATATTTGAGTTTCTACAATTTCTCTGCTGTAATACAGCAAAATCAAGACGGGTCTGCTGTCAACAGTCAGAAGCAAAACAAATTCTCTCGTACTGTTTTTATTATTTTAACAGCAAGCCGCCGATTAACAAAAGATGCTGCGGCAGCCTGTCTGATGAAGGCCAGGCCAAGCTCTCTCCAAAATATAGTTTGAGTGTTTTCTCCACATCGCCGCCCAGCCCTTCTATAGAATGCCGCATGAGCTCCGGCTTTATACAGGCCTGCCCCGTCGGACGGTTACAAGTCTCACAGCCGTCACACTTGCCGGCGAACAGCGCCATACTGTCTGGATATTCTATTTCCATCTCCTGCAGTTTTTCTGCAATAAAATGTTTCACAGGTGTATAGATCTTATAAACGACAGCATTCAACTCATCTGCTTCATACCGCTCGCTGGTCAGCTCCTCCCCCAGTATGATTTTCTTCCCATACAACAAGAT
>DASRVY010000005.1:0-8904 GCA_035654855.1 Bacillota bacterium | reverse complement strand
TCTCTTTCGTCATGGCCGCCGCCCAGGCCTGCGCCGCGATGACGGCCAACTGCGTCAATCTCGTCGATAAAAATTATGCAGGGGGCTTGCTTCTTCGCATTATCAAACAAGTCACGAACTCTGGAAGCACCGACGCCAACGAACATCTCAACAAAATCAGACCCGCTGATAGAAAAAAATGGAACACTCGCCTCACCGGCTACAGCTTTGGCAAGAAGTGTTTTTCCTGTCCCCGGAGAGCCTACCAACATTATCCCACTAGGAATCTTAGCGCCAAGATCAGAATATTTTTTCGGATTCTTTAAGAAATCAACGATTTCCTGAAGCTCCTCCTTTTCCTCCTCGGCACCAGCAACATCATCAAATGTAACTTTATTTTTGCTGGGGTCATTAAGCTTTGCTCTGCTCTTGCCAAAGCTTAAAGCTCTCTTGCCTTCACCTTGTCTGGAGTAATTTATGTATATAAACACCCCGATCGACACCAGCAGCATGACGATAATCAAAATATTCAAAAAGGAAGATATATCAGTGGGGCTGCTATAGTCATAAGATTCGATCAAACCCTCATTGACAGCGTCAGCCAGATAAACCTCATACTCACCGACTGAATCCAGCGGAATCTCCTTTGTGATCAATTCCTGAGGCTGATCGCCCACACTCTTAAGAACCATTCTAAGCTCGTTGCCATGGATGACAACCGATTCAACTTTTTCGGTCTCTACTAAATTACGCATTTCCGAAAGCGTATAAGTTTTACTCTCCGGAACATTTGACATGAAATAGGTCATGACAAAGATAACGATCAGCAAGATGATATAAAAGGAAAGTCCACCGAACCGTTTCTTAGGTCCCATATTATTCACTAGCAGCCTCCAAGTTCAAATTTTCTCTGCCCTCTTCTTCATCTCCATTTGTCGACACAGATTCCGCATCTTCTCCTGATATCTCTTCTGATTCCGGTATTTCGGCTGTTGACAGCACTGCCACCTCCGGCAAATTGCGATATCGCTCACCAAGATCCAAACCATATCCGACGATAAATTCGTCAGGAATTTCCATTCCTACATAATCAACAAAAATCTCAACCTTGCGTCTGGAAGGTTTGTCAAAGGCAGTGCAAATACGAATGCTGGCCGGGTTCCTTGTTTTAAGCAGTTCACTCAAATGTTTCAAAGTCAGTCCTGAGTCAACGATGTCTTCAACAATAATTACATGTTTTTCTGCAATATCAGTGTCAAGGTCTTTAATAATCTTGACTACTCCTGTCGTATGTTGTCCGCTGTAACTGCTTACCGACATGAAATCCACCTCACAAGGCAGGTCAATTTCCCTGATCAGATCAGCCAGAAAGACAAAAGCACCCTTGAGCACACAAATGAGGATCACCTTTTTACCACGATAGTCCTCGGTTATTTCGCGCCCAAGACGTTGACACATTTCCTGAATCTCATCTTTGGCAACCAAAATTCTTTCAATATTCCGGCACATATAATTCTATTCTTTCTCCGTTCAATAACTTACTGCGTCCGACTAATATATTACAAATCTCTAAACTCAAACAAACTTGAATATTTCTGTTTTGTCTGCAGTTTGCATCGGCGATTTGTTTTACAAAACCAAAATCCCGCAGACACTTACCGCAGACACTTACCGCAGACACTTAATTCTACAGTACTCGTGTATTATAGCAAGAGCACAGATAATTACATATACGAAGACGATAACTTTCCGGTATTTGTAACATAAATGAGCTTCCCGCACTGCTGTTTAATAACAAATACTCGCAACTCAGCGCAAGCAAGATGCTTAGTTATAATACATGATTAGTTTTAATCAGACAAATATTTAGACGAACTTTAGAGTGTTAGCAAAAACCTCAATACCGACGTTTGCCGCCAGATCCAGAGAATATAGAGCCGCTTCGTCGGTCCGACAGAGACGTAATATCATCATTGACTCCTTCCGCGAAAGAGCATATTTCTGTTCTGTCGTAACGTTGTCATCACGTCTTGAAACAAACTCTCTGAGGCCTATATTCAGGGCTCTGATTGTAATAGCCTCCGGAGCGGACATGAGAATCTTTGTGCTCAAGCTGCCATCCGGCAACAATGCCTTCTGATAGAGAGACTCTGCTTCCGTCTGCAGTGCCGCGGCATCAGCCAGGAGATTTTGGGACAGCCTTCCCAGCAGAGGAGAAGCGTCATAAGAGAGAATTTGTGTCCATAAAGGCAAGAGTTCATTCCTAAGTCTATTTCTGCGATAGTCACCTTCAATATTAGTATGATCTTCCTGCCAGGGAATTTTGGCGGCTTCCGCAGCTTTGATAATTTCACCTTTGCTGCGCCGTAAGAAAGGCCTTATAATTCCGTCCATAATAATCTGCATGCCAATCAAGCCCTCCAAGCCGCTGCCACGTCCCAAGTTAAGAAGAATCGTTTCGGCTTGATCTTGTTCATGATGCGCCAAACAAACGAGATAACTTTGCTCTTTGCCGTCAGCCAAAATTTCAGTGCCCAACTCTCGGAAAAAATCATACCGCGCTTTACGGCCGGCCTCTTCAACACCTTTTTTACGTTCCAGAGATAATGCCAGTACGTCTACACTTCTGGCACGAAATTCGATTCCTAACTGCCGGCAATAAGCTTCTACCGTTTTTTGATCCCTATCGGCGGCTACCGGCCTCAGTCCATGGTTCAGGTGAGCAGTGATCAGACGAAAAGGAATAGATTTTTGCAGATACTCCAAAAACGCCAGCATAAGCATCGAATCTACACCACCGGAAACACCTGCTATGATCGCAGTATTTTCATGGAACGGTAAGACATTCTCGCTAATCAGATCAGCGACAACTGACTGAAAAAAATTATAAGTTTCAGATGGTAAGGGAACGATCAAAATGGCGCCTCCGGCGGTGGCACTTCTAAATTGTCAAAGAAACTGGTTAAGGACGGCTTCCAGCCCAAGTGTGCATTTCCAACTGCCCCATGACGGTTCTTGGCTATGATCAGTTCGATTTCATAGGTATCCGGACGAGGTTCATCCGTGTTGGCATCCGGATCATGCAGAAACATGACAACATCTGCGTCTTGTTCAATCGCTCCTGATTCCCTCAAATCAATCAACATTGGCCTGCGGTTTGAGCGTCTTTCACTTTCACGACTCAGCTGAGAGATGGCGAGAACCGGTATTTCCAGCTCCTTGGCCATAATTTTCAGCATACGGGATATCTCGGCAATTTCTTGCTGACGATTCTCAGAGCGGCTTGTTCTGCCTCCTGAAGACATCAGCTGCAGATAGTCAACAATAACAAAGTCCAAACGATCTTTAATCTGCAGCTGCCTGCAGCGCGCCTGCATTTCCACAACATTTGTTCCCGCTCGGTCGTCAATATAGATTGGCTTATCATAAAGAGCAATCAGGGCTTGAGAAATTTTTTCCCAGTCAGTATCTTTAACTTTAAGTTTGTCCATCCGGTCAGCAGATATTTTTGATTGACTGACAAGAATCCTCATACCGACTTCTTCTTTTGACATTTCAAGACTGAATATGCCTACATGATGTGAACCTTTTTGGGCAGCAATATGGGCCATGTTCAAAGCCAGTGAAGTTTTACCGACTCCCGGCCGCGCTGCCAAAATGTATAAGCCGCCCGGACGTAATCCACCAAGAATGCGGTCAATCGAAGGAAAACCGGTTTGAATCAGCTTGGGGCGCTTGCCTTTGGCTTGTTCGTGCAGTTCATTGATCTTCAAATTCAATATATCGCCCAAACGGTCAAAACCGCCCAAATCTCTATTCTCACGAATATCATAAATTCGGTTAGCCGCCAGATTGATCAGATCCTCAACATCTTCACCTGAGGTGTAGGCCATATCAACGATCTTGCGCAGTGTCAGGATCAGTGAGCGTCTTTGCGCATGTTGACGCACTACGCGCATATAATGTGCCTGATTTTGCATAATAGGAGTTTTGTCAGGCAGAGAGATAACATATTCGGCGCCGCCTGCCTGAGTCAGTTCCCCTTTGGTCTCAAGTCTGTCTGTGACAGTTAAGATGTCTACCGGTTCATTGCGCTGAAACAACTCAAGAATAGCAGTGAAAATAATTTGATTTCGCTTGATATAAAAATCACTTACCTTTAGTTCCGCCACTGCGTTGGCGAGATACTCTTTGCTGAAAAGAGCGCTGCCTAAAACAGACTGCTCAGCCTCATCATTGTAAGGCATGACAGGCTGACGACTGTATGCTCCTGAGGATGGTGCCTCCGGTATCAAGTCTTGAGCCATTATTGCTTATGCCCCCTCACTTACAATGTCCAGTATGATGCCGGTGCTTACCTCCGGATGAAGTTTGACGTCAACTTTATATTCGCCGGCTTTCTCAATTTTCTCTTTTACCGTTATGTTGCGCTTATCGACAGTGTAACCGGCTTTCTCAAGAACCGCCGCTATATCCATAGTAGTCACAGAACCGTACAATCTTCCCTGAGAACCTGTCTTAATCGTGAGAGTAAAATGCTTATCAGTAATCTTCTCTTTAATCTCACGAGCCTCCTCAAGTAAGCGCTGCGCTTTCTCTGCAGCTGCCTGCTGCTGATTTTTTAATATATTGAGATTTTCCGGTGTAAGCTCAACAGCCAGTTTGCGGCGCAAAAGAAAATTATTGGCATAACCACGGGAAACATCTGCTACATCTCCTGCTTTCCCCAATTTGTCTACATCTTTCAAGAGAACTACTTTCATCTTTTCACCTCGTATGCTGTAATTGAATTTCTGTGCTGTTTGGTGTTTCTCATTGTATCATACAGCCGGGCTTTCTAATAAGAAAAGGCCGCCGAAGCAGCCTCTAAAAGTTTTGATAATCTCATACAAATTTTATGCGTCTGTATACGGCAGCAGAGCAACTTGCCTGGCTCTCTTGACAGCAGTCGTTATATAGCGTTGGTGTCTTGCGCAAGTACCGGTCATTCTTCGGGGCAAAATCTTGCCATTCTCAGAAATCATTTTGGACAGACGGTTAAGATCCTTGTAATCAATGCGATCCACCTTCTCGGCACAAAGCATGCATACTTTTCTTCTGCCGCGGCGTTGTCTGCCTCTTTGAAAATCGCGGCGATCACGGTTATTTCTGTCTTTCATGTAAAAAACTCCTTAGTTGATATTAATCAGTTCATATCGAAGGGCAAGGACGTAGAGTCTTCGTCGCTGCCAGGGAAAAAGTCGTCATCTGAAGATTCTGCTTTCTTCCACTCTTTGTCTTCAGACTGGTATGGGAGCTTGTCTCCGGATTCGTCATATTCGCCGCTTTCACGCTTGGAATCAGCAAAATACACTTCATCGGCTACGACTTCAGTCACATACCTTTTCTGACCGCTCTGATCCACATAACTGCGAGGCTGGATGGAACCTACCACCAACATCCTCTGACCCTTCACAAAATAACGATGCACAAAATCGGCATTTTGTCTCCACACTACAATAGGAATAAAGTCAGTCAACCTTTCACCGTCGCGAGTCTTATAATTGCGATCGATAGCTAAAGTAAATGTACTGACCGAGACATTATTTGATGTCGTGCGCAGTTCCGGATCTCTGGTCAATCTTCCCATCAAAATAGCTTTGTTCATTCTTACGTCCTTTCTGCCGACTATTTTGAGTCGGGCAATACGATCATATAGCGTAAAACACTATCTGAGATCTTGAGTAGACGTTCGATTTCTTTAGGAAAATCCGGTTCTGATTCAAAATGAACAAGAACATAATAGCCTTCCTGCTCGTCCTGAATTTCGTAAGCCAATTTACGACGGCCCCAGACATCAGTGTCCTGAATTTTGCCTTGAGTCTCTACAATTGACTGAATCCTTTCCATCTCAGTTTTGATTTTTTCGTCACCGATGGCAGGATTCAAAACATACATCAGTTCGTAAGTTCTCATCTTATACCTCCTCCTGGTCTTCGGCCCTGTCTAATATTGTACAGAGCGAGGATTTGCGTCTTATGACACAGATATAGATAATAGCATTTCCCTAAAGAATGAGTCAAGCGACAGTTCCTCGCGGCAAAGCTGAATCGAACTTGATTTAACCTTACAGCCGGTAAGCCTTGACAAATAATCGCTTTGTCTACACTAACTAATTCAATCTTGCCATAAGAAGAAAATAAGGAAAAGCGGTAAAATTCATCCGGCACAACCCTTGAAGGCTCAAACCCGTTCAATAACGCTCATCATTTCGGGCAATGGATATTTTCCTTTATATCGGTAAATATCGGTGAATTTGTAATCTTTTCGTTAAGCTCAACGGATATTTATTCAGATTTGTCCTCTATCATGTCAAATATTGCCTGCAGCAATTTTACTAATTGATTGGCAGTGTTAAGATAACTCTCTGCGCCTTGCCCAAAGGGATCTTGCACTTCTGCCTCGGGCATTTTTGCATATTCACCCAAAGTAAATATCTTGTCCTTATACTCGGGGAATTGCTGCAGCAATGTCCGTTTATGATTTGCTGTCATGCTCAAAACAAGATCTGCAGCTTCAATCATGTCCGCATCAATCTGACGGGACCTGTGATGGTCCAGAGACATTCCTCTGGCTTCCATCTCGTCAATTGCCGGCAGCGAGGCCATCATACCGTTCCAGGTAGCAATGCCTGCGGAAGCGGCCTCCCAATCCCGATTGGGGGTATGAGTGTTAAACATAACTTCTGCCATAGGACTGCGACAGGTATTGCCCATACATACAAAAAGTATCTGCATAGCTATTCCCTTTCTGCCGCCTTTTCCAGCCTGTTCATATAGGCAGCTCCATAATTATTACGTGGAAATTCCTCCGCAATAATAATTTCAGCTCCGGCCTTATCCAATGCTCTGAATGCTGAAAAAAGCTCGTGCGTCGCTGTTTTGTCATCCCCGGGGCCCGGATATAAATAAGTTGCCATATTGTTCAGCACAGACAAGCTCTCCGTATCGGCAGTGAGCTTGGTTTTAAGCAAATCATAAGTGGCTTCTGCACCAAAAAATCCCCATTTTCTGCCCGCCGTCTGAGCCAGAGACTTGATGATAAAATCAGCTCTCTGCTCCTCATTCTCGCCTCTGGCAATTAATACCTCCGCTCGGGGTGAATAGTGGCGGTATTTTTGTCCGGGCGAGAGAGGAATCCAGGTGCTTTTGCTGTCAATTCGTGAGAGACCTGCCTCATTGTCTGTCAAAAAACCTTCGTTCTCGCTGTAACTTTGGCAAGGCTCAGCATCACCGCTCAAGGAAGACCGTACTGCGCCTGACGCCTTCAACAAATGACTCTTATCATCGGCAACTAAAATGCCTGTTCGCTCCAGAATATGACCGGCAGTTATTACTCCCGGCCGCAAAATTCTGGGTGGGATGGATGTAAGATCCAACACCGTAGATTCCACGCCCAGGTCACAAGGTCCGTCATCAAGAATATATTCTATTTTCCCCTGCAAATCGTCCGCCATATGCTCCGCTTTAGTCGGTGAAGGTCCGCCGGATAGATTTCCTGAAGGCGCGACCACAGGCACATTCGCCAGGCGAAGCAAGGCGCGCGCAGTTCTTTGAGCTGGGAAGCGGACTCCTACTGTGCCAAGTCCTGCGCTTACCCGGTCAGGTATGAGTTCGCTTTTAGGCATAACCATGGTTAAAGGCCCGGGACAAAAAGCATCGTAGAGGAGAGGAAATATGTCTCTGGTCTCTGACACAACTTGCTCAATCTGATCCTTGTCGTACAGATGGACGATCAGAGGATTATCCTGCGGACGGCCTTTAACGGCAAAAATTCTGGCCACAACCTCCGGGAGAAAGGCATTGCCTGCCAGCCCATAAACGGTTTCTGTCGGCATGCCTACCAGCGCGCCTTTTACCAGAGCGGCGGCGACTTGAAATAATTCCTCTTCGTCAATCGTCTCACCTATGGTTATCAATCGAGTGTCAATCACAGGCTCTCCCCCCGCACCTTCGCTTCATGCGCGGCAGCGTTCAGAGCCGCTATAAGCTCGTCAATATCTCCGTTTAAGATGTTTTCCAGACTGTATAAGCTAAGGCCAATGCGATGATCAGTTACTCTGCCTTGTGAATAGTTATATGTTCGAATTCTTTCACTGCGGTCACCTGTACCGACCTGATCACGCCTTTCGCTGGCTATATCTGCCGCCTGGCGGGATTTCTCTTCCTCCAGCAGGATAGAGCGCAGATGTCTCATGGCCTTTTCTCGGTTCTTATGCTGTGATCTTTGATCCTGACAGGTAACGACTGTTCCTGTCGGCAGATGAGTTATTCGAATAGCGGATGAGGTCTTGTTGACATGTTGGCCGCCGGCACCTGAGGAACGGTAGGTATCTACCTGCAGATCCGCAGGATCGATTTTAAAATCCACATCTTCCGCTTCAGGCAAAACAGCTACTGTCACCGTCGAGGTGTGTACCCGTCCGCCGGACTCAGTTACCGGAACACGCTGAACCCTGTGTACCCCGCTTTCATATTTAAAGCGTGAAAAAGCGCCTTTCCCTTCAATCTGGAAAACTACTTCCTTAAAGCCGCCAAGCTCTGTTTCATTGCTGCTGATAATCTCATACTTCCAGCCCCGATTTTCAGCATAGGAAGTATACATATTGTAGAGTGTGGCGGCAAAAAGAGCAGCCTCATCACCGCCGGCTCCCGCGCGTATCTCCATAATGACATTCCTCTTATCATTAGGATCGCTGGGAGCTATCGTATCTTCGATTCTGGCTTCAATTTTTTCCAGCTCAGCCTCGGACAGATTGATATCTTCCCGCACCAACTCACGAAAATCCGCGTCATCTGATTCTGTAAGCAGAACACGGTTCTCCTCTATCTCTTCCTTGAGTTTACGGCTTTGCCTGATATCCGCAACCAAGTCAGACAGGGCGGC
>DASRVY010000004.1:0-2494 GCA_035654855.1 Bacillota bacterium | reverse complement strand
GCCGAACTGATTGATGACCACTGGAACTTAATCGGCGCTCATTATGATGTCGTTGTAACAAGCGATGATTATCAATTCAATTCTGATTCCGAGCAAGCTAAACATAGTGATGCGCAAGATGAGGCTGAAGACAAGGACAATAGCTTCTCCGGAGGCCAAGCTGCAGAACCGGTTGAACCGGAAGGCATAACTGCTGAAACTGAGACAACAGCGCAAGATGACTTTGATTCAAATCCCTGGCAGATGGGAAGAGAGATACCGGTTCCGATTGACTACAGCACCTTTGACGGCATCAATACTAATGCCTCCGGGGTAGCTGCTGTTTTGACCGCAGCCGCTGAAATGCTAACTGACCGGCCGGGTTACGATATCAGATTTGTATTTTTTGGGGCAGGCTCAGATGATTTTGCCGGCGCCAAAGCATATCTTGATAGTCTGTCAGCAGAAGAAATGTCAACCCTGGAAGCAATGTACAATCTGGAGGGTATTTACGCCGGCGACAAAGTATACGCACATGCCGGCGCAAATTCTGTGTTGAAAGGCAGCGCGAAAGACTACGAGATGCGACGTAAACTGTATGAAGTTACAGATGTGTTCTATAACTATCGTCTCAACACTAACAACGGTTATTCACTATATACCAACCAGTCGTCCATACTGATAAATGTAGGTAAGGGAGGATCCAGCGTATTTTCCGAATGGACTACCAAACAATCAGACCACACTCCCTTTGATCAGGCAGGTATCCCTGTAGTCTATTTTGAATCAGGTGAGTATAATATCAAATCACTCGAGGAACTGGGGATTGAAAGCAAAAATCCTAGTTTCAGCAGTACCGGCGGCAAGATTTCAGGCACACCATTTGACTCATCCGGCTATCTTGAAGCTCTTTTTAGCAGTATGGCGGAGCCCTCTACCCTGGAACAATTATACTTGTCACCCACGCCGCAGCCAGGCAATATTGAATCAGCGACAACTGATGAAATGTCAGCCCTTGAAAGCAAAACAATTGAAAGCTCAGCTGCAGTCAACATGAAAGATCTCCCTCGTCTGGAGCAAAGAATTAACAATACTGCTTTTATTCTTGTAAAGGCCATGCAGAGAGAACCATCGGGTTCAAAACTAATAGGAAGGTGATTTGATGTCTATTCTCCTGAACAGCTCCACCATCGCATCGATCCCTGTCTGGATATTTTGGCTAATAATTCTAGTTGCGGCGGTCGTTATTGAGATAAGCACCATCAACATGGTAACTGTCTGGTTTGCCCTTGGAGCCCTGATCGCGCTTCTGCTAAATCTTCTCAGCGTCAGCCTGACAATTCAGATTATCGTATTTTTCATAGTATCTATTCTTTGCTTCATTGTTTTTATTTCATTGGTAAAACCGCGTTTTTCCAGTGAAGTAACAGGAAAGATACCGACAAATGCTGATAGAATTTTGGGACAAAAAGCAATCGTTTTATATCGAATCAACCCCTTGGAAAATATTGGACAAATTCAAGTGCTGGGTCAGATCTGGAGCGCCCGCTCACTTGATGGCAACGAGATTGAAACTGATACTTTAGTCGAAGTTGTAGATATCTCCGGTGTACATGCGATTGTAAAGTCGCTGAACGATACAAAATAACAATCCATGATAGTCAGCCCTACGAAAGGACACTGTTATGCTTAACCTAACAAATCTGAGAACCATACCTCCGCTTCTGCTGCAAGCTTCAAGCTATACCAATCTGGTTGTTATCGCAGCAATTGCTCTAATACTGTTTTTTTTAGTTATCCGCAACGTCCGAATTGTGCCGCAGGCTAAAACTTTCGTAATTGAGCGCCTTGGCACCTATCATGCCACTTGGCAAACAGGCATTCATGCCAAAATTCCTTTCATCGATAGAATTTCTAATGTCATCACCTTAAAAGAGAGGGTGGCTGATTTTGATCCTCAGGCCGTCATTACAAAAGATAATGTGACCATGCAAATCGACACGGTGATTTTTTACCAAGTTATGGACTCGAAACTATACACTTACGGTATCGAAAGTCCTATCTTAGCGATTGAGAATTTATCTGCTACAACATTGCGTAACATTATTGGCGATCTGGAGCTGGATCAAACGCTTACCTCGCGCGATGTTATCAACACAAAAATGCGGGAGATCCTCGATATCGCCACAGATCCCTGGGGCATTAAGGTCAACCGCGTCGAATTAAAAAACATCATGCCGCCACGAGAGATCCAGCAGGCGATGGAAAGGCAAATGAAGGCAGAGCGCGAAAAGAGAGAGAAAATATTGATTGCTGAAGGCGTGAAGGAAGCCACAATCAGAGAAGCTGAGGGCGATAAGCAGGCAGTTATTTTGAGAGCTGAGGCTAAAAAAGAGCAAGATATCAGGGAAGCTGAAGGCGAGGCTCAGGCAATCTTGACAGTTCAGGAAGCAACAGCGAGAGGTTTGAAAATGATCAAGGATGTCCAGGCAGACGAGGGATTAATCTCTTTGCG
>DASRVY010000003.1:0-18732 GCA_035654855.1 Bacillota bacterium | reverse complement strand
TATATACTCAAGCTAACGAGGCAGACTCGCTGGACTGGCTGAAAAATGAGAAGATTGACGCTATGATCGTAGTGGATGAAGAATTGAACTTCAAAGTAAAGCCCGGCACATCGCTCGCCCCGACGGTATTACACGAAGTTCTGGCCTCCTTCGAAAAAATCAACAAAACTCAAAATGCCATTATTGCCGGTTATCAGGACGGCCGTTTCATATCTTTGAGTGACAGTGAAAGTGAAGAGGTTGAAGCGAATCGCTTTATCGGCATCGATAAGACTGATCGCCATACCGCCATATATTCTCAACTCATTTATTTTTTCTCCGCTCTGGCTTATATCGCTTATTTCCCTATCAACAGCGGTGTTCATATTGTGGAGAGCATTGAACCGGATCAGTCAGATAAAGCTTTGCGCAAATACATCGGACCTGTTTCCAAAGTCAAACACTTTTTTGGCGCTCTCATACCGCACTGGATTTCTCATTTGCTGCTAATAATTTTGCTCTTCGGCTTTACTCAGCTCATAAAGATTGATTATGGAAAAGACTATCCGCGCATTATTTTGCTCTTACTTCTTGGCACCTCAAGCGCAGTTTTTACAGGTACAGCTTTGGGTGCCTTGCTCCGGGGTAGAATTGGGCTAAAAATTGCACTGGGCATCTCAATTCCTCTAATATTTGCGCTGGCGTCAGGTATGATGGCTAGTCCATTGCATAGTTATTTTATGGAGCATATTCCCTGGCTACATAATTGGAATCCGCTTGGAATGATTAGCAACGGTCTATACTCACTCTACGCCGGGGAAAGTCCGGCGCGTTATTACCGGCAATTGGCGGGTCTGGGTATCTTCAGCCTGATTTGCTTTGTGCTAACGACCTTTGGAATCAGGAGGACTAGTTATGAAAGTATTTAGATTATTTCTCAAGCTCCTCTACAATTACCGCGGAACCATTCTGGCTTATACGCTGATTTTTATCGCGATTTTTGCCGCCTTGACTGTTGGGACCTCTGAGGAATCAGGGGAAATAAGTCTTTATAACCCCAAAATAGCAGTCTTTGATCACGATGACAGTCCGCTCTCGCGCCACTTAGCCGCTTACCTCCTGTCGCGCAGCACTGAAGTTGAGATCGAGGAGGATGCGGCCGCTGTCGATGATGCCATTTTTGAAGATTGGCTCAACTATGCAATTGCCATTCCGGAAGGTTTTGAAGACTCCTTTGGTAAAAGCGGCAATTTCGCAGATTTGAAAATATTCGCCAATTACGATGACGGGCTGAATCAAATCATAGACACTCAGATAGAATTTTATCTTTCGGTATGGGACAGCTTCCGTATAGCTTACGGCGGCACAATCCCGAAAACAGAAGCTGAAAGTACTCTGGATCAGGTAGACGAGATTATGCAGACAGAGGTTGAAGGCTCGGTATTGATCGGAGAAAGTGATAGTCAGGGCGTTAAAGCAGCATTTTTTTTTCGTGTCCTCAATTACATTTTAATGGCTCTGGGTTTTCAAACGATTGGAAGAGGAATCACTGTTATCGAACAGCCATATCTTAAGTCGCGCGATCTCGTGAGCGGTTATCCCGAAAGCAAGCGCGCCTGGGGTCTGTTTTTGGCGGTATACACAGTGATGGCAGCACTATGGGCTATTTTGGCCTTAGTGCTGTTCCTTTTAATCGGTTTCGCGGCTATTGGCGAGCCGAGCGTCCTCTGGATGGTCTTATCCAGTCTGACGCATGTCCTTGCGCTCTCAGCCTTCATCACGCTTCTAATTCAGGTCTTTCCTTCAGATAACGCCTCATCTTTCCTGGGAACTCTGGTCAGTCTGTCCACGGCCTTTGGTACCGGCATCTTCGCCCCTCGCGAGATTATCTGGCAGCCGCTGCAGACCTTTTTCTCCTTAATGCCTACTTATTGGGATGTGTCCAATCAGTTTATTCTAGAAAGTTCTGTATCTCTCTCCGCTGATTTGGGTGTGGTCCGACATAATATAGGCATTATGCTCTTGATGGGATTGTTCTTCTTCGGTCTGACTTTGATCCTGAGGCGTGTGCGAGAGAGCGCAGTGTGCTAATTTATGCCTCAATCCTGCAGACCTGAGATACACCATGCCGCCGGACTTCCCAATAATGCTTTTTTGAAATAAAGCAAAGAACTGTTATTTCTTCTCTCGTTTTCTGTTTACGACAAGCTGCGACTCAGATAGATTCATATCGTTATTCCGGACGAGCTGCGAAAAACTGCGGACGTTAAAAGGGGTGTCTCCTGTGGAAACACCCCTTTTGGATTAAGTATTACTTAGCGGTTTAGCGAAGCTTATGCTTTGCCGTATTCTTCGATTGACTTCTTGATTCTTTCGAGAGCGTCTTCGAGTTCTTCATCGGTAATAACCAGAGGAGGAGCAAAGCGAATGATATCACCGTGGGTAGGTTTGGCCAGAACGCCGTTCTTCTGCATGATCAGGCAGAGATCCCAAGCTTCCAGGCCATTTCTCTCTTTGATAATAGCTGCGTTCAACAGTCCCTTACCGCGTACCAGTACAATGTTCGGGTCATTCAGATCTCTGATGTACTGACGGAATCTCTCACCCTTGGCGACTGCGCCTTCGGTAAGCTTCTCATCGCGGATAACTTCCAGTGCCGCTTGGGCGACTGCGCAGGCAACCGGGTTACCGCCGAATGTGGAACCGTGCTCGCCGGGTTTGATTCTCAGCATGATCTCATCGTCAGCAAGTACCGCGGACACGGGCATGGTGCCGCCGGACAGCGCTTTACCGAGAATTAGGATATCAGGACGCACATCTTCATAGTCACAAGCGAGGAGTCTGCCGGTTCTGCCGATACCTGTCTGAACTTCATCAGCAATAAACAGAACATTGTGCTTCTTACAGAGATCATAGGCCTTCTTCAGATAACCGTCATGCGGTACATAGACGCCTCTTTCTCCCTGGATCGGCTCCAGAATGAAACCACAGGTCACATCGCCAATCTCATCAAGCTTTTTCTCAAGAGCATCGACATCATCGTAGGGGATCTTCTCAATGCCGGGCACGAATGGTCCAAAATTGGTTGTGGCATCCGGATCCGTGGACATGGAGATGATCGCAATGGTACGGCCATGGAAGTTTTCTTCACAGCAGATAATCTTTGCTTGGTTTTCAGGAATCCCTTTCACCTCATAGCCCCATTTACGCGCCAACTTAAGAGCAGTCTCATCCGCTTCCGCGCCTGAGTTCATCGGCAAAATTTTGTCATAGCCGAAATACTCAGTTACAAACTTGGTAAAGGGACCCAGTTTGTTATTGTAGAATGCTCTTGATGTCAAAGCGATGCTATTAAGCTGTTCTTTCATGGCTCCGACAATCTTCGGGTGACTATGTCCTTGGTTTACAGCAGAATAGGCAGACAAGAAGTCATAGTACTCTTTGCCTTCTACGTCCCACACCTTTGCTCCTTTTCCTTTTGCCAGCACTACAGGCAGCGGATGATAGTTGTGCGCACCATATTTCGCTTCCAAATCCATGTAATACTGCGGGTTTGTGATGTTGGTCATTAGTAATTCCTCCTTATTTTTGGTCGACCGCAAAAAAACGGCCGGCTTATTCCCAATTATATTGTCCTGCGTAGAGACTCCGAAAATTTGGCAGCTGCATATACATACGCCTATAGGATACCCCTTTAAGTTGAAGGCGTCAATGATTTGGGGGGGTGCAATAAGCTCAAGAAAGCGTGGTCATGCTGACATTGTATATTAATTTTGACGTCCGGTTCTTATGCTAAAATCGGAGTCAAAATAGATAATATTTCTCTTGTACTAATAAAACACCGCAACACATTCAGCAGCAGTTTATAGATACGCTCACATCGCAATAATGTCGAAAATGTTGTAAAGTAAGGTAGACAATAAATTAATGACAATTTTAAAAATTATAAAGGGAGAAAGACATGACAACTAACGAAAAATTGACCGCATTGAGGGCTCTCATGCAAGCCAATAATTTGGATGCTTATTACGTCAATACCGCCGATGCGCATCAGTCAGAATATATTTCTGATTTTTTCCAGACAAGAGCCTGGTTAACCGGTTTTGACGGCTCTGCCGGCTATGCTCTGGTGACCAAAGACAAGGCTCTTCTGTGGGCGGATGGACGCTATTTCATTCAGGCGGCAAAACAAATTGAGGGTTCAGAATTTGAACTGATGAAAATCGGCATTGAAGGTTTCCCTACTCTAACCGATTATATTGAAGAAAATCTCCCCGAGGGCGGCCGCTTAGGACTTGACGGACGGATTGTCTCCCAAGCTTTTATTGATGGATTGCGGCCCACCTTGAAGAAATCAAAAGTCGAATTGACAGCAGACCTTGATTTAGTGGGAGATATTTGGGAGGGACGCCCTGCATTGCCCTCTGCCAAAGTGTGGCTGCATGATATCGAGTTTACCGGCAGGACAGCCAAAGACAAGCTGGATGAAGTCAGAGCCAAGATGGCAAAGAATAACTATGACTATGCTTTCTATGCGCGTCTGGACGATATCTGCTGGCTTTTCAATTTCCGGGGCGGGGATGTACCCTATAATCCGGTAGTTCTGTCTTTCGCGCTCATCTCTCAAGATGACGCCCGTCTGTTTATTGACTTGACAAAAACAGATGATAAATTCTCAGCTTCAATGTCTGAAAATGGTGTGACTTTGGTCGACTATGACGACATTATTCCAAATCTTAAGCAGCTGCCCGCCGGCAGAATGGTTTTGAACCGCAGCGCCATCGGCACTGCCTTCTACGGTGCTCTGCCTAAAGACGTGGAAATATTCTCCGAGATTGACTATCCGCATCTAATGAAAGCACAGCTTAATGACGTTGAGCTGAAGAATACCAGAAAAGCTCACCTCAGTGACAGTGTCGCTCTTACCCGTTTCATCTACTGGCTGAAGGATCAAAGCGCTAAAGGCGCGGACCTTGATGAGCTCAACGTGTTGGATAAAATCTACGAACTGCGTAAGGAGGGCGAAAATTTTGTCCAGCTGAGTTTTAATCCGATCTCCGCTTCCGGCGCCAACGCGGCCATGATGCACTATGCGCCGACTTCAGAAAGCCATGCCAAACTTGAACCGGGCAAGCTTTATCTTCTGGATTCGGGCGGTCAGTATCTGGGAGGAACAACAGATATCACCCGGACGATGTCTTTAGGTAAAGTGACAAAAGAGCAAAAATTTGATTACACTCTAACTTTGAAGGCAGTGATAGGACTTGCTTCTCAGCCTTTCCTGACAGGAACAACCGGTACTTATCTAGAGGTGCTGTCCAGGGGTGTGATGTGGAGACATGGTTTAGATTACAAATGCGGCACGGGCCACTCTTTCGGTTATTTGCTGGGAGTTCACGAAGGACCTGCGCGCTTCATGCGTGCTTTCAATGAGACGGTATTTAAGCCGGGAATGCAGATAACCATTGAGCCGGGCGTCTACAGAGAAGGCATATCCGGTATCAGAATCGAAAATGATGTTGTTGTTCAGCAGGGAGAGAAAATCGATATTGATCAGTATTTGTATTTCGACAATTTGACTTTTGTCCCTCTCGATCGCGAGTTGATTGATCCGGAAATGTTAAGTCCGGAAGAACTCAAATGGACCAATGATTTTCACAATTCTGTATTGGAAAAAGTCGAGCCCTTGCTGGATGATCAAAAAGAAATCGAATGGCTGCGCGAGACCTGCGCCCCATTGGGTTAATTAATCTACAAGACTGACCGGGAGAATTGCTGATGCCGGAATTGCCGGAAGTTGAAACTATCCGACGCAGCCTACTGCCCCTGATTAAGGGACAAGAGATTGTAAAAACGGAGATCTTTCACAAGGATGTCTTAATTAATGAAGGCCGACAGCCGCTGCAGCGCTGGATCATTACAGACCTGCGGCGGCGCGGCAAATATCTGTTGATTGACGCAGCCGGCTCAGACAACCCCGAGACAAAAGCTCTTCTGATGGTGCACTTTCGCATGACAGGAAAGCTCTTGTATCAGACGGAGCAGATACAGCCGACAAAACACACACATATAAGATTTCATCTGCAAGGAGACCGCCCTGCCTGGCTTGATTATGAAGATGTCAGACGCTTCGGCAGGATCTGGCTTCTGCCCGCAGGCGGAGAATGTGAAAACGCAGGTGTGGCCGGACTGGGTCCGGAACCTTTGTCCGCGGACTGGGCTTTAGAAGATTTCCAAAATAAAGTAAAAAAGTCGAAGGCGCCTATAAAAGCGGTCTTGTTGAATCAGAAAGTTGTGGCCGGAATCGGAAACATTTACTGTGATGAAGCACTTTTTCGCGCCAAAATCTTACCTGGTAAAAAATCTGACAGTCTCTCCGCAGAGGAGATCAAACTTCTCCATGATGCTGTACAATATGTGATAAAAGAAGGTATCGGTCATCGCGGCACTTCCTTTCGTGACTACGTTGACGCCTTAGGCAGTCAGGGACACTTTCAGCAGCAGCTTCAGGTCTATCAGCGTGCCGGCGAAAAATGTAAAATCTGCGGCAGCGAGATTTTGAAAGAAAAGGTTGCCGGCAGAGGCACTCATTATTGTCCTAAGTGTCAGACATAAATCATGAAACCGTAAAACTTATAATCCCGTGAATTATTAGGAGCAGATTATGAGACAAAAAGAATCCATAGAGAATTATCTTGAGAATATTTTCATCCTCTCGCAGAAGGGCTCTCTGGTGCGTTCTGTCGACCTGGCACGCAGTATGAATTTTTCTAAACCCAGCGTCAGCCGTGCTGTCCACAAATTGCAGGATTTGAGTTATCTCAAGATTCACAATAACGGTCATCTGGAATTGACGGCAAAAGGGCAGGAAAAGGCTAAAGCGATCTATGAAAGGCATTTATTCTTAACTCAGTATTTTATGTCCTTAGGCGTCGATGAGACCACAGCTGTTAACGATGCCTGCCGCATGGAACATGGACTTTCTTCCCAGACTTTTGAACTAATGAAGAAACACATTTCCTATTGCTCCGGAGGCTGCCCGGCAGCCAAAGAAAACTGTCTGTTTGATTTTTCTGCCATGGCTATAGATAAAGGTGATTAATAGTAGCATCCGAATAAACGCATATTTTATTTTCTGCTTCGTCGTTAAGCGCCTTCGACATATAATATTTTGTTAAGTCCTTACGATTTGTTACTTCTTTTCGCTATTTTGTTCTGGTAAGATATGATCTATGAAAAATATAATCTACTTTGATATCGATGGGACTCTCTGGGATGTGAGCCGCAGTTTTAAAGTTTCTGACAAAACACGAGAATCAATAATGAAATTACAGGCCAATGGTAATTTAGCTATAGTAAATACCGGCCGATCGCTTGCCAGCATACCTCAAGAGATCCTCGATCTAAATTTTGATGGAATTATCGCCGGCTGTGGAACTTATGTGGAAGTCAACGGCACTGTCGTTCACAATGAACTGCTGGATGATGAAGTAATCAGTCTGATTATTGACACCTTCTCCCGTGAGAGGATAGACCTGTTATTGGAGGGGCCGGAGTATATCTATACTATGGACACCGTCTTTGATCCCGATACAACCAAAAACGCTTTTGACCTCTTTGACGTCCACAAACGCATAAGAAGCCTGAATAAACACCCTGTTCAGATTAACAAGATCAGCTATCTGATCTATAATCCGAAGTCCGACCAAGCAATAATCGACTCTTTGCAGCATAAACTGGACTTCATAGTCTATCCTTCAGAAATACGTGAAGGGCTCCCTCTCGGCAGCAGCAAGAGAACCGGTATGATTGCCCTCGAGCAATGGCTGCAGCAGGAAAAAGAGATAGTGATCGACTCAACTTATGCTTTCGGTGACAGCAGAAATGATATTGATATGCTGACTCACGCCACTGTCGGAATTGCCATGGGAAATTCTGACCCCGGCATACTTGCTTTAACCGATTATGCGACACTTGATGTGGTGGAAGAGGGAATCGAACACGCATTATTACACTTCCAACTGATTTAGTGTAACAGTCAACGCGGTGTCAAAACTAGGCCGAGCATTATCTGCCGAGGATTTTTCCGACTTATGAAATAGAAAGTAATTTTTGGCAAAAAGAATCTTATCAACATATATTATTTTTATTGTTGATAAGATAATCCCTATCTGTCAGCTTTTGGGAATCTTCTTAACATTAATAAAATCATTTCAAAGAAGTTATTAACATTATTCACTGTAGAAATTGTTAACAGAAACCAGAAAGGCACTATTTGCAGTGATTTTCCGCTTTTATTTTTTCGTCATTTCTGATACGATAATGTGACTGGATGTGAAAGGGAAGGTGACTGTATGCAAGTTTCTGATGCGAGGAAAATCTGGAATTCAGCTTGCGATAAGTATTTGGTAAATGAGGTCTCTCCCTTGACATATAATACCTGGTTCCGAAAAGTAGAACCATTCTCTCCAGATGAAAGAACATTTGTTCTGGCTGTCCCAAACGATGTTACTCGTGAATATTTAGTGAAGTACACTGATTTGATAGCCAATGTCCTTGTTATGATGACTAATAAAGACTACGACATTGAAGTCAAGGTTTTTGAGAACGGAATTGCAGAGATTGAAGATACTCTTGCAGAAAACAACAATAAAAACACTTCCGTCGTCAGAGAAAAGAGACGTCACAGGGGCAGTGCCCTCAACCCTCAATACACTTTTGACAACTTCATCGTCGGCAGCAGCAATGGTTTTGCTCATGCCGCCTGCGTAGCGGTTGCATCTATGAAAGGATCACATAATTATAATCCCCTCTTTCTTTATGGCGGCTCCGGATTAGGCAAAACACATTTAATGCATGCAATCGGCAATCAGGTTCAAAAAGACTTTCCGGAAAAAAATGTCGTTTATATCCAAACAGAACAATTTGTAAATGAATTCATATCTTGTATTCAACGGAACGATTATGATGACTTCCGCAAATCTTACCGCATGGTTGATATGTTGCTTATCGACGATATTCAGTTTATTGAGGGCAAAGAGCAGATGCAGGTCGAATTTTTTCACACTTTCAATTGGCTTTTTGAGTCAGGAAAAAATATCGTACTCTCCTGTGATAAACCGCCTCAAAGTCTGGCTGCTTTGGAAGAGCGTCTTAAAACCAGATTTATCAGCGGCCTGACCATCGATATAACACCCCCGGACTATGAGACGAGAGTCGCCATCTTAAACAGTTTGGCTGAAAATGACCATTTAAATTTACCATCTGAGGTAATTCAATATATCGCAAATTCATTTACTACAAATATTAGAGAACTTGAAGGCGCTTATAAGACAATTAAGGCCTCCGCTGATATTGGACACCCGGTCAATTTAGAAACTACCAAGAATCTGCTGAAGAATATGATCCATCCCGGTACTGTGCGCCCACTTGATCCTGCCCTGATTATGGAAGTCGTTGCGAATTATTTTTCGGTGACTGTAGGAGATTTGAAATCCAGGCAGCGAAGTCAAGATGTAATTGTACCCAGACATATTGGCATGTATCTTTGTCGGACAAAACTAGGTTTAACTAACACGGAAATCGGCAATCTTTTTGGCGGCAAGAACCATGCTACTGTCATCAATGCTTGTGCTAATATTAAAGGTAAATTAGAAACTGACCCCCGGATTAGAGAACAGCTAAATGATATAGAAGATCGTTTAGCTTAATACTGATTCAGTAACTGACAATTTGTGAATATTAATGTGATATTAACATTGATAAAATGTGCGTAAAAATATTTTGTTAATACTTTTCAGTTATTAGCAAAACACTAACATAATAGTGAACAAGATATTAACCAGGGTAAAGCCATTCAACTACTGGCTTTGGAGGATTATCATCATTATTGACAGACCATAATAAGATGAAGAAGATATCCCTTGTAAGTATTGTAGGTGGCAACAAGCCGTTAATGGCAAAAAATATTTAGATACTAACTTCCGAATTTTTAAGTACACACTCTCTCTGATTTTCGGAAGATAAGGAGAAATAATATGAGATTTGAATGTTCCCGAACTAATCTGGTTGACGCCATAACCACGGTGCAAAAGGCCGTTTCTTCCCGTTCGACCATGCCAATCCTGGACGGTATTTTACTAGAAGTCTCTGACAGTATTAAATTGACAGGATATGATTTGGAAACCGGCATCGAATATAAATTGGATGCTGAGATCTATATGACAGGGAGCGTTGTAATTAATTCACGGCTCTTTGGCAATATTGCGCGCAGACTCCCGGAAGAATCAGTTCTGCTGGAAATGAAAGAGAACAATATCATTACGATAGAGAGTGGCTCATCTTCATTCCAATTGAGGGGTTTACCGGCAGAAGACTATCCCAAGATTCCTATTGTGGAAGAAGCAAAACAGTTGACAGTGCCTCAGAACGTATTAGGGGAGATGATTTTGCAGACCAGTTTTGCTGCGTCAATCGATGAGAGCCGCCCTATTTTGAATGGCATAAATATTATTTCTGAGCAAGGAAGCTTGTCTTTGGTGGCGATTGATGGTTTTAGGCTTGCTGTGCGTAAAGAAGAGATTGAGGGCAAATTGCCGGATTCACAATTTATTGTTCCTGCCAAAACACTGAACGAAGTTGCAAGAGTTTTGACGGAAGAGGGAAATGTCATAATTTCAATTTCTCACAATCATATTCTTTTCGATATGGGACGTGTATTAGTAGTATCTCGCTTAATTCAAGGCGAATTTATGGACTATAACAGCATTCTTCCCCGTAATCTTGAGACTAGTATGACGATAAATACTAAGAATCTTCTGGACGCCTTTGAGCGGGCGTCCTTGGTTATACGAGCTGAAGACAGGCGGTTTTCGGTCACCTTACAGACCAATAGTGATGAAGTATTGAGTATCAGCGCTAAGACGGATATCGGCGCTTCTCAGGAGGAATTGAATATTGCAATGTCGGGCAAGCTCTTTGATATTGATTTTAATCCCAAATATTTCGTCGACGCATTAAAAGTAATCCCTGATGAAGAAGTACTGATCACTTTTAATGGCAGCCTTGGTCCTTGTGTAATAAAACCGGTCGAAGGCGATTCTTTTAACTATTTAGTGTTGCCTTTAAGACGTTAGGCATGCGCGTAACAAAAATCGAATTAAAAAACTTTAGAAATTATTCTCACCTGGAACAAGAATTCTATCCCGGTGCCCAGATTTTGTATGGAAAAAATGCTCAGGGTAAAACTAATATACTTGAGTCTATCTATCTTTGCACCTGCGCTCGTTCTCACCGAACCGGCAAGGATATGGAATTAGTGCAGCAAGGAAAAGATGACTACGATGTTAAAATAATATTCATCACGGACAAGGGAATTGAAGAAGAAATCAGAATTCACTATTTAGCAGCGGTAAGCGGTGATCCTTTGAGGGTGAAGCCGATCCGTCATATTTACCATAATGGTGTAAGGCTTGAGCGGGTCGGCGACATGATGGGTCTCTTCCATGCTGTTATATTCGCGCCTGAAGATTTGCAGCTTATTAAAGATGGACCATCTGCCAGGAGGCGTTTTTTAGATCTCCTAATCTCACAGCTTTATCCTCCTTACTTCAAAGATCTGCTGCAATATCAACATTTGCTGACTCAGCGAAATAGTCTTCTTAAACAATTACGCGATGATTATGCGGCAGAAAATAATCTGACAGAATACAATCTGAATTTAGCAGTCTGGGATGAACAAATAGCAAATTGTTCCGCTCGCATTATCAGCCTGCGTCAAGAAATCGTAAATGAAATTGATATATTGGCAAATGACGCTATCTCACAGATTACAGGGCTGAAGGAAGAGCTGCGTCTTCGTTACAAGACGGTGGCCTCTATTTCCGAGAATATTACTCTGGACGAAGTTCAAGAAATTATGAAAAATCGTTTACGGGAACAGGCTGCCGACGATATTTCAAAGGGGTATACCGGGATTGGTCCTCATCGGGATGATCTTATGTTTAACCTTAATGGCAGAGAGGTTCGGCCCTTCGCTTCCCAGGGTCAGCAGCGTTCAATCGTTTTATCCTTAAAGCTGGCGGAATTATTGTTACTTCGGCGGAGGACCGGTGAAAGTCCGGTCCTCTTACTTGATGATGTCATGTCAGAGCTTGACAGCGGCAGACGATATCGTTTATTACAGTCCATCGATAAACATCAGTCTTTTATAACTTGTACTGATTTGTCTCAAGTTTTGAGCAGATACGTTGCAGAGACTTCTTCTCCGGCAGATATTGTTGATGACTATTCGATCTTCGAGGTGGATAAGGCAACTGTTACTAAAGTCCCGTCTCAAACTCAATAGTATAATGGCTGTAAATTAAAATTCCTAAATTTTCCATCTTTAACTCGCGCGCGCGAGTTTCTTTATTAGTGCTATAATAGAAGGGTGATTTGAGTTAATTTTGAGGCAGGAAGGATAATAGATTGTATATTCATATTGGGGCGGATGTTTCGCTTCCGGCCGAATGGATTATTGGCATATTTGATCTAGATACTGTAACCAGTTCAGCTCCGGATACGGTGAAATTCTTGTCAACTGCTGAAAGAGAGTCGCGCGTAGATATTCTAACCGAAGATATTCCTCGTACTGTTGTGTTAACAATAAATAGAGTAATTTTTTCACCTGTTTCAACTGCCACGCTAAGTTCGCGCTGGCAAAAAGGCATGAAGAGAAGCTCTGCAAACAGATTAATAAAGGATGATTTGAATGATTAATAAGGATAACGAAAAAAACACCGCTATAGATGCATCAATGCAAGAGCTGCTGCGCAGAGCAGATGAAGATGCTAATGCTATTGTCGATGATGCTGCTGACGCTGAGGATGCAGAAGGTCTTCGCAATTTGGCAGAAAATCCGCGTGCGCTGGTTGAAGATTTTGAGGAGTCGATAGACGATATCCGTCTTAATTCCTCTTTTGACACACACAGCGATTCCCAATACTCGGATGCAGATATTCAAGTATTGGAAGGCTTAGAGGCTGTGCGCAAGCGTCCAGGCATGTATATCGGTGACACCACCCCCAGGGGACTGCACCATCTGGTATATGAGATTGTTGCTAATTCAGTGGACGAAGCTTTGGCAGGGCGTTGTGATGAAATTACCGTAACTGTTTATCCGGATCAATTTGTCGAGGTTGAAGACAACGGCATCGGTATTCCGGTCGGTACACATCCGCAAGCAGGCATACCGACGGTTGAAGTGGTGCACACCATGCTTCACGCCGGAGGGAAATTCGGCGGCGGAGCATACTCGGTTTCAGGAGGACTGCATGGCGTAGGAGCGGCAGTTGTTAATGCTCTGTCATCCTGGATGGAAGTAATTGTAAATCGCGAAGGCAAATCTTATAGAATACGTTTTGAGCGCGGAGTCACTACGGAGCCGCTGGAGATTATCGGTGAAACTAAAAAAACCGGCACTATCACCAGATTTAAGCCGGATCCCCAGGTGTTTCCTGATGATGTCATTGATTTCGACCTGATGATTACACGCTATCGCGAGATGGCCTTCCTCAATCAGGGTGTTAAGATCAATTTGATTGATCGCCGTGAAGAGCCGCGATTAGAAAAAACGCTATTCTATGAAGGTGGAATTGTATCCTTTGTCGAGTATCTCAATAGACACAGAACCGCTCTGCACAGACCGCCGATTTATTTTTGTAATAAAGTGGACGATACTTTTGTCGAGGTGGCGATTCAATACAATGACAGCTATGCGGAAAATGTTTACTCATATGCCAACAATATTGCAACTATTGAGGGCGGCACGCACTTGACGGGTTTTCGCTCTGCGGTAACGAAAACAGTCAATGACTACGCACGTAAATACAATCATCTCAAGGAGGGCGACAAAAACCTCTCAGGGGAGGATATTCGGGAAGGCATGGCTGCAATTATCAGCGTGAAATTGCCTGAACCGCAATTCGAGGGACAGACTAAATCCAGACTGGGCAATGCTGAAGTTAGGACTATCGTTGAATCTGCAATAAATGAAAAATTCGCCATCTATTTGGAAGAGAATCCACAAACAGCGCGAATTATCCTGGAGAAATCACTGGCAGCGGCAAGGGCCAGCGAAGCTGCGCGCAAAGCCAGAAGCCTGACAAGACGAGTCAGCGTTTTAGAATCTAATGTTTTGCCCGGCAAACTGGCCGATTGTTCAGAGAAAGACCCCACACATTGTGAGCTGTTTATTGTTGAAGGAGATTCAGCAGGAGGCACGGCGAAAAATGGGCGCGAAAGAAAATATCAAGCGATACTTCCCCTGTGGGGGAAAATGCTGAATGTCGAAAAAGCCAGAGTTGATAAGGTATTGGACAATGAAAAACTGATGCCTGTTGTAATGTCTCTTGGCACTGGAATAGGCAGTGACTTTGATCTTTCCAGACTTCGCTACGGTAAAGTAATATTGATGGCGGATGCGGATGTTGACGGCGCGCATATAAGAACGCTGCTGCTGACATTTTTCTATCGCTACATGAAACCTTTAGTTGAAGCAGGACATGTCTACATCGCCGTTCCTCCGCTTTTCAGGATTTACAGCGGAAATGAAAGTCACTATGCCTATGAAGAGGGGGATGTCGAGAAAATCGTCGATGAGATAGGAAAGACGAATTTTAAGATGCAGCGCTTTAAGGGTCTGGGTGAAATGAATCCGGATCAGCTCTGGGAAACAACCATGAATCCGGAAACACGTTATTTGAAACAAGTGACCGTGGGCGATGCCCAAACCGCGGACGAAACTTTAACTCTTCTGATGGGAGATAAAGTTGAACCACGCAGAGAATTCATTAGTGCTAACGCAGTGTATGCCAATACGGACGTGTAGCAATATAATATAATACAGGCAAGTCAACCGCATCAGTTAACAGCAAGCCTAAAAATACTACCCTTCCCTGCGAATGTTTCACGTGAAACATTCGCAGGGAAGGATTTTTGTCTGTGGATGTCGTAATTTTTCAATCGCGTTGCCTGACAGTCATAAGAAACGGCTCCATGCTGTGTTAATATATGAATGATCACTGGGAAGGTGGAAGTTGTTATGGGTTATGTCATTTCAGTAGTTAACCAAAAAGGCGGTGTAGGCAAAACCACGACGGCTGTAAACCTGGCAGCATATTTAGGCAAGAGTTCTCAAAAAACTTTGCTTATTGATGCAGACCCTCAAGGCAATGCTACATCCGGCTTTGGAATAGCAAAAAAAGAGCAAAATAAGACCACCTATGATGTCATGGTCAATAGTTTGCCAATAACAAAGGCGATTATTGAAACAGAATATCGCAATTTATCAATTTGTCCGGCGAATATTGATTTAACCGGTGCAGAAGTTGAGCTTATAGGTTTGCCTGAGCGTGAAAAAATCCTTTCTGTCGCGCTGCAAGAAGTAAGAGATACTTATGATTATGTTATTATTGACTGTCCGCCTTCGTTAGGGCAAATGACTGTAAATGCACTTACTGCATCGGACTATATTCTGATTCCCGTTCAGGCTGAATATTACGCGCTTGAGGGATTAGAACAACTTCTGGAGACGTACTCAAGGGTTAAGAATAGCAGCAATCCGTCTTTAAAGTTTCTTGGCATAGTTATTACAATGTTCGACGCCCGAACACAGTTAGCTCACCAGGTAGAAGAGGAAGTGAGAAGCCTTTTTCCGGAGCAGGTATTTCAGACAATTATTCCGCGTAATGTCCGTTTAAGTGAGGCTCCCAGTCATGGACAGCCTATTATGGTTTACGATAAAAGGTCGCGAGGCGCCAAAGCTTATAAGGCTTTGACCAAAGAAATTATGCGCAAGAAAAAAGTGAGGAGTTAATATGGCACAAGATGAGAAAACTAAGAAGACGGGCAAAACTGCGAAGGAGGCGAAACCCGCCAATCGAGGATTGGGGCGCGGACTAAATGCCCTGCTCAGTGCCGACGCGATAGCTTCAGTGACAAATACTGATGCAGAACAGGTAAAAAAGATAAAAATTAATGAACTGAATCCTAACAAAGCACAACCTCGTCAGGATTTTGATCAGGAAAGTTTGCAGGAGCTTGCCTTATCGATCGAGAGCAATGGCATTGTGCAGCCATTGCTGGCAGTTGCTAACAGCGAAGGCAAAGGTTATACCATTGTTGCAGGTGAAAGGCGCTGGCGAGCTGCGCGTCTGGCGGGATTAGATGAAGTCCCGGTCATAGTGCGCAATTTAGATGACAAAGAGATACAGCGCATATCGTTAATTGAAAACCTTAACCGCGAAGATTTGAATCAGATTGAGGAAGCACAGGCTCTAAGCAGGCTTCTCAAAGAATATAATATGACTCAAGAGGAACTGGCCAAAGACATTGGCCGCAGCAGGCCTGCTATTGCTAACACTTTACGCCTGCTAAAACTGCCGGAAGCTATTCAGAAATTTATTAGAAGCAATGAATTGTCTGCCGGACACGCCAGAACACTCTTAGCGTTAAAGACTGAAGAAAGCCAGCTGAAACTTGCAGGACGCATCATTAAAGAGGATCTTTCCGTTCGCGAGACCGAAAGGGCAGTTCAAGCAATATTGACGCCTCGCAAGACAGCAAAACCTCAGCAAATTGACGAGGCGCAAAGCCTAAGCATCAAGTCTACAGAGGAGAAAATCTCCAAAGCATTGGGAACAAAAGTTCGCTTTACTCATAAGGATGGTAAAGGCTCTATTGTAATTCGTTATAAGAATTTGGATGACTTACAACGTCTGATGGAACTCTTTGGCGCAGAAAACAACTGAGCATTCAGTATTCGGGCAATGGTGTCTGTTTTCATTGACTGATTTTAACCGGCGTTTTTGAGTTGGAGATTATATTTTGAAATTTTGAGACTGAAACGGGAACCTTTGTTGGGAAATGGACGTCTAATCGTTGAGAGCGATCAGTTATTGCTTTCAGGATTATCTCAAGCCAAATAAATAAATCTCTGATCAGCAAAAGGAGCACATTATGAAGAAGCAAAAGAAGCTCAACTTAATATTGTTTTTACTAGCAGTTGTTTTGGCCGTTACTGCCTTCACATCATGTTCTGCCAGTCCCAATATGCAAAAAGATGCGGTATCCGGAGGAGACTATTTGGAGACCTGGGAAGAAGATGGTTATGGATTGGATACGGGTTTTAATCTGGATGCACCGGCGGCAGAGGAGCACTCTGAAGGTGAACTGAATCTCTCAGCTTCCGGCAGGAAAATCATCAAGGAATATTCCTATACGATTGAGACGCAAAATTTTGATGAATCGTTAAACAATATATTATCCGCGGTCGGTCCTGCCGAAGGATATGTTTTGTATTCAGATATCTACGCTGCAGGTTATAGTGATAACGGTCCAAAGCGTGCTCAATTGCAGCTTCGCATTCCCGCACAGTATGTTACGAGATTTAGAGAACAGCTGGGCGACGCCGGTAAAATTACAAATCAAAGTGAATCGGGTGAAGATATTACTGATCAGTATTACGATACTGAGATGCGGATCTCTTCACTGGAAAGTCAGCTCAAAAGATTATCAGCTCTTTATGAAAAAGCGGATATCATGGCGGATATCATTGAAATCCAAACAAAAATTGACGAAGTAATCTTCCAGCTGGAATATCTCAAGGGCGAAATGCAGCGGATGGATCATTATGTTGATTATTCAACAATAACCATCAGCCTGAAGGAAGTTAGAGACTTTTCTCAAACGGAGGGTGTTTCGCAGTCTTTAGGCGGCAGAATAAAAAATGCTTTCTCCCAAATGCTGGTTAATCTGCGTCGCGGAGCAGAAAACTTCGTGATCAATATTGTATATTTTTTACCCGGAATAATTATTTTCGCCGTGATAATTATTGTCATTATTCTTATTATCAAATCTAGAAGAAAGCGCAGGAAAAAACATCAAAACAAAGTCGATGGTGGATATAATCAGGAGTTAAACACAGCTGGTAAAATGCAGCACCCGCAAGAGCAGCCGGTCAAGCAAGTTGATCAGCCTGAAGATAGGCAAAACAATCAAGACGCTTAAAGGGAGATTTGATTCTCAATAATAATAGATATATTTGTCTTAGTTTGAATGATTTATGCGGGCAGGCCCCGTCAATGCGAAACCCCGATCGTTATAGAGCGGGGTTTCGCATTGTATTAATTTAAGTCAGCTTTTCCTGAGATAGGCTCTTTTATACATGTCTGCAAACTCATAGGGCTGATTTAGCTCCCAGGCGGTATTTGCGGGCCAGTAAGGATTGCGCAGCAGTTCTCTTCCCAAAGCTACCAGATCAGCTCTGTCATTGGCCAGAATTTCTTCAACCATTTCGCTTTTGCTGATGAGGCCAACGGCAATAACCGGGACATCGCATTCTTTTTTAATGGTCTCTGCAAAGGGAATCTGATAGCCGGGATAAGCATTAAGTGACGCAGGCGCAATGCCTCCGGAACTGATATGGAATAGATCGACATACTTTTTGGCCATTTCAACCACTTCGATTGTTTCTGCCAGATTAGTCCCTCCCGGCAGATAATCGGTTGCGGACAGGCGAAGCAGCAAGGCTTTATCCTGCGGCCAGACCTCACGAACTGCTTCTAATACTTCGAGCAGGAAACGAGCGCGATTCTTAAGGCTGCCGCCATACTCATCAGTGCGCTTATTGGATATAGGCGATAGAAAGCTGCTAAGTAAATACCCGTGCGCACCGTGAATCTCAATGGCATCAAAACCTGCCGTATCTGACCG
>DASRVY010000002.1:0-1483 GCA_035654855.1 Bacillota bacterium | reverse complement strand
GTAGGAAAACTGATTGGTGGACAGATCTGGGGCGAAAATAATGCTCACTGCCAGGTTACAAAGCTGAGACGAGTTGACGGAAGAAGTTATGTCGGTGGATTCGTCGGAAGCTCAAGACCGGGAAGTGTAGCAACAGTGGATCCAACTGCTGGTGAAGGATTACTCAGCCAGCTTCTGAATAAACTGTTAAGTACACCGGCAGATTTGATAAAAGTATTAAATGCTACAGTCGCAACTATCCGTTATGCAGATGTGGAAGCCTGGGATGACTGGGGAATCATCGTAAATGGTGCTTATTCAGGCGGAGGCAGCAACACTTCCTATGCAAAAGCAGCCGGAGGCTTTGCCGGAAGTCTGGTTGGAACCGTACTCGGGAAAAAAGATACCAAGGAAGCGGGAATTTCTGCACAGGGAATCCGTTCTGTTATTGCCGGGGAATATGCCGGAGGTTTCTTTGGAATAGCGGATGTCGATGCCGGAGTGCAGGTCTCAGGAAAGACAGAGACAGAATTATTCAAATATCTGCTTCAGCTTGGGCGTACCGATGTCTTGGATGCATTCCGTACTTATGTATATGACGGATCCGTAAGCGGAAGTGCGGATGCCGGCTTAAGTGTAAGCGCACATACAGCCGTGAAAAGCGGGCAGAATGACGCGGTGACATACAGTGGAACAGCCGGAGGCTTTGGAGGCTCTTTATTAAACAGTTCAGTAAAAAACAGCAGTGTTACAAAGCTTTCTAATGTAACCGGCCGAAATAGCACCGGAGGCTTTATCGGTTATTCCGGAAAAAGTGGTGTTGTGGATCTAAACAAAATCAATGTTCTTGGCAACAATGAATGGCAGCTTCTAGGAGGAGCAGCAGGTGTCCTGGATGTATTCGGTTCGCATATTGAGGACAGCGGTGTAGCCGGAGTGGATGGTGGTTATACCGTACAGAGCAGTGGAGGTGAGGAACAGATTGCCGGAGGATTTATCGGCTATGCGAATCTGGCGAGGATGTCAGGATGTATTGCCGGAGATAGTAATATTCAGGCAAACGGGCTCAAACAGGTTGCATCCGGAGGAACAGCCGGAGGCTTTGCAGGAAGAACAAGCTACGAATACCTTGGAAATATAGATTTGGATTCCACATTAGTGAATGCATTGCTTACCATTTTAAATCAACTGGTGAAAGCACTTTATCTGGATGAGCTTCAGGCAGTTAATCTGTTGAATATTGATCTGGGAATTATTCAAATCAAAGCAGCCTATGAAGGTGATTTATTGAGTGTCAATCTGCTTGGATTAAAGATCTCTGTGGGTTTATCCAAGGCTTCGACAGAAAATCAACAGCAGACAGATTTTGCGATTATTAAAATCGGAGATTCATCCATCAAACTTCCATGTGATGAAAATGGACTTTTGAATGATAATGATGCCAAATCAAATATCAGTATCAGTCTGATCAAAGCAAACCGAACGAAAATCACAGACAGTAATG
>DASRVY010000001.1:0-3365 GCA_035654855.1 Bacillota bacterium | reverse complement strand
TCTGATCGCTCATAAGGTCTTTGTACAAAGAGATATATTCCTGAGCGGAATTCATCCAGGAGTAGTCCCCCATCATCGCCGTTTCCACAAGCTTGCCCCAGGCGCCGGGATTTTTCTCATATAAGCTGACGGCATGCTTGGTTGTGTACAGCAGTTCATGGGCGTTGATATTTAGAAAACCAAAGCCGTTGCCGCTGCCGTCAAAACGGTTATAAGGATGAACTGTGTCTTTCAGACCTCCGGTCTGGCGGACTACAGGCAGAGAGCCATAACGCATGGCAATCATTTGTGACAGTCCGCAGGGTTCAAAGAGTGAGGGCATCAAAAATATATCCGAGGCGGCGTACAGTCTTCTGGCTTTTTCCGGCTCGAAAGAAAACAAAGTGCGCATCTTGTCGGGATGTCTGGCTTGCAGGGCGCGCAGGCGGTTCTCCAAATCGGCATCACCGGTGCCGATAATGGCCAGGCGAGCCTTTGTTGTCTCCAGCAGTTCATCGCCTATGTGCAAGAGCAAGTCGAGACCTTTTTGATCGGTCAATCTGGTGACCATTGCCATTAGAGGTATATCGTCATCGGAGTTGAAACTCAGTTCCTCCTCCAAAGCCTTCCGGCAAAAAGCCTTGCCGCTCTTCCAGCCGGATACGTCATAATTCTTGGCAATACATTTATCCGTAGCCGGGTCGTACGATTCTGTATCCAGCCCGTTTAAAATCCCTTTAAGCTTTCCTTTTTGCGCGCCTAATATGCCGTTCAAGCCTTCGCCATAATAATCGGTCAAAATTTCTTCTGAATATGTAGGTGAGACCACAGTGATTTTATCGCTGTAGACAATCCCCGCCTTGAGGAAATTGGGGACACCGTTCTGGAGTATGCGCGCCTCTGAGAAAAAGTAATTAGGCAGCTCCAGATAATCTTGAACCTGCTCCCTGCCGTGAACTCCCTGATATTTCAAGTTGTGAATTGTCAAAACTGTTTTCAGATTTCGATAGTGCTCGTCATCAGCATGATGCGCTTCCAGCAGGACAGGTATCATGGCTGACTGCCAGTCATTCAGATGCAAAATATCCGGAGTGAAATCCATCGCTTCGCCCAGAGCTTCCAAGACAGCGCGCTGGAAGAAAGAAAAACGCTCAATGTCAAAGGCGTAATCCAGATAAATAGCATCGTGACCAAAGTAGTACTCATTGTCGATTAAATAGACAGGGACACCGTTTACTGTCATGCGAAAGAGCCCGCTGTACATGGTGCGCCAGCCAAGTCTGATCATCGACCAGCGTACAAATTTGAGTTCATTGTGATAATTCAGCTTGATCTGTTTATAAAGCGGCATGATGATACGGGCGTCGTGTCCCGCTTTTCTTATTGCAGCAGGCAGCGCTGCCATGACATCACCCAGACCGCCTGTATGCGCCAATGGATTCAACTCAGAACCAACAAACAGAATTTTCATTTTTGCATCCTTTCTACCTCAGTCTGACATTATGACAGCTGCGATTGTCCTCTTGCACCGCGGACAAATTAGACTATGGCCCCTTTTTCTATAACGATGGGGTAATCGGGCTGACCTTTAAGTTCAACTCCACTGCGGATAACGCAGTCTTTGTCGATTATGACGTGATCCAGTATTGCCCCTTCTTGAATGACAACATCCTGAAAAATGATGGAGTTCTTGACACTGGCGTGTTTGCCTACCTGCACACTGCGGAAAAATACGCAGTTTTCAACTGTCCCCATAAAGCGACAGCCGTCAGAAGACAGCACATTCTTCACTTTGCATCCTGCCAAAAACTCGGCCGGAGCTTCGTTCTTCACCTTGGTATAAATCAATCTGTCTTCCCGAAAAAGATCAGAGAGCGTTTCTTTTTTCAAAAGCTGCATACTGGCACTGTAATAGGTAGAAACCGAGTTGATCCGAAGTGATTTGCCCTGATGCTCAAAACCATGAATGTTCAGTTCATCAAACATTCTCAAGAGCATGAGCTGGGAGAATTCGCTTTGCCCTCTGGCAATCATTGTCTCTAAAATATTTAAGAACAAGTCGCGCGATATTACTGTCAGACCCAAAAAATTCTTGGTCTCGGCCATATCGGGGGCGTTGAGAAGCAGATCCTTCATCCTGCCGTCGCTGTCAAAGTCCAGAGTCATAACGGGTGAACCGAAGCGATCCCCGTCACAGTTATAAAGGACTGTAATATCCGCCCCTGATTTTACATGGGCTTCGTAAATATCACTGTAAGACTCGTTCATGACAACATTGCTGTCAGCGATGACAACATAAGCCTGATTGCCGTTTTCAACATAATCGAGCAAGCCGGTTAAATTTGGCGTCGGGTCTCCTCTTCTGAGGCTGGTATTCAAAAAGGGCGGCAAAATAAAGAGCCTTTGCGTCATTCTGTCCAGATCCCAGGACGCTCCCGTCCCCATATGATCCATCAATGATCTGTATTTCGACTCTGTCAGCACCCCGACAAATTTGATTCCGGAATTGACCATATTGGAGAGAATAAAATCGATAATACGGTAACGGCCGGCAAAGGGCACGGCTGCCAACGCTCTAGGCTGAGTGAGATCACTTAGTCGTACATGCTCGTGATCCGCCAGTATTAATCCCATTGCATCAATAAACATTTCACGCCTCCATAGATGGTTCTAATTCAGTCAGTCCGACAACGACATCGTTAAATCCTTCACCTGAAGTTGGCGCGTATACCATAGAGTTAGCGGCAACTTTGACGTCGTCGTTGATGATGAGGTTTTGCTCAAAAACCGTGATCCCGTCTGAACAGATCATTCTGTCCCGATAGATCTCAGTCCCCCCCACTACCTCCGGGCCTGCCTGAACATTTTTTCCGATGATTGTGTTCATCCCGACAATACAGCGGTCAAGGCTGCAGCCCTTCTTGACCACTACACCCGGCATAAGTATGGAATCCTTTACCGTCGCACCTTCTTCGATTACAACACTGTCAGAGAGCATGGAATGAACGGCTGTGCCATAGATCTCCGCGCCGTCCGTCACGGCAACCCGATCCATAATTGCATTTGGCCCGACATAATGAGAAGGCCGAATGGGGTTTCTGCTGTAGATGCGCCAGCTGTCATCGTGCAAATCGATATCTTCCGGGCGGTCGAGCAAATCCATATTGGATTCCCAGAGCGAGAAGATAGTGCCGACGTCCTTCCAGTAGCCTGTAAAGGTAAATGCTTTCAGATTTTGTCCGTCGTTCAACATGGCGGGAATAATATTCCTGCCAAAGTCGTTTTCGGACTCTTTGTCCTGTTCGTCCTGAATCAGATATTTTCTAAGAACCGGCCAGGAGAAACAATAAGTCCCCATCGAAGCGAGATTATTCTTGGCCTTTTCA